>DGTD01000033.1 GCA_002396385.1 Bacteroidales bacterium UBA4345
AGCATCTTGTTGTCTGCGTCGAAGTAGTCAGCGATAACGGCTGTTGACGCGTGCTTGCGGTGTGCGGTTCCGAATGCGTCGTTGATGTAGCAGTCTGCGTATGAAGCCAAAACTTTAGAGAATTCCTTCTGTTTTGCCTTCATTTCCTTCTTTGCTGCCTCGTATGCAGGGTCTTCCTTCTCAATGCCTACTGGCTTGCCTTCCTCTTCACCATAGAAGCGGAGGTTTTCCAACATCAAAACTTCTCCTGGCTTCAAAGCTGCAGCCTCTGCCTGTGCCTTCTGGCAGTCGTTAACAAATTTAACTGGAGCGCCAAGGCGTTCTGATACTGCGTCTACTATCTGACCCAATGAATATTTTGCTACAACCTGGCCCTTTGGCTTGCCCATGTGGCTCATGATGATCAATGAACCACCGTCTGCCAATACCTTCTTCAAGGTTGGAAGAGCACCCATGATACGGGTATCGTCTGCTACTTTACCATCTTTCAATGGCACATTGAAGTCTACACGTACGATCGCCTTCTTACCAGCGAATTTGTAATTGTCGATTGTCATATTGTTTTTATTATTAATGAATTTGTTTGTTCTTGTTAAAATCCTTACAAATATACGTTTTTTTGCACTATTATAGTGTGTTTTTGATAACTCTTTTATAGCGCAATCTTACGTTTTTCTCAGCCTTCCCCCTCCGGGTGTCCCGTTTCCTTTAGTTGCCACTCAGGTACTTGTGCATCTCGGCCGCTGCTTTCCTGCCGTCGCCCATTGCCAATATAACGGTTGCTCCGCCTCGCACAATGTCGCCTCCGGCAAACAGGGTTGGTATGCTGCTCTGCAGCTTGTCGTTTACGACGATGGTGCCTTTGGCGCTGACTTCTAGCCCGGCTACCGAGTTTGGCACTATTGGGTTTGGCGATACACCAATGCTGACGATTACTACATCGACTGGTACATCGATGATGCCTCCTTCTATGGCTATTGGTGAGCGTCGGCCGCTTGCATCAGGTTCGCCTAGCTGCATCTTCTGCAGTCGCATAGTGGTTACACGGCCTTTCTCGTCACCTATATACTCAATTGGGTTGTGCAGTGTCATGAACTCCACGCCTTCTTCTTTTGCGTGGTGCACTTCTTCCAGGCGGGCTGGCATCTCTTCTTCCGAACGGCGGTATACCAGCATTGCACGTTCTGCTCCTAGGCGCAGGGCGGTGCGGACCGAATCCATGGCGGTGTTTCCTCCGCCTATTACAGCCACGTTCTTGCCCCTAAGTACGGGTGTGTCGCTCTCTTTGGTGTTGGCTCTCATCAGGTTTACACGGGTCAGATACTCGTTGCTGCTCATTATGCCGATGAGGTTCTCTCCCTTTATGTTCATAAAGCGTGGCAAGCCTGCTCCGCTGGCTACAAACAGGCCTTTGAATCCTGCTGCTTCCAAATCTTTGGTGCCGATGGTTTTCCCGACAATGGTGTTCTTCTCGAACTTTACACCCATCTTTTTCAGGTTGTCGATTTCTACGTCTACTATTTCGTTAGGCAGACGGAAACCTGGTATGCCGTATTTCAATACACCGCCAATTTCGTGCAGGGCTTCAAATACGGTTACCTCATAGCCCAGTTTGGCCATGTCGCCAGCAAATGATAGCCCGGCTGGACCTGAACCCACGGCTGCTACCTTTATGCCGTTCTTTGGCGCTGTCTGTGGTGCCTCCATTTTGCCGCTGTTACGTTCGAAGTCGGCGGCAAAACGCTCAAGGTAGCCAATGGCTACTGGTTCTTTCTTCAGTTTCAATTTGTAGAAACACTGGCTTTCGCATTGCTTCTCTTGTGGACATACACGGCCGCATACTGCCGGCAGCGCGCTGGTCTGGCGCAACACTTTTGCTGCTTCCACATATTCTCCACGCTCAATGTTTTTAATAAAACCTGGTATGTTGATGCCTACCGGACAGCCTTCCATACAGGTCGGATTCGGACAGTCCATGCAACGGGTAGCCTCTTTCCTTGCCTGTTCTTCGGTCAGACCCTGGTTGACCTCGTCGTAACTGCGGGCGCGTATTTTTGCGTCCAATTCGTTCATCTTTACGCGTGGCGTGCTTGTCCGCTCTTTACCGCTGATGCTTTTGCGCAACTCGTCGCGCCATGCTTCGTTTCTATCTTCTAATGCCATATATGTTTTCTTTTGTTAAGACCCTGTCCTCCCGGCCGGTTCCTGCTCTGTTGGCGGTTTTTGACCTGGCCATTGGTGGAAAGGGAGGTTTATTTGCCAATTTTGTATAGGTCTTCTTTCTCCAATTCTTTATATGCACCCAAACGCATCATCATCTCGTCGAAATCTACTTGGTGGGCGTCGAATTCCGGACCGTCTACACATACGAATTTGGTCTTCCCTCCTACTGTAACACGGCAGGCTCCGCACATTCCTGTACCGTCGACCATAATGGTGTTTAACGATGCTATGGTTGGCAAGTTGTATTTCTTGGTCAAAAGTGAGACAAACTTCATCATTATGGCTGGTCCTATAGTGACGCACAAGTCGACTTTCTCGCGGAGGATGACTTCTTCTATTCCGTTGGTTACTAAACCTTTTTTTCCTGCACTGCCGTCATCGGTCATAATGATGACTTCGTCGGCCAGCTCACGCATCTGTTTTTCTAGAATGATGAGGTCTTTGTTTCGGGCGGCCAGTACTACAATTACCTTGTTGCCTGCCTTTTTCATGCCTTCCACAATTGGCAATAGGGGAGCTACGCCAACTCCGCCACCGGCACACACTACGGTCCCGTATTTTTCTATATCTGTTGGCTTCCCCAGTGGACCTACCAAATCGGTCAGTTCGTCTCCTACGTTCAGGTCGGTCAGCTTGGTACTTGAAACTCCTACACGTTGTGCTACCAGTGTTATGGTCCCTTTCTTCTCATCGGCCGAGGCTATAGTCAGCGGAATGCGCTCTCCGTTTTCTCCTACACGCACAATCACGAAGTTTCCTGGTTTGCGCGCTTTGGCAATGAGTGGAGCTTCAACCTCCAACTTTACCACGTTCTCCGAAAAGAATTCCTTGTCTACGATTTTGTACATTATTGTGTTTTGTATTTGTTTTATTTTCTTTTCTGTGTTTGGGGCATGGTGCTGTTCTGTCTGTAAACAGACCCCCCTTTTGCAAAAATACGGTTTTATTTTTGCTTTTTGCTTTATTGTTTGGTTAAAACATGCCCTATTTGTCTCTGTCTCTGTTGCCGGCGGTTGGTCTGACGGCTGTTTTACCACCTGTTGTGGTGGCGTTGCTTCATTTTCTTTTTCAAACGTCGTTCTTTTGCGAGTTGCTCAATGGTTATTTCACTTTTGTCCCATTTGTTCAGCCCGTTTTTGTCCCAAAGGTATTTTCTGGTTTCTTTGACTAGAACATTTGAAAGTAGCAGTAACGAGATTAAGTTTGGTATGGCCATTAGTGCGTTCATACAGTCTGCGATGTTCCATACAGCGCTCAAACTCAGTATAGAGCCGATGAGTATCGCTATTACAAATACCACTCTGTACGAGGTTATCCACTTTTTGCCTCCCAGGTATTCTATGGCTTTTTCTCCGTAATACGACCACCCTAGCAATGTCGAGAAGGCGAAAGTGAAAAGGCCTATTGTAAGGACTGTCGGCCCTACTACTGGTATGGTTCCGAATACCGAGCGCATCATGGCCGTTCCTGCTTTAAATTCTATTTCCGGATGGGCAATCATACAGCTCACTATCACTATTCCGGTCATTGCGCAAATTATCACGGTATCCCAAAAAGTGCCTGTCATTGAAACTAGGGCTTGCCTGACCGGATTTTTTGCTTTGGCGGCAGCTGCGACAATTGGTGCTGAACCCATTCCCGATTCGTTTGAAAAGAGCCCTCGCGAAACTCCGTAGCGGATGGTGTTGATAAGCATCCCTCCTGTGAAACCGGCTCCAGCTGCCGATGGGTCGATGGCAGATGTTATTATCAGGTCGATGGCTGATGTGAGATAGGCATGGTTGCAGATGATGATGTAGATGCAGCCTATTATATAGAAGACCGCCATAAATGGCACTATCAGACCACAGGCTCTCGATATGCTCTTAACGCCTCCAAGCATTACGCTGCCTACCAGCACCGTGGTGATGGCCCCTGTCTTCCAGGTGGCAATGCCGAAGTCGGCCTTCATCAGGTCGGCTACTGCGTTGGCTTGCACCATGTTGCCTATGCCGAATGTGGCTATCGCCGTGAATATGCAGAACAAGATGGCGAGCCATTTCATACCCAATCCTCTTTCTAGTGCATACATCGGCCCGCCCAACATTTCGCCATTCGAAGTGCGTACCCTGAATTTAACGGCCAGCAATCCCTCTCCATATTTTGTGGCCATTCCTAACAGCCCGGTCAGCCAGCACCAGAATACGGCCCCTGGGCCTCCGAGTGCTATGGCTGTCCCAACGCCTACCAGATTGCCGGTACCTATGGTTGCTGCAAGTGCTGTCGCAAGAGCCCGGAATGCGCTAATGTCTCCCGACTTGCTTTTGTCTTTCTTAAAAGTGAGTTTTATTGCTGTTATGATGTGGCGCTGTGGAAAATGTAGCCTGATGGTCAGGTATATGTGCGTACCCACCAAAAGTGCAATCAGGGGCCAGCCCCATAAAAGTCCGCTTATCTCTTCTGTTAGTTTTGCGAAGTTCTCCAATTTGGTTGGTGTTTTTGATTTGAATAAACTATTCTCTGTAATCTTCTATATGGTCTGCCCATTCTGGATTTTTCCTGATGGCATAATCCATAAATTTGAAGTAGAAATCTTCTCTGCTGTTGCTCCGCTTCATTTTTATTAGCTCTTGCGCTTCTGTTGCTGTGAATCCGACCTTTACAAATCCGCTGGAATCTAGCTGTAGGGGGTCTATCTTTCCTCGAAGCGGCCTGTTCTCTGTCTGTTTGCTCATTTGCTCCTCTAACTGCTGGAGGCGCTCTATGTCTCTTGCCGACAGCGATTCTTTACCGTCTCCCTGTTGAAAGTAGGGTAGCGCGAACCGTATAATCGCAAGAAGGATTATCAGTACAATAAGTACGATAATCCCACGTCGTTCTGTCTTTGTATAGTAAAGGAAGTCTTTCCACATAGACTTATAGCAGGTAGAGGCATTTCTCGATGTTGAGACCGCAGTTCTTGTCTTGTTTCGACTTGCTGATCAAGACCATTTGTCTTACGGCATTCATTGCGTGCTGGGTGCTTACTTTCAAATTGTCTCCCTTCTGCAGATGGGCGATTAATACTGCCGAGAATGTATCGCCAGTCCCAGGAAAGTGGGCGTCCACATAGTCGAATGTTAGCACGAAGCGTTCTTTGTCCTTGTGGTTGTAGCCGATGACGCAGTCTTTCCCTTCTATGCGCATGCTGGTAATCAGTGCCGACTTCGAACCTATTTCAAGTAGTCCGTCTAGCATTTCAACGGCCTCTTCCTCACTACAGCCTTCCTCTCTGTATTGGTGTCCCGTCAGGTAGGCCGCTTCTGTATAGTTTGGATAGACCAGGTCGGCAACCGAAATCATCTCTTTCATTACCTCTATGCGGCTTTCCTCTATTCCGTTATACAGTTTGCCCTCGTCTCCCATTATCGGGTCAAAATAGATGGTTGTGCCGTGCGACGATTGCTCTTTGCAATAATCTTTCACCAGGTCGGCCTGGCGTTTTGACACTATGAAACCCACTGCTATTGCATCGAATTTGAATCCTAGCTCTTTCCATATCGGGAACACGCCCTCAATGTAATCGGTTGTTTCCATTATGTTGAATTTCCCGTACTCGAACGGATTCGATACCAGTGCGGTGGGCAGGTTATATACCGATATGCCGTAGTACGAGAGTATGGGCAACATGGCTGCTGTTGCTACTTTACCGTAGCCAGGCATGTCGTTTATAAGGAGTATTTGGCTCATGCTATACTTTTATATTTCTACAAATTTACGCTATTTTAGGCATTCTAACCTAATAATAGGTGTATTCGTTGATTTCCCCCTCTGTGGTTTTACCTTCTTTTATTCTGTATCTTAGGGTTTTATTGCCGTGCTGGTCGTAGTTGGAATACTCAATGTCGATTAATGAATCGGCGTTCTCTTTGTTCCCGTTGTAGTGGTATGCTGCGGTCTTGTTTCCGTGGTTGTCGTTCTCGTAGATGTACAATTCTTGCAAGTCGCCGTTCAAATACGCCCTTTTACTGTTTTGCATACCCCATGCGTTGTATTTCAATTCTGTGGCTATGGTGCTGTCTCTACCATTGCTTTTCGTCCACATGGTTAGCCGTCCGTCCTTGTCATATGTGAAAACCTCCTTTTTCGATAGCGTGTTGTTTTGGTAGATGGCCATACCTAGCACGTTGCCCTTCTTGTCGTAGGTATACGATGCTAGAAGAGTTTTACCCTTGTCTTTGTATTCCGAGGTTTGCTTACGGCCTTTTTTGTCGTAGGTGAATTTCCATAGGCTTAGGGTGTCTGCTGGGTAGACCAATCTGACCGATTGCACCAACCGGCCTTTTTTGTCGTAAATGTTGTCGGTCTTGCAAGTTTCTACACCTTTGTTGTCGAATGTCTTTTCTTCGAGAACTTTGCCCCTTTGCCCGACCCTGCTCTTTGTCTTTCCAATTATTGTGCTGTTACGGTCGTAAATGGTCGATTCTGTTTTGTTTCCTCTCTCGTCGAATAGGGTCAGACGTTTCAGATAGTATTTTCTCAAGGTGTCGTTAACAATTTTGGTCTCGTATTCTGCAAAACTTTTCACTTTCCCCCTTAGTCCCATTTTCTGTGCGTCGTTCAACTGTATAGTTTTTTCAGCGCAATTGGCGGGCGTTTCAATGGCCAGTGCCAGTAGTACTAAAGTGAATAGGTGGAGCCTCATGGCGCGATACTAATTTTCAATTGAACGCAGTTTCTCGTTTATTTTCTCTTCATAGTTCGGACCTGTCCCTTTTGTCTCGCTTGTGATGCGGTGGCAGGGCTTTATCAGTACCAAAGGGTTAGTGCTGATTGCTGCCGCAATGGGACGGACCGATTCTTCTTGACCGATTTGTACGGCAAGGTCTCTGAAACTTTCGGTCTTTCCGTAGCCTATTTTGTTGAGCGCATTCCAAACCTCTTTCTGGAAGTCTGTGCCTATCAGTTCTGTTTCCAAGTTGAACGAGGTGCGTTTATGGTTTAAAAACTCTGTTATCTGTTTGCCGGCTTCTTCTAGAAGAGGTGTTTTTTCCTCAACGAATTTTTCTTTCGACAGACGCTGTAAACGGTGCTCAATGGCTGTTCGCTTGCTGTGTTTGGCCCATATGCACAAACACAGCTTTCCTTTGTGGTCGCCTATTAGAATGTCGCCCAAAGGAGTCTTTAACCGTTGTGTCTTAATGTTGTTTTCAGACATGTTCAAAGCTTTTTGACCTATTCTTATTTTATTTTGAGGAGTGCCCAATAAGAGGTCGTCGCAAAATTCCTAAGAAATGGGATGCGTGAGAAAAACTTCCACATTTTCCTAGGCCTAAGTCCGAATTTCTGCTTGTAATGGGGGTTGATGAACCAGTAAAGTTCTTCAATGTTGACAAGACCGGTTTCTCTGGCTAAACGGTTGAAACGTTCGGGTGTCATCTGGGAACGGACTATACTGAGCAGTTCGTTCACCCGGTCTTGTGGCTCGCCGTTCTTGGTCAGAACCCACTTATATAGGCTGGTGGGAAGCAAATGTAGGAAGGGTAGTTGCGACACCTTGGCAGAACAGATCTGCTGATGCCCGCCATAGGGCATTTGCCACACAGGAAAGGCAAAAAACATCAAACCGTCTTTTTTCAAGTAACTTTTCGCATTTTCGAAAAATTCTTTCTTGAAGGGTTGTTCAATGTGCTCTATGACATCGTGGATGAGCACAATATCGTAGCGTTCTTCTTCGGTTGTCGGTTTCTCTGCTTCTATGAAGTTCAGACATTCAAATTTGGCAGGAGAACCTTTGGTGTTGAATTCGGCATAGAATTTCTTCGCATTCTCTATTTTGGCTGTGTCAATGTCTAAACCATATACAAAACAGCCTATTTCTGAAAATGGTAGAAGGTTCCCGCCTTCTCCACAGCCTATTTCCAATATGCGCTCCTGGCCTGTCAGTTGCTTTTGCCGGCCAATGTAGTCAATATAATATGCTTTGGCGGTGTTTGCCAACTCTATAAAGTATTGTCTTCGGTCTTGGTGTCTTTTCTGCATTTTTTCCGATACACTGAATTTCTCGTTAAAATTACAAATTTATTGTTACAACTTGCCCATTATCTGTTATCTAATTGCCTTTTTACATTATTTCTCTTTATTTCTTTCTTCTTAACCGATATTTTTTGTAATTTAGCGACCAATTTGAAATAAAAGGATTGTAGGAAAAACAAATCGAGCTGGCGTATAGTGCGTTGCCCGAAAGGCTTTCTGAAAACCAGTGCGTGCTAGTTGTTCGGTGGTCTTCTCTTAACGTTGTAGGCTGTTCTCTTTTTGGAATTCCTCCCAGTAAAAAAATAATAAGATAACAAATAAATTTATCACATCTAAAGTAAATGGCAACATTAGAGAAAATTAGAAGCAGAGCCGGATTACTTATTTTTACGTTGGCTTTTGCGTTGCTTTGTTTCGTTGTTGGTGACTTCTTGAACAACTCAACTTCATTTTTCCGTAAGAGTCAGAATGTTGTAGGTTCTGTTAACGGAGAAGAATTATCACGTGAAGAATTCGAAAGTAGCTATCAACAGCTTGCTGAAGTCTCCAAAATGCAACAGAGAGGCAATAACGACGATGCTATCGTTCGTGCGGGGACTTGGAGCAACTTTAAACAGAAAACCCTTATCAATAGTGAGGCTGAAAACGACGGCTTGGTTGTCAGCGTTAAGGAATTGACCGATGCTACCGTTGGAAACAACCCTCATCCAATCCTTCTCCGTAGCGGTTTTTTCTCTAACCAGCAGGGTATGTTCGATAAGAATCTGGTCAAACGTGTTATCGATGATGTTAACCGTGACCCTAATAGCATTGCAGACCAGAATCAGCGCCAACAGTTCATCGAAAGGCAAAAGTCTGTAAGGAATCTGTGGCTTTATATGGAAAACAGCATCAAGAATAACTTGATGTCTGAAAAGATCGGCTCGCTTTTGGTAAATGCGATGTCTACTCCTAAGGCTGAAGCCGATTTCCTGGCATCTCTCTGCAATAAGGAATACGACGCTTTGGTTGCTCGCAAACTTTATGCTGATGTGAACGATGCGGATGTTCAACCTACCGATGCTGAACTTTTAGCTTATTACAATAAGGTGAAGAACTACAAGTTCAAGAAAGAGGGTTACCGTAATATGGATATCATTATCATCCCTATCGAACCTTCCAAACAGGATATCAAGGAGGGACAGGATAATATGGATTCCCTTCGTGCACAGTTGAAGAGAACTTCTGACGAGGAGCAGCTCCGCCTTCTTTTCGAAAGTGCTTCTGAAAAGAATTACCAGTATATTAATACTTACATCAAGCCCGATAATTACGACCGTGCTTTTGTAGACTTCGCTAAGGCTAATGGCGCAGGTACTGTATCTGAGGTTGTTACCGATCAGAGTCAGAAATTGTATAAGGTGGCTAAAATTTTGGATAACCCTGTAAATCGTCCCGATTCTGTCCGCTTCAGCCTTATTGCCTTGCAGGAGGCTGATTCTGCCGCTTCACAACGTCGTGCCGATAGCGTTATAGCTGCTCTGCGTGGTGGTGCTGATTTCGCCGCTTTGGCTGCTAAACTTTCTAAGGATACAAGATCGGCTAGCGCCGGTGGTGACCAGGGATGGATCCAAGAGGGCTATGTTAATCTTCCTAAATTCGATGACAAAGCCTTCGGTGGAAAGAAAGGCGATTTGTTTACTGTAAACAATGGTCAGGTTGCCTTTGTTGTTAAGATTACTGATCAAACTGCTCCTGTTAAGAAAGCTAAGATGGCTATCCTGGCAACACGCATAGAACCAAGCTCGACTACTATCGACAGCCTTGAACGTCTGGCTAACGATTTCTCTATCAATAGCAAGAATTCTGAAGAGTTCGTTAGAAATGCTGCCGAAAAGCATTTGACTGTTCGTCCTTTGCATAATCTTACCAAGGGACAGCCTTCTACTTATGTACTGCCTAATTCTCGCTGTCTTATTAAATGGGCGTTCGAACACAAACAGGGTGATGTTTCTGATGTGTTTACCGATATTCCTGAATTCTACATCGTTGGTACTCTTTCTGAGGTTGTTGAAGACAACGATGGTATTCTTCCTTTCGAGAGTGTGAAGACAGAAGTGACTGAGGCCGTTATTAAGGACAAGAAAGCCGATAAACTGGTTGCTGAACTGAATGGCAAGTCTTTGGCTGAAATCGGTACTGTCGATTCTGCTAAGGCGGTACGTTTTTCTGCTAACTCTATTGATAAGTTTGGTGGCGAAACTGGTTTGGTTGGCGCAATTGTTGCCGGAAAACTGAATGAAGTGTCAAAACCTGTTAAGGGTAACTATTCGGTATTCGTTTTCCAGAAAATTACTGAACGTGATTCTCAACTGCCTGCCATTACTAAAGAATTCTTAGACCGTAACATCAGTACCTCTGTTGGTTCCTCTATGATGGATGCAATTGAAAGCAAAGGTTCAATTGAGGATAACAGTTTCAACTTCTTCTAATAATTGCTAGTCTTAATCTGAAATATGAATGGGGTAGGGGTGAATTCGTTTCACCTCTACTTTTTTCTTTTCTTAATAGATTTTTTCTCTCTTCATGCAAAAACTTTTGGGAATGACGTTGCCTCAATTAAAAGAGGCGGTTACTTCTTTGGGAATGCCGGCTTTTACTGCTAAACAGTTGGCCGACTGGTTATATAAAAAGAAAGTACGCTCTGTTGCCGATATGCATAATATTTCGAAATCTAACCGCGAAAAATTAGCTTCGGCTTTCGAGGTGGGGTGCGTCCCTCCTACTGATGTGAAGGAAAGTGTCGATGGCACAAAAAAGTATCTTTTCCCCGTCGGTTCTGGAAAATATATTGAGTCGGTCTATATTCCCGATAAAGACAGGGCCACTCTTTGTGTCTCTTCTCAAATTGGTTGCAAGATGAATTGCCTTTTCTGCAATACTGGCAAACAGGGGTTCTCGGGACAATTGTCGCCGGCCGACATCCTCAACCAGATTCAGTCGGTTCCTGAGACCGACAAACTGACCAATGTCGTGTTTATGGGTATGGGGGAGCCTATGGATAATGTTGACAATTTGTTGCTGGTCCTCGACGTCCTTACTGCTGATTATGGCTACGCTTGGAGCCCAAAACGTATAACGGTCTCTTCTGTTGGACTTGTTCCAGGTCTTAAACGTTTCCTGGCTGAGTCGACATGCCATTTGGCCATTTCGCTTCATTCTCCTTTTGCTGACGAACGTTCGAGGCTTATGCCTGTCCAGAAGGCCTATCCGGTTGCTGAAGTTATCGACCTTATCCGTAAATTTGACTTTTCCGGACAAAGGCGCATATCTTTCGAATATATCGTATTTAAAGGCGTTAACGATACGGAAAAACATGCCGATGAGTTGAAGCGTCTTTTACGGGGACTTCCTTGCCTGGTCAATCTCATCAGGTTCCATAAAGTGCCTGGCGTGCCTCTCGATGGCGTTAACCAAAATGGTATGATTGCTTTCGAGACAATGCTGACTAATCGGGGAATTAACACTACCATACGACACTCGCGTGGTGAAGATATTTGGGCTGCTTGTGGATTGCTCTCTACTATGAAGCAAAACCAGCAGTCTGACATTTTATAACTAACTTTTTTTGAATTTATGAAAAAATTATTGATAGGTGTGGCCTCTTTTCTTGTTGTGGCCTTAACCGCTTGTTCTGGCGAAGGCCGGTTTTTGCCTACAATAACAGGATCTACGTTCGATTTGCTCGTTGTTGGTGCCGATTCCGTGTGGAGACGGCCCTGTGGACATGCTATCGATTCTGTGTTCAGTAGCCCTATTCCCGCCCTTCCGGAAAAGGAACCATTCTTTAAGGTTATCCACCTGAAAGTTGGACAGTTCGATGCTACCGTTAAAACGGCGCGTAATATTGTTTTCTACGAGGTCGATCCTTCGCGCTATACGAAAGGCTCCCTAAATTATTTGTCTAACTGGTATGCGAAACCACAGGCAGTTCTGAAAATTACCGCTCCGTCTGAGGATGTTCTTGCTGACTTGGTGAAAAAGAAGGGCGACGAGATTAGACGGTTCTTTAATTATGCCGAGGAAAAACGTGCCCTCGATTATTTCTGTAGCTATCAGAATCTCAATTTCAGCAGAGTCATCCAGAATAAATTCGGGGTGGATATTCTTATTCCTGCCGATTTGAAGAAAATGCGCGATACCACTAATTTTGTGTGGATGTCTAACGGTAATCTGAACATGAACCAGAATATGATGGTTTTCACAAGCCCATACCGTTCTTCCGACGACTTTTCGCCTGAACGTCTGGTGGCTGTTCAAGATTCGTTTACCAAGCTGTATGTTCCTGGCCCTTCCGAAGGCTCTTTTATGAAACATCATCCGCAAATCCCTTTCGCTACTGAGGTACTTAATACCAAAAATTCTGATTACTGCGTTGAAGTGCGTGGACGTTGGCATTGCCCTATCGACGTTATGGGAGGGCCGTTTGTCTCTCGCAACTATCTTTCTGCCGACCATCGTAACATTGTTTCTGTGGTTGTCTTTTTGTATGCCCCGGGTATGGAAAAACGCAACCGCCTGCGTATGTTGGAGGCGGCTGCCGGCTCGTTGAAAGTTAAGCCTGAATCTCCAGATTCAACCGTGGCTAAATAGCCTTCATAGGGCTTAACAATAGGATTTATGTCCTTTTTATTTTATTTTTGCATAAATTGTACGTAGCTCTGTGCTGCGGTTTCTAATACATTTTCTAAATGGAAAACGGAAAGTTAAAAGTGGGTATTACCCAGGGTGATATAAATGGTATTGGTTACGAGGTGATTATCAAAACCTTGATCGATAACCGAATCCTCGATTTTTGTACTCCTATTGTTTACGGCTCGTCTAAAATTGCGGCCTTCCACCGTAAAACATTAGGCATTGACGATTTCAATTTGAATGTTATCAATTCGGCTTCCGATGCCAATCCGCGTAGGGCCAACATTATTAACTGTGTTGACGATGAGGTGAAGGTCGACCTTTCTAAATCTACTCCCGAGGCTGGTAAATCGGCTTTTATGGCGCTTGACCGTGCTACCGACGATTTGAAGGCTGGCTTGATTGATGTGTTGGTCACTGCGCCTATCAATAAGAAAAACATACAGTCTGATGCGTTCCATTTTCCTGGACATACCGAATTCTTGGAACAGAAATTCTCGACGGGCACTCATGGACTGATGCTTTCGGTGTGCGATGTTATGCGTGTCGCAATTCTTACGGGGCATCTGCCGCTTCGTGACGTTTATCGCTACATCAATGTCGATAATATCGTTGATAAACTTGAAATTTTCAACCAGTCGCTTAAGGCCGATTTCGGCGTTATGCGTCCGCGTATTGCTGTGCTTGGACTCAATCCGCATGCCGGCGATAACGGTTTGCTGGGAACTGAGGAACAAGATGCCATAATTCCTGCCATAAAGAAGGCTAATGAAAACGGTATACTTGCTTTCGGCCCTTATCCGCCTGACGGTTTCTTCGGCGCTGGCAGTTTCAAAAGTTTCGATGGGGTTCTGGCTATGTATCACGACCAGGGTCTCATTCCTTTCAGGGCCTTGTCTATGGACCAGGGTGTAAACTTTACGGCGGGCCTGCCTGTCGTTCGCACATCTCCTGACCATGGTACGGCTTACGACAAGGCAGGTATTGGTAAGGCCTCTCCCGACTCGTTCCGTCAGGCGCTCTATTTGGCGTGTGATATATTCGAAAACAGAATCCGGTTTGAGGAGGCTTCAAAAAATCCGTTGAAAAAACAAAAGGAGGAGCGTGGAAACCGTCGTAACAACGACAAAACTGTTCTTCCTGACAACGATGCCGATGACGCATTAACGGAATTGGCCCTCGATTAAATGAATGATATTTAATTTGATTTTCACGTGTTAAGTCCTTCAGAACTGCAACAAGTAAAGCAGCGCTTTGGTATTATTGGTGTTGACGATGGCTTGAACAGAGCTATTGATGTGGCTGTGCAGGTCGCGAATACTGATCTTTCAGTGCTCGTTACGGGTGAAAGTGGTGTGGGTAAAGAAAACATACCACGCATTATTCATAACTATAGCGCACGTAAACACAACACTTTCATTGCGGTGAACTGTGGCGCTATTCCAGAGGGTACAATCGACTCCGAACTCTTTGGTCATGAAAAGGGAGCCTTTACGGGAGCTATCTCCGACCGCAAGGGTTATTTTGAGGAGGCTAACGGAGGTACTATTTTTCTTGATGAGATTGGCGAGATGCCTATGGCCACCCAGGCCCGGCTTCTAAGGGTTCTCGAGGCTGGGGAGTTTATTAAGGTGGGCTCTTCTAAGGTGCTGAAGACCAATGTGAGGGTTATTGCCGCTACGAATGTCAATTTGCCTAAGGCCATTGAAGACGGTAGGTTCCGAGAGGATCTTTATTACCGCTTGAACACTGTTCCTGTCTATATTCCCCCGTTGCGTGAACGCAAGGCTGACATCCCGATGCTCTTCCGCAAGTTCGCTGCCGATTTCGCTGAAAAAAATAAAATGCCTGGTGTGCGACTGACCGACGATGCGCAGCAGTTGCTTATGCAGTTCTCCTGGCCCGGTAATATCAGGCAGCTTAAGAACGTGGCCGAGCAGATTTCCATCTTGTCTGAAGAGAGGGAAATCTCTGCCGAGATGCTGTTGCCTTACATCAAACCGCTTTCGCAAGAACGGTCTCTTGTTCTTGTCGACAATAGTTCTTCTGCCCAATCGGCTGGAGGTGCCAAGTGGACCGAGAGTGAGCGTGAAGTGCTTTACCAGATCTTGTTCGATATGAGGAAGGAAATCAACGACCTCAAACAGTTGTTGAACAAGGCTGTGGGAAAGACGATCGTCCCTGAAACTGATGTCGATGACGATTTCTCCCGTTTCTCAACACTACATTCTGCAGAAGGCCTGCATTTCTCTTCGCCTGAACACGACCCCGACGCTGGAACTGTTGCACCTTCGGTAGTCGTTAACAGTGCTTTCTCTTCTTCTTCGAAAATCAACAATAATGCCACTGTCGATACCGACGTGTTTTTCGAACCCGAAAACCGTACGATTGAAGAAATGCAGAAGGAAATGATTAAGAAGTCGCTCGAACGTAACGGTGGTAACAGAAAACTTGCTGCCGACGAACTGAAAATTTCAGAGCGTACGCTTTACCGTAAGATAAAAAAATTTGGTCTTGATATATGAAACGCACATTTTTATACTTTGTCGTTTTACTCTTTGTAGGATTGTCGTCGTGTATGGTTTCGTACAAGTTCAACGGCACTTCTATCGATTATACGAAAATTAAAACCATCTCTGTTGCCGATTTCCCTAACCAGGCGTCATTGGTTTACCCTTCTTTGGCTCCGAACTTCAATGAAAAACTGAAGGACGAGTATTCTAGTAAGACCCGTCTGAAGTTGGTGCCCCGTGAGGGCGATTTGCAAGTGTCGGGTGAAATTGTGAATTACGAACTTATACAGATTGGTGTTAATGCGGCGGGTACTTCTACAAAAACAAAACTACAGATTACCCTTAATGTGCGGTTCGTAAACAAACAGAACCCTTCCGAAAACTTTGAGCAACGTTTTTCTTCGTATCAGGAATTCTCGAACGAACAGACCATTAACCAGGTTCAGGACGAACTGAATGAACAGATTATTGAAGATCTGGTAAACCAGATTTTTAACCGGACGGTTGCTAACTGGTAAATAGATTGCAGTATGACCATTTTGGAACTTAACAGGCTGGTGGCTGATCCCAATTTGGTGAACAAGTCTCATCTGGCCGACCTGCAGAAACTTATTGGTGAATATCCGTTTGTCTCTACTTTCCGATTACTTTACCAAAAGGGCTTGCATAACGAGCATGATGTGATTTGTGATGCTGAGTTGCGTCGCTCTGCCTTGTTTGCCCACGACCGTTGCCAGTTGATGCTGTTGCTTGCCGATAAAGAGGGCAAAACGGCCGATAATACTCCGACCCGTGATGAGGTGCCTGCTATGGCTACCTCGCCCCAAGAAAACAAACTTGGTCAGAAAGTGGCCAAGTTGTCCTCTCTTTCTCTGTCAACACCTCAGAATCCGTCTGACGATGCTGCTGCGGAGGGGGGCGAACTACGTTTTGGTGCGGAAATCGACGCGTTCCTCTCTCATTTCGAAGCCGCGCAAGCAAGAAAGAAAACGGAACAGAGTGCTGCTGTCGATGCTCCGTTGAAAGTACAACTCGCTGTTGCTGATAATGACAGAAGTGAAGATGACGAAGTGCCAGATGAACTGCCAAACGGAGGTGGGACAATGAAATCTAACGAGTTTTTTACTGAAACGTTGGCTAAAATTTATATAAAGCAGGAAAAATTTGATAAGGCGATTAATATTTTCGAGCAACTCTGTTTGAAATATCCAGAAAAAAGTGCTTACTTTGCGGAACAAATCCGATTTTTGAGAAAATTGATAAAGTATTTATAATGTATTACGTTTTAACTGGTTTGATCGTATTCGCTTCCATCCTTATGGTTGCTATTGTGCTTGTACAAAAGTCTAAAGGTGGAGGTCTTGCAGAAAATTTTGCAAAGGGTAATGATTTTGCGGGTGTTAAACAGACTACCGACATTGTGGAGAAAATCACATGGTTCCTGATGGCTTTTATTGTTATCCTAAGTATCCTGACTTCTATTATAGGGACTTCTGAGGAGAACGAAAAAGTACAGAAATCAGAAATCCAGTCTAATTCAACAGCGCTTCCTGTTAATCCTGGAGTTGAAGGTGCAAATGCTCAACCTGCTGCCCCTGCTCCTGCTCCGGTAGAACAACCAGCCCAGTAATTGTATATCTGAGTTAAAACATATAAAAATGTGTCGTGGGATTACCTCGGCACTTTTTTTTGCATACATCTTGCAATGTATGCTTCTTTGTCTTGATTTTGGCTGATAATTGCAGGGCTGCGTCTCTTGCCAATTGTCTGGGATATTGTATATTGATTAGTTCATTTCATATGATTTGGATCCTCTTTTTTGTGTCTTTTGTCCTGTCTTGGGCTATAGCCCGTTATGTCAGGCGCCGTGCCATTTCTTCCTATCAGAAGACGCACAACGTCTCTCAAAACCAGCCTGTCCGTATCTTACCCGAAGGCGCGGGGCTTTCCATCGTTGCCACATGGTTCTTTTCTTGCGCGTGTCTCACGGTCTTCACCGATTTTATGCCGTTTGAATTGTTTATGGCAATGGTGCCTGGTTTGTTCCTTGTTGCTGCTATCGTGTTGGACGAGTATAAACATTTCCCTTCCTATTTCCGAATGGTTGTACAAATGGCTTCTGTAGCATGCGCCATGTATATTTTGGGCGGGGTAAATGCTCTTACTGTTGGCGGTTTTATATGGAATACCAACATCTCTGTCATTGTCATGAACGTTTTGTCGTTCTTGTTGTTGACCTGGTTTATCGATGTTTTCCGATTTTATGATGGTATCGACGGAAAGGAGGGAAATCTGGCTGCTGTATCTATTGCTATCTGTGTCGCTGCCATTGTATTCGCTCCTGTCTCGAACCCTATCTTTTTCCTGATTCCGTGCATCGCAGGTTTCCTTACTAGAAACTGGTATCCTGCCCGATACCTGATGGGTGATGCGTGCGCTTCTTTTTTGGGTTATGTTTTTGCAGTTATGGGCGTCTATTTTCAGAGTGACCATTTGGTGGCTGGTTCTGTGATTTCCAATTCCAATCCAGATGTGAATGGTATACCGTTCTTTGCGTATATGATTATATGTTTCGTCCCTTTCTTCGATGTCACTTACACTTTGCTCCGTCGCATTATCGCAGGCGATAATTTCAGAGTGCCCACTAAAAACCATCTGTACCAGCGCATGCTTTATTCCGGATGCTCGCACAGAAAGGTGATATTTACACAATTGCTGCTTTCCGCTTTGATGCTCGTCTTGGCACTCATATACCGTTTCTTCTCCGATGTTGCTGAAGTGGCTGTCTTCCTTGGTGCTGACGCTCTGATTATTATGGGCGTTTATGCGTTTTGGGTCGAAGGCAGGTATCCTTATGTCCCTGAAAAAAACAAAGCCTGATTTTTTATGGCAAAATATAAGTTTGGTCTCGCTTTAAGTGGTGGAGGTATTCGGGGTGTCGCACACATTGGTGTGCTGAAGGCTTTAGATGAAATTGGCCTGAAGCCAGATATTGTTTCTGGTGTTAGTGCTGGAGCTATTGTCGGCGCAATGTTTGCCGATGGCCGCTCCATTGACGAGATGGTGGGCTTTTTCGAAAAGTCTTCTTTTACAAAAGGGGTTGAGCTTAATATGCCTAAACATGGTGGTTTTGCCAGTGTAAGGGGCTACAAGCGTTATCTCGACAATATGTTGCAAGCCGAAAATTTCGAGGACTTGAATATCCCTCTTGTTGTTAATGCTACCGATTTGCTGGCAGGTACTATCGCTTATTTCTCTTCTGGAAACCTTGTCGATGCTGTTGTCGCCTCCGCGAGTGTTCCCGTTTTGTTTAATCCGGCCAAAATTGGTTCCCGCTATTACGTCGATGGCGGATTCCTTTGCAACTTGCCTGCCGAGGTCCTGCGGTCACAGTGCGATTTTGTTATGGGTGTTCACGTCAACCCCATTAAGCCAATGCCTAGTACCACTCAAATGGGTTTGGTCACTGTGGCAGAAAGGGTTTTCCATCTGGCTGTGAACGGAAACACCTATAAGGAGAAGTCTTTTTGTGACTTGGTCATCGATATGAAACCCGACAAAAATGTGGGCATGTTCGAGTCGTCAAAGTCCGACTATATGATGAATAGGGGTTATGAAACGGCTATGGAGGGCTTTAAAAACTTCGATTTTTCTAAGTTCGGCCTTTCCTGCAAACTTTTTTAATTGCATTTTTTCGTTTTAGCATTCCACTTACATATTTTTTTATATATTTGTATTATATAAGTAACCGCTATTTTTATAGAGTACTACTAACAAGACTATAGTATTATATGGATACACTCGAAAATGTTGATCCTAAACAGCAGGCTGCTGTTTCTGAAGATTGGGTCAATACTTCTTCTATAAACGCTGATGAACTGCCTGAGCAGGTGGCTGTCGTCGATGAAAGTAAAGTTAATTCTTATATAAATCTTTCCGAAGAGCAACTGGTTGCTAAACTTAAAGATTTGGTGGCTAATCCTACTGATTCTTATCTCGCTATCAAATCCGATGTCGAAGCTATCAAACAGTCGTTTTACCGACTCCTGAATCACAGAAAGGATGCCGAAAGGGAGGCTTTCGTCGCTAATGGTGGTGAGGAGGCCGATTTTTCCGCCTCTGCCGATGCTAACGAACAGGCTTTGAAGGATATCCTGGCTACGTATAAAGATAAACGCCAGGCTGAGATACAGAGGGAAGAGGCTCTGAAAGAAGCGAATCTTTCTCGTAAGAAAGACATTATTCTCCGCCTCAAAGAACTTATTGAGGCTCCGGAAGATTGTGGAAAAAAAGTTCCGGCTTTCCAAAAATTACAGGATGAATGGAAGACGGTTGGACAAGTGCCTGCGACTGAGGTCTCTAAAACTCGGGAAAACTACCAGAGCCTTGTTGAAACCTTCTACGATAACCTGAAGATGGATAACGAACTCCGTGAATACGACTTCAGAAAGAATCTCGAAATTAAGGTGAAACTTTGCGAGGCTGCTGAAAAACTGGCAAGTGAGACGGATGTTGTTGCCGCCTTTAGAAAATTACAGTCGTTACACGAGGAGTGGAGCAACCAGGGACCTGTGGCTAAAGATATGCGTGAACAGATTTGGACCCGTTTCAAAGCTGCTTCTACCGTTATCAATAAGATGCATAACGAGTATTTCGACAAACTGCGTGCTGCTGCCAATGAGAATTTGGAGAAGAAGACGGCTATATGCGAGAAAATTGAGGCTATCAAGTTCAATGAACTCAACTCTTTCAAAGAGTGGCAGGAGCAGAGCAACGTTATTGTTGAATTACAGAAAGAGTGGAGGACTATTGGCTTCGCTCCTAAGAAGTTCAACAACTCTATCTTTACCCGTTTCCGCGCCGCCTGCGACGCTTTCTTTAATGCCAAGTCTGAATTCTTTAAGTCTACGAAGGCTGTCTTCTCTGAAAATCTCGCAAAAAAAATTGCTCTTTGTGAACAGGCTGAAGCTCTAAAGGACAGCACCGATTGGAAGGCTACTGGCGAAAAACTTGTTGAATTGCAGAAGGAGTGGAAAACTATTGGATCTGTTGCAAAAAAACAGTCCGATGCCGTTTGGAAACGCTTTATTTCTGCTTGCGATGCATTCTTTGAGGCGAAAAATAAGAACTTTAAAGAGAAACGGACTTCCGAACAGGCTAATTTGGAGCAGAAAAAGAATATTATAGAACAAATTCAGACGCTCGATGTGGTTTCTGACCCGTCTGCTGCTGCCGAACAGTTGCGTGCTTTGTCTGATCAGTTCAACTCGACCGGACATGTGCCTGTTAAAGATAAAGATGCCATTTATAAGGCGTTCCATCTGGCTGTTGAAGAGAAGTCCGATGCCCTTAATATCAAGTTGCGTGGTGGTAATTCTTCTTCTCACCGCTCTAACAAGGGGGCTGGACGTGGCTCTGACAACCAGCCTAAAAACGAGGCACAACGCTTGTTGAAAATGAAGGCTGCCTTAGAGTCTGAGGTTAATACCTATTTGAATAATATGGGCTTCCTGGCTCGTTCGAAGGGCGCCTCTTCTTTAATTTCTTCTATTGAGAAGAAAGTTGAGGAAAAGAAGGCGGAAATAGAAAAAATTTCGGCAAAACTTAAAGAACTAGACAATAATTAATCGATTATTCAGTTTTTATTATATATTTAACAATTAATTTTTTAGTGAAATGAGACCTGTAGATGAAGAATGGCAGGATTCCGTGAGGAACAATGGTGCCAGCCGTGAGGGTGGCGACGAACAGAATGAGAGAAAGAGTTTTAACCCTAATTTCTCAAGTGATAACCATTTAAAGGGTGAACGTCGACCAAGACGCCGTATTGGTGATACCAGCCATGCTGGTTTTGACCCTGCCGGACAGGGACGACCTTACCGACAGAATAATGGTGATTATAACAACGACCGTGGCGGTTATAACGACCGTGGTGGCTACAACAACAACCGTGGCTACAACAATAACCGTGGCGGTGGTTACAACAACCGTGGCGGCTACAACAATAACCGTGGCGGTGGCTATAATAACAATCGTGGTGGGTACAATAACTACGACGATAACCGTTCTTACGACGATAACCGTGGCGGCTACAACAACAACCGTGGTGG
>DGTD01000095.1 GCA_002396385.1 Bacteroidales bacterium UBA4345
TAGTCGAAGATGGTGGTGCGTCCGTCGCGTCCGCTGAAACCTTCCTCGTCCATGCCGGCTTCTCCGAGTTCTTGTCCGCAGTACACCATAACCGGGCCTTTTGTCAGGGTTGCGCTGATCAGCATGGCTGGCATGGCTTTCACAGGGTCTCCCGCAAAGAAGTCCGATGCTATTCGCTGCTCGTCGTGGTTCTCCAGGAAGTTGAGCAGGCGGTCTTCCAGGTCGGGATGGCTTTGCCAGCAGAAGGTAATGTTGCTGGTTGGCTGTTCGCCCCTGATGACCCCTTTCAGTGTGTCGTACAGCCCGACTTTGTCATACAGGTAGTCGAAATGTCCGTCGTAAAGGTACATGCCGTATTGGTTCGGGTCGTAGGTCTCGGCTATGAATATGAGTCCGGGGTGTTCGTTCTTTACTTGCGGAATGACCCATTGCCAGAATTCCACTGGCACCATTTCGGCCATGTCGCAACGGAAACCGTCCACTCCCTTGGCTGACCAGTAGAGTAGTATGTCGCGCATTTTCTGCCAGGTGTTCGGGGTCGGGAAGAAGTCTTTGCAACGGTTGTTGTTGTAGTCTACGCCGTAGTTCAGTTTTACGGTCTCGTACCAGTCGTTGACCGAAGGCGCATTCCAAAAACAGTCGTTGCCTGTTACTTTGGCTGGATATTCCACATAATCTTCTCCTCCCTCGGTGTTTGGTACGCATGGAACGAATTTTTGGTCGGGCAGGTAATAGAAATTGTTGTCACGGTTATACGATACCGATGTTACGTCGTCTTCCCCCAAATCGCGCGTGCCAGCTGGCTTTGCGTCGCTATGGTATTGGCGTGCCACATGGTTGGGAACAAAGTCCATTATGACTTTCAATCCGGCTTCGTGGCTCCTTTTGACCAGCGCCTCAAACTCCTTTATCCTGTTTTTTACGGTGGTCGCAAGGTCGGGGTCTATGTCGTAGTAGTCTTTAATGGCGTAGGGTGAACCGGCCTGGCCCTTCACAACTATCGGATTGTCTTTTCTTATTTTGTTGCGGCTGTAGTCGGTTTGGGTGGCATGTTCTATCACCCCTGTGTACCAGATGTGTGTGGCACCCAGTTTCTTTATGGCGCTAAGCGCTTTTTCGCTAAAGTCGGCAAACTTGCCGCATCCGTTTTGTAGCAGTGTCCCGTTTTTAATGTTTTCCGTGCATTGGTTGCCGAATAGTCTAGGTAGTACTTGGTAAATGACAATCTTTTCCATCAAATTCTAATTTAAGAGTGTTTCCTATTTCTTTGGCTTCCCCCGAAAGCTAATAGGAAGTGTATTGAGTATAAGAAATATAAAAATCGTATATCTGCAAATTTATACATTAAATTGTTTTTTGTCAACTTTTCCAGGCGGTTTTATGGGCAACCTTCCGTTTGTTTCGTATTTTTGAAAAAAAAAGTTATGGATACTCTGAAAAAAATAAGGGCGATTATCGCTTTCTATATGTTTGTGCTTGTTGCTGCGGGCATTACTGCTTTCCCTGTACAATGGGAGTTAGAGACGCTGTTCGCATTCTGTGGCATCGACAGCAGTTCGCTTGTGGAAATGGAGGGCGAGGCGCTACAGCCCGTCATTTCTTGGCTGTATGGCGTGAAAGTGGGATTGACCGAGACCAATGATAAATATCCTTACCTCGCTTATGGTTACGACTGGCTGGCTTTTGCGCATATTGTGATTGCTCTGTTGTTCGTCGGACCGTTGCGCGACCCGGTGAAGAACAAATGGATAATTTATTGGGCGATGTGCGCGTGTGTCGCTATATTTCCTTTAGCTTTCATTTGCGGCCCTATACGCCAAATTCCTTTTGTTTGGACGCTTATTGACTGTTCGTTTGGCTTTTTTGGCATTATGCCGCTAATTTTGTGCGCCCGTCTCATTAAACAATACGAGGTTGAACTAGGCATAAAAGAATGAAGATGTTCCTGAAGAATGATGCAATATGGCTGAGAGCCCTTGAACCGACCGATGTGCCGTTTCTCTACGCAATGGAAAACGACGCTTCGGTTTGGAATGCGGGCAGCAACATCCAACCTTTTTCGGCTGCTTCGTTGCGGAATTACGTGGAAAACCAGCAAGGCGATCTTTTTGCCGACAAACAGCTGAGGCTGGTGGTCTGTCTTGCCGGTGCCGACACTCCCGTTGGTTTGGTCGACTTGTACGATTTCTCGCCGCGACACCTGCACGCCTGGGTGGCTGTTTTAGTGGCGCCAAGCCTGCGGGGAAAGGGTATTGCCAAAATGGCGTTAGACTTGTTGGCCGACTATGTGTTCCATTTCCTGCACCTGAGGTTGCTGATGGCTATGGTGGCTGCCGATAATGTGGCTTCGCTCAGGCTGTTCGAGGCCGCTGGCTATAAGCAGTGCGGCTTGTTCCCCAAGTTCTATGTTCGTGACGTGGGTACGGCCGATGCCGTCTGCCTGCAGTTGTCCGCTCTCTAATTATCCCTTCCCTTACCTATTGTTGGCTATGTGCTGCTGCTTTTCTGTGTAAATCTGTTTCTAGTTAAAATTTGTCGCTGCCGTTTTGCCCATAGTTTGTCTTATACATTTTTACATTGCTTTCATCAGTTGTGTGTAGGCAACGTTGAGTTCCGCCATCTTCCG
This sequence comes from Bacteroidales bacterium UBA4345, assembly GCA_002396385.1. Classification (GTDB taxonomy): domain Bacteria; phylum Bacteroidota; class Bacteroidia; order Bacteroidales; family Paludibacteraceae; genus Physcocola. The sequence continues at coordinate 2,627 of DGTD01000095.1, forward strand.
GACGCATTCCATGTGCCGGTCGACATTTTTCGGAAGGTCGGGGTGATATTCCATGGCCAGCTTGTGATAGGCCTGTTGCACTTCGTCTTTTGTCGCTTCTGGCGAAAGTCCGAATAGGGCGAAGTACTGGCTGTAACGGCTGTAAACGGAACCCGCTGCCGACTTGTTGTGCTGCTGTTCTGCTTGCTGGGTGTGGGCGTTTGAATAGTAGTCGTATTCACTCCTTATTGAGCTGTAACGGGCTGTCATATAGTCGCAATGCCTTTTGTTTAAGCCCAATTTAGGCATTATGCTCTGTATAAGCGCCCATTCGTCGTTTTTTATACCGTCGTCTTCTGCCGCCAGTTTGAATAGAAGGAGGACAAAGTCGCGCCGGATTTTGAACTTGATTTTTTTGTTAAATGCATGGTATTCATCGGGACTGATGGTGATGTTGTCTGTTTCCAGATTCGAGGTCGCTAATCTATATACATCGTTTGGGTTGATTCCTATTGTGAAATTCTTCATTAGTTTCCGTTTTCTAATGGTGAGCTCTGGGTTGAGTCTCAGTGTTTTAGCAAGGATTCTTTTTGCAATTTCTCGAGATTTCTTATCAGTTCCAGAATAAAATAAAAAAAATACACAAAAAATGATAAAGATGGTTGTCGCTATCTTCTTTAAAGATGTGGTATTGCTGATTTCGCTTTTCTCTTTTTCTATTGCATTGACGTCTGTCCATAACGTAATCGTTGTGGAGTCACGAAATACTCTAGTTGAACTTGAGCATTTGATATCTGTTTCGTAACAAAATTGGCTGTCGCTACTATGGTAAAAGATGACTTCCCCTTTTTTGTTTGTCTTGAAATGATAGGTCTTGCCTTTATTAACATCCGTAAGGTAGAGGGTTGTGTTTATAAACGGATTCCCGCTGGAGTCACGCACGCTTACCACATGTTTGACAAGTCTCGCTCCTTTATTTAACTTGGGCTCGTAAATGGTCCATATAGCCCCAAACTTATCTATTTCTGTGCTGTATGTCCCGTTTCTAAGTGGTACTGCGTCTTTCATTTCCCAAGAATCGGAATACGCATCTTTGAACCAAAAGTGGGCACTGTCTGGGGCGGTGTATTGGTCTAATTCTGTATAAGTGAGGAGTGTTTTACTTATAGGGTTGATTGCTTTTAGTTGCGTACCTCCACATCTTTTTTTTGTTATATGACGATATATAGTAATAGTTTCATGATTGTCGTTAACTATACAGTTTGTGAGTCCTCCGTCAATAGCCACATTGACATCAAATGGCCTTTTTATAAAATTAGCATAAAAACAATATATGTAACCATCTGGCACCCTTATGTTTGCAATTAAAGGGAAGGTGTCGAAGTTGGTCGAACTTACGCATTTCCGGTTTACCGTTTGGCCAAAGTCAAAACCATGTATGGATGGAAAGTGTAACGTGTCGCCGGATTTTAAATTGTCATTTGTCATTTTCCCGATGGCGTTCAGGTTCACGAGAAGTGCCAACAGGGTAATTATGCAGTATTTTATGTGTTGTTTTTTGCGAAAGGGTGTCATTATTGTGAGATTGTTTGAATGTAGAATTTGTTTAATTTTAATTCAAAACTAATTTGAGAGACCTAGAGCAATCACTCTATGATTCATTTTTATTGATTGTTAGTTTGATAAATGGGTGATTTTCGTAACTTTAAAAGGTGCCAATTAATGAAGGAATAAACAATTATCCGACAAATCTCACCGATAATCTAAGGAAAGTTAAGGATTATTCTTTAGATGTGCAAGTTCGAAAGCGCAAGTACCCTGACTAATCTTTATCTAACATTCTGGTCAAAACTATGTAGATGACGGCTTCGGTGATATCGTCCGTTTTGTGTAACTTTGCAGAAACAAATTATTTCTAAATGATTTCTGTAAGCCAGTTGTCCGTCTCGTTTGGCGGATCTTTCCTTTTTGAAGATGTTTCTTTCGTGGTTTCCGAACACGATAAAATCGCCCTGGTGGGTAAAAACGGGGCCGGTAAGTCTACTATGCTGAAGATTTTTGCCGGACTACAGCAGCCTTCTGCGGGCGGGGTCTCTATTCCTAAAGATTTCAAAATCGGTTACCTGCCGCAAACGATGCTGCACCAAGATGGTAAAACCGTCTTAGACGAGGCGAAGGAGGCGTTCGATTTCCTTTTCGAGTTGCAGGACAAAATCAACAAGATGGGGGAGCAACTGGCTGCTCGTACCGATTACGAGAGTGACGACTACCACAAGCTAATCGACGACCTGACACATGCCAACGAACAACTCGACATGCTCGGCATTAACTCTTACCAGGGCGATATTGAAAAGACCCTTCTGGGTTTGGGGTTTGAGCGTGACGATTTTAGCCGACAGACGAGCGAGTTTTCGGGCGGTTGGCGTATGCGTATCGAACTGGCCAAAATCTTGTTGCGCAAACCCGATATGCTCCTGCTCGACGAGCCGACCAACCACCTCGACATTGAGTCTATCCAGTGGCTCGAGAACTTCCTGAAACAGAACGGATGTGCGGTGCTGCTGGTTTCTCACGACCGTGCCTTCCTCGACAGTGTTACCAACCGGACCATTGAAATTTCGTGCGGACACATCTACGACTACAAGGTGCCTTACACCAAGTTTATGGAGCTGCGCAAAGAGCGTAGGGAACAGCAGATGCGTGCTTTCGAAAACCAGCAGAAGGCCATTGCCGATACCGAGGAGTTTATTGAGCGTTTCCGCTACAAGGCCACCAAGGCTGTGCAGGTGCAAAGCCGCATAAAGGCGCTTAACAAGATTGAACGTATTGAAATTGACGATGAAGACACGTCGACCATTAACCTGAAATTCCCGCCTGCACCGCATTCTGGCGAGGTTTCGCTCCTTTGCAAGGATGTTTGCAAGAGCTATGGCGACCATCTGGTACTCGACAAGGTCAACCTTACCATCAAGCGTGGCGAGAAGGTGGCTTTTGTCGGCAAGAATGGCGAGGGTAAGTCTACTTTGGTCAAATGTATCATCGACGAACTGAAAGACTATACCGGGCAGCTTAAACTCGGACATCTGGTTAAAATTGGCTATTTCGCACAAAACCAGGCGTCGCTGCTCGACGAGGACGTTACTGTTTTCGACACCATCGACAAGGTTGCCGTCGGTGAAATCAGAACGAAGATTCGCGACATACTCGGGGCGTTCCGTTTCGGCGGTGAGGCTTCCGACAAGAAGGTGAAGGTGCTTTCGGGGGGTGAGCGTACCCGGTTGGCGATGATCAGACTGCTGTTGGAACCTGTGAACGTGCTGGTGCTCGACGAGCCGACCAACCACCTCGACATACCTACCAAGGAAGTTCTTAAAAAGGCTATACAGGCCTTCGACGGCACGGCCATCATCGTTTCGCACGACCGTGATTTCCTCGACGGACTTGTCGACAAAACGTACGAGTTTACGCACCATACGGTTGTTGAGCACTTGGGCGGTATTTACCAGTTCTTGGAGGACAAGAAGTTGGAGTCGTTACACGATTTGGACACCAACGCCTATAAGGACACGAACAACCAGTCGGCTGCCGAACCCGACAAGTCGGCCGGGCGTCTTTCTTACGAAGAGCAGAAAGAACGTGCCAAGAAGGTGAAAAAGGCCGAAAAGGAGGTGAAGGAGGCTGAAAACGATGTCGAAAGACTCGAAAAATTGGTGGCTGAGGCGGAGGAAAAACTGGCTGACCCTTCTAATCCCGATTACGAGAAACTCTTGGCCGACTATCCGAAACTGCAGCACCAGCTGGAACAGCGAATGTATGAGTGGGAACTGCTGAGTGAGGAACTGGAGAAGATTAAGGCCGAACAATAATTTTTTTTATAGAATAAACGGTTCCGCCCTTTTGTGCGGATGCTTTCAGATACTGATTGATTTAATATGAAAGAAAACGAAATGATTTTTGGCATTCACGCTATTGTTGAGGCGTTGGAGGCCAATAAAGAGATTGATAAGGTTATCATAAAGCGTGACCTCGCTTCCGACTTGTCGGTTCGCTTGTTCGAGGCGTTGAAGTCGCATCCTATGGTTCAGGTGCAACGGGTGCCGGTGCAGAAACTCGACTCCTATACGCGTAAGAACCACGAGGGGGCTATCGCTTTTATTTCGAAAGTCGAATACCAGAAACTGTCGGGTGTTGTGCCTGCCTGTTTCGAAGACGGGCGCGACCCTTTTGTGGTGTTGCTCGACGGGGTGACCGATGTGCGTAACTTCGGTTCTATAGCGCGCACTTGCGAGTGTGCGGGTGTCGATGCTGTGGTGGTTCCCATCAAGGGCGGCATTATGATAAATGGCGACGCTATCAAGACGTCGGCTGGCGCTTTGCATTCTATAGCTGTCTGTAAGGAAAGAAGCCTTACCGAAGCCATCAGGTTTGCTAAAAACAGCGGTCTGAAGGTCGTCGCGGTTGCCAAGGGCGCGAAGAAGAGTTATACCGCCGCCGACCTAACCGGCCCACTGGCTTTGGTTTTCGGTGACGAGCGTACCGATGTTTCCGACGACGTGCTGCGTTCGGCCGATGCTGTTGTCTCTATCCCTACCTTTGGCAACATCGATTCGCTGAATGTGTCTGTCTCTGCCGGTATTGTTATTTATGAGGCGTTGAAACAGCGCCGGTAATCAAATTCTATACAGCTATGCAGGTCCTTTACGAAGATAACCATATTATTATTGTCAATAAAACCTGTACCGAAATTGTGCAGGCCGATAAAACTGGCGACAAACCGCTTTCCGAATTGGTTCAAGAATACCTGAAAGAGAAATACAACAAGCCGGGTAATGTGTTTATTGGCGTGACGCACCGACTCGACAGACCTACAAGCGGGGTGGTGGTATTTGCTAAAACCTCGAAGGCTTTGTCGCGTATGAACGATATTTTCCGAGACCATAATCTGACCAAGAAGTATTGGGCCATTGTGAAAGATTGCCCGCCCGATTCGGAGGGAACGCTGGTCGACTACCTGGTCCGCATCGAGAAAATAAACAAGTCTTTCGCCTATCCGGAACGTAGACCCAATTCGAAAAAATCTATTCTCCATTACAAGGTTATTGCCCGAAGCGATAATTATTGCTTGTTGGAAATTAATCTGGAAACTGGGCGGCACCACCAGATTCGCTGTCAGTTGTCGAATATCGGTTGCCCAATCCGTGGCGATTTGAAGTATGGTTATCCGCGTTCCAACCCCGACGGTGGCATTAGTTTGCATGCCCGCAGCATCGAGTTCGTGCATCCGGTGTCCCATAAAACCATTCATATGGTGGCTCCAGTTCCAGAAAATGACCCGTTGTGGCAGGCTTTCTCAAAAATTTTAGCGGAAAGTGGGTATGCCGATGAGTCGTTTGTGACCGATGCTCCTGAAGATCCGGAGAAAAATGTGAATACGCAAAGTGTTGATTAATAGTTGATGTAAAAAATAATTTAAAAATAATGCGGCGAATGCTTGCATTTGTGGTGAAACTTGCCTAATTTTGCATCGCTTTTGAGATACAAAGCAAGTGTTAAGGTAGAGCTAATAGCTCAGCTGGTAGAGCACATCCCTTTTAAGGATGGGGTCCTGGGTTCGAGCCCCAGTTGGCTCACTACTATTTGTAAAACAGAAAGTTAGAAGTAAAATTCTTCCTTTCTGTTTTTCTTTTGTGCCCGTTTTGGACCTTTTTTTAGCGACCGTTTTCTCTACTTTTGGGTCTGCCGTGTAAGCCACTCTATAAAAATTTTCCCCTTTCTTTTTGTTTTCATAAATTTGCATTCGTCTTCCATTTCAACTGAATTCTGAAACTGCGGTGGCTTGGGTGTCAATTTCCCGACTGCGTGCTCTTGTTGGGTGGCTTGACATAATTACATTTACTTTAAAGGCTAAATTAATGGCGATAGAAAACGCAATATTTCGAAGAACTGAGTTGCTGCTGGGTAATGACGCTATGCAGGAACTCTCTGGCAAACGTATCATCATTTTCGGTGTCGGCGGCGTGGGGTCGTGGTGCGCAGAAAGCTTAATACGTTCCGGGGTCCGAAGGTTGACTATCGTCGATTCCGACCGTGTCTGTATTACCAACATCAACCGCCAACTTATGGCGACGACGAAAACCGTCGGACAGGTGAAGGTCGATGCGTTGCGGGAAAGGTTGCTCGCTATCAATCCTGCGGCCGATATTACAGCTATCCAGCAAATCTTCTCGGCTGAGACTGCCGACAGTTTCCATATTGACGAATACGACTATATTATCGATGCTATCGATTCCCTGAAGGACAAAATGCTCCTAATCCTTATGGCGTGCCGCACTAAAGCCGTCTTTTTCTCTTCTATGGGGGCGGCTCTGAAGATTGACCCTACACGCATCAGGGTGGCTGAATTCTGGAAGGTGCAGGGCGACCCGTTGGCAAGGGCGCTGCGCAAGCGTTTCAAGCAGGTGGGGCAGAAGCCGTCTAGAAAGTTCATGTGCGTTTTCTCTGACGAACTGCTACAGAATAAGGGGCATAATGCTACCTGTGGCACCGAACAATGTATGTGCCCTAAGGCAGAAAAAGGTCCGGGCGACCCTTCTCTCCTCAATCATGAATGGTGCTCGTCGAAAGCGCAGATTAACGGTACCACGGCTCATATAACCGCTATGTTCGGTTTTATGTTGGCGGGTTTGGTCGTAAAGAATGCGGTGGAGAATAGTGTCTGATTGTTTCTGGTAGCGTGCTCTTTTGGCGCATGCTGGTTTACGCGGGCAGTAATAATTTTTATAGGTTGGTTAGCCTTTGTTTGTTACCATAACATTGGTAAGAAACTAAAACGACCTGATATGCTTGGACGCGTTCTTTCCCTCTAATCTGTTGAATTATAATTTTCTGTTTGTTTTGAATAGTTTTTTTTAAAGTTTTGTCAGTCAAGAATCTGTCTGTATAACGTTGCTAATGTTTGGTATGGAAAAATGCCGTAAAATGGCGATTGTCTCTAACGTGTTTATCAATGTAACTTTGCTCCAGAATTAAGGAATTCGGAAATACTGATTCCTGTATAGTATCTAATGACGAGGCTTATGACCTTTTATTGGATTATGCGGAATCGATGTTTAACTAATAGTGTTTACATAAATGGAGAGTGAAAGTATGGAGGTTATTTTTGGGGAGACATAAGTGAAAATGTCAAACTAAAACATATAAGATTGATGAAGAATATTATTCGTGTTAGTACAATATTGCTTTTACTGGATTCATTGACGATTAATGCGCAAGAAGTTGCTCCCGATTCTGCCAAGTTGCAAAATCAGACTTCGACCAACACGGCCTCGCAGGATGTTTATTCTGAAACTGCAAAAAGCCTGATTCCTACTGTGAAGGCTGGTAATGATATCAAATTGAAAATTGGTGGTTTCTTCAGGGCTGAGTATTATGTCGACAGTCGTGAGATTGTTGGTGCGTGTGACGACCTGTTCGGTTTCTTCCCGGAAGACAAGGTATACGACAGAAACGGAAAAGATTTGAATGGGGTAGTCAGACAAAATATATCCACCCAGGCTACACGGCTTACAACAACTTTTGAAGGTCCTAAATTGGGGAAGGCCGATTCTAAAGCCTACATCGAGTTTGACTTCTCTGGTGGAAACAGTGTGAATGTCAGGTTACGACAGGCGTGGGCCAAACTCACATGGCAGAAGGGTGAGTTGCTTTTGGGTAAGGCATGGAGTCCGTTTGCCGATATCCCGTTCCCTTATGTGGCTGGCTTGCATACCGGCATCCCGTTCCGTCAGTTTAGCAGGGGCGACCAGGTTCGTTTTACCTTTAAACCCTCTCAGCATGTCAGTTTAGTGGCTGCCGGACTGTATCAGACCGAACATAAATCGGTGCTCGAGGCTTCTTCTAACGGCGATATCCGTCAGAACCCTATTCCTGAGTTCCATTTGCAGTGGCGCTATTCGTCTCCTACATTTAGTGCTGGTTTGCTCGGCGAATTCAAGAGCATACGTCCTGCTACCAAGGTGACGAATGCCGCTGGCGAGGTGTCTAAAACCGATAAAAGGGTGAATTCATATGCGTTAGGCTATTATGCACAATATTTGTCAGGAAAACTCGGCCTCAAAACGGGGGGATTGTACGGATTGAACCTGAGCGACTATTTCCAACAAGGTGGTTATGCTGTGAAGTCGGTTGACCCTAATACGGGTAAACGTTCTTATGCTCCTTCTAAAGTCACTTCCTACTGGTTGAATATCTCTTATGGGAAAAAGTGGGCTCCAAGCCTGTTTGTAGGTTACACCAAGAACTTGGGATTTACAGACGATATTTTGGCTGGCGGAGACTTCTTTGGCAGATGGCAGAATGTTGATCAGGTTTTCAGACTTGCACCTTCTTTGAAGTTCTCTCACAAACAGTGGACTATACAGGGTGAAATCGACTACGACAACGTGGCTTACGGCAATGTCGACTATGCTGACCATGGAAAGGTGAAGGACACGCACAACGTTCAGGGTGTTAGAGGCCTTATCGCTACTACTTTCTTCTTTTAACTATAAATCTAATTTCTAGAATAAAATTGTTTAACTTAATTACATTTGAGGTTTATGAAAAAAAATAACTTGATTGCGGTTGCTTCGCTTTTTATCTCTTCTTTAATTTTGTTCGCTTCTTGTGGTAATGCGGCTAAAGATGCTGGTACCGACAGAAAAGATATCTCGGTTGGCTTCTCGCCTGGCCCTTATGCCGACTTGTTTAAGGCTACTGTTAAGCCTGTGCTCGAAAAGAAGGGCTACAATGTGAAAGTGGTGGAGTTTACCGACTGGGTGACCCCTAACCTTGCCCTTGCCAACAACGAAATTGACGCTAACATTTACCAGAATACGCTGTACAGACAGAATTTCTGCGATACAAAGGGCGTCGATTTGGCTTCGACTTTCTCGGTGCCTACCGCTGCGCTCGGTCTCTATTCCGATAAATACAAGGTGAAAACGCTCGACGAGTTGAAAAGCCAGCTGAAACCGGGTGCTCTCGTTTCTGTGCCTAACGATGCGGTCAACCTTGCTCGTGCGCTCAGATTCCTCCGTTCCATCGGATTGCTTACCATTAAGGCTTCTGTCGACGATAAGACGGCTACCGAGAACGATATTGATGAGAACCCTTACAAATTGAAAATCGTTCCGCTCGAGGCTGCCCAGTTGCCGCGTTCTTTAGATGGTAGCGACCTGTCGGTTATTTCTGGTAATTATATTATCTCTTCTGGTCGCAAATTGTCTTCGTCTATTGTTGGCGAAACTTTGCCTGACGAACTCTTTATCTGGTTTGTGGTACGTACCGCCGATGCTAACGCTCAGTTTGTGAGCGATGTGAAGGCTGCTTACGAGTCGGAGGAATTCAAAAATTATTTCGAGAATCCTGCTAACGATTACGACCGATTCCAGCGCCCACAATGGTATGTCGACAAATGGAAAATCCAAAACAAGTAAATTCCATATTTTTTCATTGATGCCCGGTTGAATGCTGCCGGGCATCTGTTTGTAAAATGTAAAAATGTAGAGATGATTAAATTCGATAATGTTAGCGTATCGTTCTCCAATAAGAAGGGACAGCTTGTCAATGCTGTGAAAAATGTGTCGTTCGATATTGAGGATGGTGAAATTTTGGGTATTGTGGGCACGAGTGGGGCTGGCAAGAGCACGCTTTTGCGTACGGTTAACCAGTTGCAACTCCCTACTGGCGGTAAAACGGTTGTCAATGGTGTCGATGTCGGTGGGCTTTCTGGTGGTGACCTTGCCAGGTTCCGTCACTCCATTGGCATGATCTTCCAGCAGTTCAACCTTGTCAGTACGAAGACGGTGGCTCAAAATGTGGCCTTCGCTATGGAGATTGCCGGACGTAGTCGGGATGAAATTAACCGGCGTGTGCCCGAGTTGTTGGACTTGGTTGGTTTGGCCGACCGTGCCGATGTTTATCCAAATACGTTGAGTGGTGGTCAGAAACAGCGTGTAGGTATTGCCCGTGCGGTGGCCAATAATCCGAAAATCTTGCTTTGCGATGAGGCTACTTCTGCTCTCGACCCCGAAACCACAAACGACGTTCTGCGGTTGCTGAAGGAGATTAATGCCAAATTCGGTATTACTATTGTGCTTATCACCCACGAATTTGACGTGGTTAAGAAAATTTGCCAACGTGTGGCGGTTATGGATAAGGGTGAACTGGTGGAAATTGGTGATGTGTTCGATGTCTTCTCTAAACCCCAGCACGATTTCACTAAAACACTTTTGTCGCACACGTTCGACCTCGATGTTCCTGAACGGCTCACTCTCGATGATGCTAAACCTCTGGTGAAAATTATTTATAATGGCGAGAAGGCGGAAGACGCTATTGTAGCAAATGTGGTGAGGAATTATGGTGTTGATGTGAACATCTTGCATGGCAAAATCGAGTATATCAACGATAAGCCTTTTGGTATCCTCATTGTCCAACTAATTGGCACGAAAGACAATTTGGACAATAGCTTGGATTATTTGAGTAAAAACACTTATAGAACGGAGGTGCTAAATGAACGAAACTAACTATTCCGATTTGTTCGACAATTTGTTGCCGGCGTTTGGTGAAACTTTAGAGATGTGCGGTATTGCACTTTTATTGGCTGTTTTATTGGGCGTTCCCCTTGGGGTGCTGTCTTATATAACGGCCCAGCGCAGCATTTGCCAGAATAAACTGGTGAACCTGGTTGTCGGCTTCTTTATTAATGTTGTCATGTCGACCCCTTTTGTCATCCTGCTGGTTTTGTTGCTGCCTTTTACGCGCTTTGTGGTCGGCACTTCTATCGGACCCGAGGCCGCTTCGGTTCCTTTGGGTATTGTGGCTATCGCTTTTTATGCGCGCTTGGTCGAGGGTAACTTACATGCTGTCGACAAGGGGGTGATTGAGGCTTCGTTGGCTATGGGGGCTACATGGTTCCGTATTGTTACAAACGTCTTGTTGCCTGGCGCGTTCAGCGGTATGATACGCGGACTCACTGTCTTGGCTGTCACCCTGGTAGGCTACTCGGCTATGGCCGGTATTGTCGGTGGTGGTGGCGTCGGCGACCTTGCCATACGCTTCGGCTACTATCGCTATCAGACCGATGTTATGCTTATTACGGTGCTTTTGCTGATTGCGTTGGTGCAGGTTATCCAAACAATTGGAGAAAAGGCATCACGCAAAGTGCAAAAATAAGTTATAGGGCTGTTTAAACGTAGGCGGAACGGTACCAATGGTGGGAGGCTTTTGTTGGCTGTTCCTGGTGCGAAATGTTGCGCTGCTTTTTGCAATGCGTTTTATGAACGGTATCCCCGAGGGTGTGTCTGTCTCCCGGCACACCCTTTTTTTATGACCGCAAATGGAAATGTCGTAAATTTGGCGATTGGTAATCCTATGTGTCTGTATGTTTTCATATCTTTGCAGACGTTTCCATTATTTTTATATGTTATGTCAAACGGACTTCTAACTATTATCCTTTTAGTTATTTCCAACACGTTTATGACGTTGGCTTGGTATGGTCATTTGAAACTCCAGGAAAACAACCAGATTTCTAATTGGCCGCTTATTGCTGTTATTCTTTTCAGCTGGGGAATTGCGCTGTTTGAGTATTGCGCCCAGGTGCCTGCCAACCGCATTGGTTTCCGCGAGAATGGCGGGCCTTTCTCCCTGTTCCAACTGAAAATTATACAGGAGGTCATTTCGCTGACGGTCTTCACCATTATGGCCTGCCTCATGTTTAAGGGCGAGTCGCTGCACTGGAACCATCTGGCGGCGTTCGGATGCCTTATTATGGCGGTCTTCTTCGCTTTTTTGAAGGCCTGATTCGCTTTCACGCACAAATTCGTTATATTTGGAAAAAATATCTGTAGTATGAATTACAAAGAGTTGCGCGTGGGAAACCACGTCTATATCGATGATAAGGAAACTGCTCTGACGGCCGTCGATTTGCTGACAATGGCGCAAAACGAGCGTTTCCTGCTCGACAAGTCAGTGGTTAACCCTATCTTCCTGTCTGAATCCCTTTTGTTGAAATTGGGGTTTAAGGTCGAGTTCGATATAGCTCCCAACAGGGTTTATTCGTTCGGTGAATTTCTGCTTCGTTCCAATTCGGCCAATTCGTTTAATTTTTATGTCGGCCAAAATGTTGTGGGAAAGCCGGTCGCTTATCTGCACCAGTTGCAGAATCTCTATTTTTCAATTACCGGTAAGGAACTTCTTGCCGAATAGTTTGTTTTTATTATGACTGCTAAAGAACGTACTGCTATACTCCGTATCCTCATCGATATGGTGAAGGCCGATTGTGTTATCGATAAACAAGAGATGGACCTGTTTGCAAGTTTAAGGGATAAATACGGTCTTTCTTCGTCTATTGGTGATGTCGATTCGCTGACGCTTGCCGATGCTTGTTCTACGCTAAGGGGCGAACAAGTGTCGGCCGAACTTCTGGCCGATGTCTCCTGTATGGTGTCGGCCGACGGACAGTGCACGAAACAAGAGGCTTTGCTCTTTATGGCCCTGCAGTATGCCCTGTCGGACCGTGGTGCTGAAATTCTTTCTGTTAACCTACCCAACCTTTCGGTTGCCGCCGACCAGGTGTTGTATGTCGAGGCGAAACTGTCTGCTTCTGCCAACAAGGTGGTTGCCGACAATTACCGCCTGCTGTCTACCGAGTTCCGACAGGTGGGGCTGAACTTTGTCTACCTGCCAAAGGTGGCCGAGCGTTTCCAAAAAACAGATGCGTCTCTAATGGCGGGGGTCTGTCGGTTCCTTGCTCCCAACTATAGCGATGCTGAGATTGACAAACTGGTCGACTTCGCTAAAGGAATTACCACTGCACGGTTCTGCAAAGAAATGCTTTACGGCAAACTGGGTATGACGTCTCTTTACGAGACTGTTCCGGCCTTGCTGGTACCTGTGGGCACTTCTTTTATCGATGGCAGACTGGTCCACAACTTCTTGAAGATGGATTTTTCCGAGCCGGCGTCTATCGTCAAACAGTCGCTCGACCTTATAGACAGCTTAAAGAAACTTTATGGAGAGAACATTGTGCTCCTTCCCGGGTGTGAACAGGCCGACGGTCAGTTTCCCTACAACGGTTACTTTAAGCAGATGTTCGACATCTATTTGCTGAAGAATGCCGAGCGTAGTTCTATCGTTATCGATTTGGAGGCCGAAAATGTGTTGTTGCCAGAGGTCGGCAGAAAGTTAGACGGCCCTATCCATACGAAGGAAAAGGCTTTCTATGTGCTGACGCTCGTTGAAATGTGTGGCAATGGCTTGTGTTTCCGTCTTCCTGTATCTGCCAACGACTTGTCCGATTACAACAAGCGGCTTGAATGCTACCAGCGGCGTTTTAACTATCTGTATAGGTGTATGGGAGGTTCTGTAGGTTTAGAGCCCGATTTGTCGGTTCCAGAGACCCGCCAGCAGATGAAGTCGAGAATCAACAAGTATTTCAAACAGGCGGCCGATGTGCTCTACCAGGGCGGAGACTACCTGATGCAGCTCGACAAGAAAGGAGTGCTTTCCACCCGTTTCGAACTGTCGGGCGTTTTCGTGAAAGACCGTAAGGGGGGTATTTCCAGTCTTACCGAATCGGAATTGTTTAAACACTTAATGGAACTCTGATTGTTTCCTATTGGCAATCCTGCTGTTGAAAATCCTAATCTCTTGAATGTGATGCAAACCTTGTCGAAGCCGCTTTACTGCACTACATAGTTACCTCGTATAATGATAATTCTCCTCCTCATCATCTTACTCTGCATAACAGTCTTGCTCTTATTGACCTATTCACGGGTTCAAAAAAGAAAGGCGGAAAAGTATTGTATGCAATACGTCGTCAATACGCTTTGTTCGTTAAATCCGTCTGCTGCAGAACATCATAAATTGGTCTTAGAGCGCCATGGGCTTCCCTTTAATGTGAAATACAGATTAAAAAGGGACGCAGACTTGGATTTATATCTTCCATATCTTCGCAGAATGTCATTTGAGGAAACTATGGATTTCATCTCGCTTCTTTTCGAACTTGCTATCGTCGATGGTATCATAAGGAAGGAAGACTGGAATTATATATACCACCTTCAGCACGATATGTCGATTAGTAATCCAAATGAATACGCCGATTTTAATACGACTGAAAGCATGTTGTATTTTATTAACGGCCTTTGCGCGTTGAATCCGTCTGCGGCAGAATACCGGCAACCAATTTTAGAACGTCTGCGTCTGAACTTTAAATTTGATAGTGAAGATGGTTTGGCAGATAGAAGTCTGTATGTGGAAACTTTAAATCAGTTGGCGCACATTGCTAAGGTCGATTTTATTCACGTCCTTTTTGAACTTGCGATTACTGACGATGGTATAAAAATGGATGAATGGATTTACATCTATCAACTGATGTGCGATTTAAAAATCCCGTCCAACTATATGACTTATTTTAAGTCGATGTACAAACCTCTTTGTGGTGAGGATAAACAAAATACTTCGCAATACGATATTAAGGTGCCCTCTCCTAATTCTGAACTGCTCAAGTATTATAGTGTTTTGGGGGTGTCTGCAGATGCCACATACGGACAAGTAAGGTCTGCTTACCGTAAATTAGCGCTTACCTACCATCCAGATCTCCCAAAGAATAAAGACAATAAGGAGGAATGCCAGAAAAAGATGATGCTAATCAACGATGCTTATGAAAATTTAATATCTTGTTTTGAGGTTAAGGACTGACTCTATATCAGTCTGGAAGGCTAATTACATGTGATTGCCCCAATACTACTACCTAAAAAGTCGATATGGCGGTAAGCGTGTAACTTCTTGCCAACGACCTGCAGGTGCAATCCTCCACGGTTGTAAAACTAAGTATGTTTCTGTTACAATAGGACTAAATCCAAAATGTTCCGTGGCTATTATTCTTAAATTGTGTGAGGTTTTTTATTTTTGATGTATTTCGAATAATGGTTAACTTTGTGAAAACTAACTGAACTATGGGTAAATACTTGGATCCGAAATACGACCTGACTTTCAAGGCGGTGTTCGCAGAACATCCCGACCTTATTATCAGTTTCCTGAACGCGCTGCTGCCGTTCAAGGAAGGGGCGAAAGTGGTTGATATCGAATATCTGCCACCGGAGTTGGTTCCCGACAGCCCGTTGAAAAAGTACTCCATAGTCGACGTGCGGTGCAGGGACGACCAGGGGCGCCAGTTCATTGTGGAGATGCAGATGTACTGGACCGACGAGTTCAAGCAGCGTGTGCTGTTCAACGCCTCGAAAGCCTACGTCAAGCAGGCGGACAAGGGCTACAGTTACAGCAGCCTGCAGCCGGTTTACTCGCTAAGCATTGTGAACGACAACGCGTTCAGCGGCACCGAGCACTACCACCTCTTCCAGATGGCGGAGCAGGGCAACCCGGAGCGGGTGATAGAGGGGATAGAAATGGTGTTTGTGGAACTGCCCAAGTTCAAACCGCAGTCGGCCGCGGTGGGAAAGATGCACCGCCTATGGCTCCGCTTCATGACCGAGGTCAACGAGAGCACGGCCAGCGTTCCGCAGGAACTGCTCGACGATCCCGAAATCAGCAAGGCCATCTCCATCGTAGAGCGTGGCGCTTATTCCGATGAGCAGCTCGCCACTTACGACAAGTACAGGGACATGGCCGCCACCGAGAAGGCGCTGATGGATGGTTCTTTTAACAAGGGTCGTGCAGAAGGCCGTGCAGAAGGCGAGGCAATTGGCTTGGAGAAAGGTCGTGCGGAAGGTCGTGCGGAAGGAGAAACAATCGGTTTGCAGAAAGGGAAAGAAGCGGGTAAATTAGAAGAAAAAATAGACAACGCCCGAAAAATGAAAGAATGCGGTGTTGATATCCACATCATCTCCATGGTCACAGGACTTTCTGTGGGTGAAATTGAAAAACTCTGATAAACTGACACAAAAAAGGGTGTATCATAAATGTTGCATTATGATACACCCTTTTTTCGTATCTCTTGTTGTGGCTCCAGTTCTGCCTATTTGTTGGCGATTATCTCGTTCGCTTTCGCCAAGGCGGCGTTAATGTTGTCGCAGATGTTGTCTTGTCCGAGCAGTCTGTAGAATCCGCTCTTTTCAAGCGAGGCGTGCACTTTCGGATTAACACCGCTCAACACCACCTTTATGCCTTCTTTCTGGCTCATTTCGCAAAGGTTGGCCAGGTTATGGATGCCGGTCGAGTCGACAAACGGCACTTTCCTCATGCGTATGATGCGGACTTTCGGACGGTCGCCGAAGGTGTCCATCAACTCCTCAAATTTGTTTCCGACACCGAAGAAGAACGGACCGTTAATCTCATACACTTCCACACCTTCTGGTATGACAAGGTGCTCGTCGTCGGCTATGTGCTGCATGTCGCTTTCGGCGTTAGGGTCAATTTCATCTTGGATTACCTTCACGTCGCTTGCACTCGCAATTCGGCGCATAAACAGCAGACAGGCCAATATGATGCCGACTTCTATGGCGATGGTCAGGTCGAAAATGACGGTGAGGAGGAAGGTGACGAAGAGGACGGCTACGTCGCTCTTCGGATTCTTGGTCTGGGCGATGAACGAACGCCAGCCGCTCATGTTGTACGATACCACTACCAACACGCCGGCCAGACAGGCCATTGGTATGTATTTGGCATACGGCATCAAGAACAGGAAGATGAGTAGCAACACGATGGCGTGGATGATGCCGGCCAGTGGGGTGCGGCCTCCGTTGTTGATGTTGGTCATGGTTCTTGCTATTGCACCAGTGGCTGGTATGCCGCCTACAAGCGGACTTGCCAGATTAGCCAAACCTTGGCCGATAAGTTCGGTGTTCGAGTTATGGCGGTCGCTGATGGCTCCGTCGGCTACGGCTGCCGACAAAAGGCTCTCTATGGCACCCAATATGGCGATGATGAAGGCTGGCTTCATCAGACCTTTAACTTTTTCAAAATCGATGTTCGAGAAATCGGCGGTCGGTGGTAGCGATGCCTTGATGTCGCCAAAACGGTCGCCTATGGTGGCTATGCTCTCTACACCCGCAAATTCTTTCAGGCAGATGCCTGCTATAGTCATCACAATGATGGCTACCAGTGAACCCGGTATCTTCTTGCTGAATTTCGGGGTGAACACTATGATCACCACGCTTAATATGCCCACCAGGGCGCACCAGATATCAATGGTGCCTATGTTCTGGATGTATTCGGCCCATTTGCCTAAAAAGTCGTTTGCTTTGCCTGTGAAGCTAAGGCCCAGAAACTCTTTGACCTGGGTGGTGAATATGGTGACAGCTATACCGCTGGTGAAACCAATGACGATTGGGTAGGGTATGAACTTGATGATGCTTCCCAGTTTGCACACGCCTAACAATATCAGGAATACGCCGGCCATAAAGGTCGCTATGCACAGCCCGTCGAAGCCGTACTCGCCGATGATGCCGCAGATGATTGGAATAAAGGCGCCGGTTGGTCCTCCAATCTGGACTTTTGAACCGCCGAATACCGAAATGAGTAAACCGGCTACTATAGCGGTGATAATTCCCCTTTCTGGCGAAATGTCGTGCATGCCCGTGGGGTTCGAGGCTATGGCAAACGCTATTGCCAGTGGCAGTGCCACAATTCCTACTATTATGCCGGCTATCACTTCTGTCATAATAGTGTCTTTCTTGTAGTTTCCCAACATGCTGAAAAAGCGTGGATGGAAGTCGATACTGTACATAAGTTTATTAAATTCTTGATGGTTTTATGCCCTTAAAATATGTTTAACAACATATTTTTCGCAAAATTAAGACTTTTTCACGATATTTTATGGTCTTTAAGGCATTTTTATTTTGTGGTGCCTTTGTGTTTTACTGGTTTGTCATTCTGTTATTTTGTCGCGGTGGTAACAGGGGGTCACTTTTACTTTGAAGTAGATGGCGGCTATAACGGCCATCAGGGCGCCCGATAGATAAGCTGTGCTGAAACTGTATTTTTGCGCTATGCTGCCGCCCAACACGATGCCCAGCCCCAACCCCATATCCCACGAGGTCAGGTAGGTGGAGGTGGCTGTGCCGCGCTGGCTCTTTGGGGCTAGATTCACAAACACACTGTTATAGGCTGGAAACATGACGCCGAATCCTATACCCATTACAATGGGAATGCAGTAAAACAGGGCCTCGCTCATTGTTGCGCTGTAGGCTTTAAGGGGGGCTAGCAGGGCGATGGCTGTAAAGCTGGTTATTACTCCGTAAAATCCGTTCTGTATAATTTCGGTAATATAGCCCCGGTCTACTAGTTTACCCGCCAATATGCGTGAAACGGCCATGCCGGTGGCGGTCAGGGTGAAGAAAATGCCGGTGTTGACTTCCAGTCCGATGCTTTTGGCGTACAACGCGATGTAGTTGGTCGTCATTCCGTAGGGTACGGATAGCAGTAGCAGGGCTATGCCTGCCGGTATACCGTTTCTCAGTAGCATCTGCTTCAGTTTGAAAGGTTGTCTCTTGGTGGCGGTCTCTGCTGGTGTTTTTACTATCGAACCCATAATCAGACCCAGACCACAGAAGGCAAGTCCGAAAAGGAACAGGGTGGTGTAGCCAACTCCGTGGTTGTGGATGAGCAAACCTGTCATTGGCCCTACTGCCATTGCCATATTGTTGGCCATGCCGTAGTAACCCAGTCCTTCCCCTCTCTTGCTTTTGGGCATAATGTCTACAACGATGGTGTAACCGCCTACAGTTACAATTCCGAATGCTATGCCGTGTACGATTCTGAGGAGGGCGAACAGGCCTATGGCTTTCACGGTAATGTATCCGAAAAAGACTGCGACGAACAGTGCGTAACCCGTTATATAGATGGGTTTGCGACTGAAACTGTCGAAAAGATAGCCGCTGAATGGTCGCATACAGAGGGCCGATAGGGTATAGCAAGAGATGAGGATACCGGCTGTTCCCAAACTGCATTGGTAGACTTCTGACAAATACATAGGCAATATGGGAATGAGTAGCCAGAAACCAAAATAGAGTAGGAAGTTGGCGGCTACTATGGCACAATAATCTTTCGTGAATAACGGCTCTTTCATCTGTGGAATCGAATTCGGACTCAAAGGTACTGCCATTCGGCCGCTAAATGCGTATTCTATCTAAGATTTTTTCCATTTGTTTTTCTTTTATTTCGTTGAATGTCGTTTTTTTCGTTATTTTGCATTATTATTAACTAGTGATTTATTGATAGGTCCCTCCAAGTGGACTGTTATTCTATTATATTGTAATATGGGTCTTAGAGATTTGTTTTTTAAAGACGACGATTCGAATAAACCGAAGAAAAGCGTTTCTGGCAGTGATGGCGACCGCCCGCAGCCTAAACCTGCCACAGATACTGTCGCTAATAACACATCTGCTCCTCAAAGTGGCGGGCAGCAGGATGTACACATCAATCCCGATCTTTTGTTGAAAGATTCTACTGTTTCGCCTACCGGTGAAGTAAGCGAGGACGCTATGAAGCAGTTGTGGCAGATTATGGCCGACAGAAACCTGCCGGGGCCTGATATGCTCGAACTCAAAAATTTCGCGGCTTCTTTAGAGTCGACCGGTATGCCGCTCGAAAAAAGGTATGAGGCTGCTTTCCTTATGTTGTCTTCCCAATATCCAAACTTCAGCAAGGCTACACTCTTGGCCAGTGTCGATACCTACATCGGATTCGTGAAGGAGGAACAACAGAACGGACGCTACCAGTTCAACCAGAAAAAACAGGTCATGATTGGCGACCAGTTATCTAGTCTGGAGGGGATGAAGCAGGAATGTGCCGCTCTTAAGGCCCAGATTGAAGAGTTGCAGAAAAAATACGATGCCTTGCAGGCTGAAATCGAAAAATCGACTTCTCAGATTTCTGACGCTACCAGAAACATAGCCCACGACGAAGAGGTCTTCAACAATACCATTGATCATTTTGTGGCTACTTTGGAAAACGAAAAAAAGGTTATCTCAAATTTGAATATCAAGTAAACTTATTGTAACAGATTATAATTATGGAAAAAACTGAACAGAGTACTTCGCAGTTGTCTATTAAAGACATGTTTAAACGTCCGGGTGGCACTTTTGCCAAAATTACGGCTTTGGCGCTGGCGGGTGGTTTGGGCTATGCTTTTGTTAAGGCTTTGCCTTTCCTGATCACTGCTGCGTCTAACACTTTGGTGCTTATCGCCGAATTGGTCGCTATTGCTGCCATTGTTGGTGTGTTTACCAGCAAGTCTTTCTGGCGTTGGCTGTCGTTGTTTTGGTTACAGTTAAACCGCAAAATTGTCGGTTTGTTTGTGAAGATTGACCCAATCTCCATTCTCGAACAGTCTATCGTGAAGATGAAAGAAAAATTGGAAAATGTGCACAACAATGTTACCAACCTCCATGCCATCCTTATCAAAATGAAGAATAAGCTTGAGGAGTACGAAAACCAGCAGGCTGACAACATTGCCAAACTCAAAATCCAAAAGTCTAAGCTCAATGTGGGCGGCCTTTCTCCTAACGACGAGTTGCGCGTTCAAATGAGTGTTGGAAACCTGAACAACGATATCGCTTCGCTCGATGCCATCATCACCAGCCAGAAGAAGCGTATCGCTACTTCTGAAAAATACCAGGAACTGATGGAGCGTCTTGAAATCATCGCTAAGGCTAAGATTGAGCGCTCTACTCTTGACTTGCAGCGCACGAAAGACGCATACGAGTCGGCCGAGGCCCAAAAGAGTGCTTTGAAGAGTATTAAGAGCATTATGAGCGGTGACGCACAGAGCCTGGAAGAGGAAATGGCCATCGAACATATTGCCAATACCGTGAATATGAGTGTTGCCGAAATGGAACGCTTCTTGAACGATTCGAACGGTGTGCTCGAAAACTATAATCTCGAAACGGCTGTTAACGACGAAAAGGTACAGGGCATTTTGGCTAAGTACAGCCAGTCTGACGCTTTCGACTCGTTCAGCGATAAGGATGGGGCCGCTAAAGGCGCTTCCTCTGCAACTGGCTCGTCTAATGCCGGTAACTCTTCTTCTGCTGGCGGCACTACTGCTGCTGGTGGTGGTTCTCACAAGTGGTGCTAATCTTTATTGTTTTCGTATATGGGATTCTTCAGTAGAATGACTGGCTTTGGACGCTTCTGTGTCATCGCCTTGATTTTCGCCGCTATTGGCGGGGTTATCTATTATACCGGATTCAATAAGGTCGCGGCCGAGTATATGGAGAATATTACGGGTGGTGGTAGTGCTCCTTCTTCTCAGAATGAGAATACAACCCAACCAGCGCAAACGCCTGCTGCCTCCAATTCTAAACCACAGCCAGCTCCGAAACCGGTGGTTAAAAAGATTGACGCCGTTATCGTTGCTAAGGCAGGGTTCGGTAATTCGCCTTTGCTTTCGGGCAATGCCGGGTTTGTATCTTCCGACAATTCGATTGTTGTGAATGACCTGGGCTTGCGCTTGAAGATGATTGTCAAGAACGACGACAAGTCTGTTTGCGATGCGCTTTCTTCCGGCGAGGCACAAATTGCCTATTGCCCTTCCTACTTGGTGGGGAAGGCCAATGCTAAAAACCTTAGGGTTTTAATGGAACTCAACTATAACATGGACGCTCAGTCGACCGATTGTCTGATTGCAAGGGCCGACTGGCTTGTGAAAAACAAGGCGCTGGCTTCTAAAATTGCCAAGGCGTTTATCGGTGTCCGTACTGGTGACGTGAAGGCTAAATAACGTGTCTGAAACGATTTTTCCAAGAGGATACTCTACACGGGGTATCCTCCTTTTTTTATATCAGATGTTCTTTCTGGTCGGGATTATTCTCTCTATTTTAAATCCATATTGTTGGTGAATAATTGTTTTTTAGTATTTTTGTATTGCGTTAACTATTCGTTTGTGAAGAAAAACACCTAATAAATAAAATAATAATATGAAAAAAATCATTATGTTTTTATTTGGCGGACTTCTCTGTTCGCAAGCTTTTGCAAGTGGTTACAATCGTCTTTATGCGGGACCCTCTGTTATGAGGTTGACCCATTTTGATTATGATCAGGATTTGTATCTTGGTGGACATTTGGGCTATCAAAGAGGCATTAACCTCACCAAAGACCGCATTCCTTTGTTCCTTCAGTTGGGAGCTGAGGCTGTTTACCAAACGGCTGAATATTCTTCTGATGTCCCTGTATTCGATCTTATATTTATAGATGGCCGATACCATTTTATGAGTGTGTCTATCCCTGTGAACGTTTCTTATCGATTAGGGAAGGAGAACTTTTCTGTTGAACCATTCTTAGGGATGAATTTCCGTGGAAATATTATCGGGAAGCTGAAGTATGAAGATGGCAGTGAAAGAGATTTCTTCGATTCCGAAGATGCAAATCGTTTCCAATTTGGCATGAATGTGGGCGTTGGTTTTAACATCTACAAGTTTTATGTGGGTTACAAGTTTACACCAGATTTAACTTTATATGAGTCCGACTTTCAGTTCGTATACTCCGATTCTAAGTCTTCCTACCATCATTTCAGCTTAGGTTTTAATTTCTAAAAAAACAGAAATGCCGATAATGCGGATTAACTGC
Source organism: Bacteroidales bacterium UBA4345 (assembly GCA_002396385.1). Taxonomy (GTDB): domain Bacteria; phylum Bacteroidota; class Bacteroidia; order Bacteroidales; family Paludibacteraceae; genus Physcocola. Next base: position 25,172 of record DGTD01000095.1, read on the forward strand.
ATTATCGGCATTTTTTTATGGGTTCTACCGACAATTAGAGCGGATATTCGTCGAATGCGTAAAGCAGGGTCGAGAGGTAGCGCTCGCCAGTGTCTGGCAGTATAATCACAATATTCTTACCGTTGTTGCCAGATCGTTTGGCTATCTCGCATGCGGCCGACAATGCGGCTCCACTCGAAATGCCTACCAGTAATCCTTCCTCTTGGGCGAGTTGGCGGGCACAACGGATGGCGTCGTCGTCTTTTACCGGAAATACCTCGTCTACACAGTTCCGGTCAAAAGTCTTGGGCACGAAGTTGGCTCCAAGTCCTTGCAGTTTGTGGTGTCCGGCTGGCTTCCCTGCAATTACTTGCGAACCGTACGGCTCAATTGCCACTATCTGAACCGCCGGTTTTAATTCTTTCAAGCGTTTGCCGATGCCACAGATGGTGCCTCCGGTTCCCACACCGGCCACCACTATGTCAACCTCTCCGTCGGTATCCCGCCAAATCTCTTCGGCGGTGGTGTGGTAGTGGGCCTTCGGGTTCGACGGGTTGTCGAACTGACCTAAAATGATGGAACCCTTTATGGTCTTGTTCAGTTCGTTCGCTTTGTCTATCGAACCCTGCATGCCTTGGTCGGCTGGTGTCAGCACTACTTCTGCTCCGTATGCGCGCAGTAGGGTGCGGCGTTCCATACTCATGGTCTCAGGCATGGTGAAAATGGCTTTGTAGCCGCGGGTGGCTGCTATGAAGGCCAAACCCACTCCTGTGTTGCCGCTGGTTGGCTCAATAATGGTAGCTCCTGGTTTAAGTTGGCCCGATGCTTCGGCATCCAGTACCATTTGCAGGGCGATGCGGTCTTTCGAACTCCCTGCCGGATTGTATTCCTCTAGTTTCGCAATCAGTCTTGCTGGCACCGAGTGGCTTTGGGCGTATTTTTTCAACTCAACCATCGGCGTGTTGCCAATCAAGTCAATAATAGAATTAACTATTTTCATAATTTATACTTTATAACCTCATTAAGCAAATTTACGTTGTTCTGCTGTCTTTTCCAACTCGGTTTGTCTGTATGTTGTTCCTATCCCATGCCTCCTCTATGGGGGACCGCGGCACATTATTCTGCCGCGTGGGGCAGTTCTTCCGCTTATTTTTCGTTACTTTTGTGCTATGAAGATTGAATTATACATCGAGGGTATGCATTGCGAAAAGTGTGCTGCCCGTCTGCAGAAAGCTCTTTCCAACAAAGACGGTGTCCGCTCTGCCGGGGTCTCTTTCCCCGATAGTAAGGCTGTGGTCGATTTCGATGAACGGCTGTTGACGGCCGACGGCCTGAAGACTGTGGTTGAAGATTGTGGTTTTTCTGTGGTTAAACATTAGTATTTCCTTATGTCTGGACATTCCAGTTTTATAGGCAAAAAGGTCGCCTTTCACACGTTAGGCTGCAAACTCAATTTTGTGGAAACCTCGTATATCGGAAAACAACTTTTCGAGAGTGGTTTCGAACGTGCTAAAAAGGGCGAGGTGGCCGATGTGTGCGTTATTAACACCTGTTCTGTTACCGAGGTGGCCGACCGTAAGGGCAGGCAGGCCATTAAGCAGATGGTGCGGCAGAATCCGGGGGCTTATGTTATTGTTATTGGTTGTTATGCCCAGCTCAAGCCGGAAGAAATTGCTGGCATTGAGGGGGTTGACCTTGTTCTTGGCATGCAAGACAAGTTCGATATCATTCCGCATTTGGCCGATATGGAAAACCAGAAAGGCACGTTGGTCGAGCATACCAAGCATGCAGGCATCCAGTCGTTTTTCCCGACCTGCACCCGTGGCGACAGAACCCGCTATTTCTTGAAGGTGCAAGACGGTTGCGACTATTTTTGTACCTACTGCACCATTCCTATTGCCAGGGGCAAGAGCCGTTCTGCCTCTGTAGCCGAAACGGTGCGCGAGGCCCGGTTGGCTGCTGCGGAAGGCGCTAAGGAAATTGTTATTACCGGGGTGAATATCGGCGATTTTGGTCATGGAACCGGCGAGTCGTTCTTCGATTTGGTGAAGGCGCTCGACGAGGTGGAGGGTATTGAGCGTTACCGTATCTCGTCGATTGAGCCAAACTTGATTACCGATGAGATTATCGCTTTCTGTGCACAGTCGAAACGATTTGTCCCTCACTTCCATATTCCGCTCCAATCGGGTTCTAACGAGGTGCTCGAAATTATGAAGCGTCGTTACAGGCGCGAACTCTATGCCGAAAGGGTAGCCGAGATCAAACGCCTGATGCCCGATGCCTTTATTGGTGTTGACGTTATTGTGGGTACACGTGGAGAAACGCCTGAATTCTTTCAAGATGCGGTCGATTTTATTAAGTCTATCGATGTACAGCAACTCCATGTCTTCTCCTATTCCGAACGTCCGAATACTGCCGCCTTGAAGTTGGGTGGCAATGTGTCGGTGGAAGAGAAGAAACGGCGTAGCGAAGTGCTTCATGCACTCTCCGAAGAAAAACGGATCGCCTTTTACGAGTCGCAGAAGGGGCGTGAACTGCCGGTCTTGTGGGAAGAAAAGAAGACGGGCGGGGCCATGCACGGATTCACGGCTAACTATGTACGGGTTGAACGGCCTTACGACAAGTCGTTGGTGAATAAAATTTCAACTGTGCGCTTGGGTAACTTTAACCAAGACAAATCGGCTCTTGTGGCTGAATTGTAAATGGATTTATCGAACAGATAACAGAAAAGGCTGCCAACTGGCAGCCTTTATTGTTATAAGTGGTGGGGTTATTTCTTCCAACCGCTGTTGTCCCTCACCTCGTAAATACGTTCTATGATGTCTATCACTTTCAAGCCTTCCAGTACGTTGGTGCTTATCTGGCCGTTTTGTTTCAGGGTGTCTACCACATTCTGTATCACATAGTGGTGGTTTTGGGCCGAACCTTTGTAGGGGCCGTAGTCGTTTGGCGGATTGCTTGGCGCCAGTTCTGGCATAGTGTATCCCTCAATGTCGCAGTAGGTAACCTCGTTCATATATTGGCCTGCCACTTTAATGGTGCCTTTCTCTCCAATTATGGTGATGCTGCTTTCCAGGTTCTTATTCCAAACGCTGGTACTGTAGTTCAAACTGCCCATACCGCCCTGCACGAAGTCGAACGAAACGAAGCCGCTGTCTTCAAAGTCGGTCAGGTCCTTATGGCTGAAGTCGGCAAATTTTCCCTTAATGTTGGTGATGTCGCCAAACAGCCAGTACATAATGTCAATGAAGTGGCTGAACTGGGTAAACAGCGTGCCGCCGTCCAATTCTTGTGTGCCGTGCCAGTTGCCGGGTTTGTAGTAGCGGTCGTCACGGTTCCAGTAGCAGTTCAACTGCACCATGTAGATTTTGCCCAGCAGTTTCTGGCTAACCACCTCCTTCAACCATACCGAAGGTGGAGAATAGCGGTTCTGCATGACGCAGAACACGTGTTTCGACATTTCGAGCGACTTGTATACCACTTGCTCGGCATCGTGTTTCCTCAGTGCTATCGGTTTCTCAAGCACCACGTGGTGCCCTGTCTCTAGAGCCTTAATGGCATACTGGGCGTGGAAGCCGTTGGGGGTGCAGATGTTGACAACGTCTATGTCAATCCCGCTCTTCAGCAGGGCGTCTATCGAGTCGAAAAAAGGGATGTTGTCGCTGTCGGTTAGTTCTAGTTCTTCTTTGGGCTTGATGTCGCAGATGGCCACAACTTGCGTCTCGGGGTTGCGCTTTATCATCTCCATGTGGCGCTTCCCGATGTGGCCGAGCCCGATTACAGCAAAGTTAATCATGGTATATCTTCTTTTTTGTAGGAGTGTTCAATCTTCAGGTTTCAACACACCATCTTTTAAAGTGTATTTTTCTCCGGTCTCTTGGCATACTGCCTTGCCGTTCTTGTCAAAATCCAGCGTCCATCCGGCCCGGCTGACCCAACCTTTCTGTTTGGCCGGGTTGCCCACCATCAGGGCATAGGGCGGCACGTCGGTCACCACAACGCTGCCCGCGCCAATCAGTGCGTATTCGCCAATAGTGTGTCCGCACACAATGGTAGCGTTAGCCCCAATCGAGCAGCCGTGTTTCAGCAGGGTAGGCCTGAATTGGTCTTTTCGCTCTATAAAGCTTCTGGGGTTCAATACGTTGGTGAAGACAGCCGACGGACCAATAAAGACATCGTCTTCGCAAATCAGCCCGGTGTATAGGCTCACGTTGTTCTGTATCTTTACGCCATTGCCGATTCTGACTTTGGGTGAGACAACCACGTTCTGCCCAATGTTACACCTTTCTCCTATCACACAATGGTCCATTATATGGCTGAAGTGCCATATCTTTGTGCCTGCTCCAATCTTGGCAGATTGCTCAATTGCCGCTGTAGGGTGTGCAAAGTAGTCCGTATGCTCCATATTGCTTCCGATTATCGCAAATTTACTATATTTAACCACAAACCGCTAACTTTTCCCCTTTGTTTTTGTCTTAATTGTTACTGTGCAAGGCGTATTGTGTCGTGTAAGTGGGGTAGTGTCAAATTTCTTTGCCTGTTGTAGGCTTTTCAACATCACCAAACCATTGGGTTGAATACTGAATCTGGGTAAAATCATATACACACATATCAGTTACGGAATCCTTACCTCTTCTCTTTTTCCTACTTCCGATACGCCCCCTTATGAGAATAATGTGCCGTTTGAGGTGCCAAGTGGATGGTGCAGGTGCACCGTAGAAGACATATTTGAATTCAATCCGAAAAATACTATTGAAGATAATGTCACGTGTGGATTTATACCTATGGCTTTAGTTGATGACGGTTTTGGATATTCCCATTCTTTTGAAGAAAAATCATGGGGTGAAGTAAAAAAAGGCTATTGTCACTTTCAAAATGGAGACATAGGTATTGCCAAAATTTCTCCTTGTTTCGAAAATAGGAAATCCACAATATTTTCGGCTTTACCAAATGGAATCGGAGCAGGAACTACAGAATTAACGATATTACGCGGCACTTTAGTAGATTGTCGATTTTTCTTGTATCTATTTCAATCTGAATGGTACTTGTGTGAAGGAACAAAGAATTTCAAGGGTGTAGTTGGTCAACAACGTGTCAATAAAGAGATATTTACTACTTTATTGATTCCATTGCCCCCTCTCGCCGAACAGCATCGCATTGTGACCGAAATAGAACGCTGGTTTGCGGTAATAGACGAACTGGAAAAGAATGGAGATGATTTAAAGACGGCGGTTGAACAGACAAAAAAGAAGGTGCTCGACCTTGCCATCCGTGGCAAACTCGTGCCACAAAATCCCAATGACGAACCTGCAAGCGAACTGCTTAAACGGCTCGGAGTCTCTTCCGATAACCGCCCTTATG
>DGTD01000063.1:0-127 GCA_002396385.1 Bacteroidales bacterium UBA4345
CGTCGATATAGACAATGGCATTGCCCTCTTTGAGGATGCCGTTCATAATCTCCTTGATGCGTTTTTCAAAATCGCCCCTGAACTGCGCACCCGCCAGCAGTCCGCCCAAATCGAGGCTGTAGATGCG
>DGTD01000063.1:274-4624 GCA_002396385.1 Bacteroidales bacterium UBA4345
CCACATGCAGCGGGTTGTTCTTCTCTTTACGGCACAGCACCTGGATGGTCCGGTCAAGCTCCTGCTGACGACCTATAAGCGGATTGTGTTGTCCGAGCAAGTCGTTGATGCAGACCACGAAATTGCGCCACGGTTCTTTCGTTTCACCCGTTCTAGCGCCGTCGCCATCGTCAGCATCCCCATACTCGGCAGAAGCACCGTAGAAATCGATCAGCGCGTTTAAGAATTCGACCGTATCGCAGTTCAGGTTTTTGCGGAGGATGTAAGCCGCCCACGAATCGTGCAACTCCAGCATTGCCTGCACCATGTGTGGCACATCGGTAGCGGCAGCCGACGAGTTGACGGCCTGGCGGTCGGCCTGCTCCATAAGTTCCATCATTTGGGCAGAAGCCTCCAAGCGGTAATCACCGCTGGCAGAGCATCGCTCAGCCTCGGCCATGAACTTCCTGAGTTCGTCGACCAGACCTACGATGTCGGCACCAACTTCATCTAGAGCATCGGCAAAAAAGTCCTGCTCACACAGTCCATATAAAAGGAAAGCCTCGGGAGTCAGCATTTCCAGCCGTTCCTTCATAGCCGTCTTAACGGCATCGGACAACGCCTTCGAGGCCCAATACGTTTTTTCCATCACAACAAATCAGTTTTCGGGAGAATAAGACAGTTTAAGCGGGAAGTTGTTATCGCGCGCCAGTTTGGTAGCCTTCAACACCTTGCTCTTCGCCACATCGAGCGTATAGACGCCCACCACCGCCTGCCCTTGTTTGTGTATAGCCAGCATAATGGTCTCGGCGTCGGCATCCGACTTCGAGAAGATGGTACGTAGCACCATCACCACAAAATCCATAGTCGTGAAGTCATCGTTGTACATAATGACCTTGTATCGCGCCGGCTCTTTCAAGTCCACCCGCTGCCGTTCCCTTATTCCAGTCTGCTCTTGAGCCATAATACCCTGTTTTAGCGTTATGTAAACCAAACGGCCGCAGCCGTTGAACAAAGATAAAGGATTTATCTTTCACCACACAAAAAAAACGAAGCAACAGTGAGCGCAAGACGCAACAAACGACAGCCGCACAGCTGTTTCTGTGCAGAAGATATTGCGGAGAGCAGTATAAGATGCGGGCTAATTGGTGTTTTGATTATTCATAATAAATTAATACTTTCGTGCAGATTATAATACAGTTTAGATATGGAATCATCAAATTTATCCGCAGAAATGCTTCACAACATGAGTATTATCGCAGAAGACGAGGACTTGCTTAAACGTGCTGTCAAATACCTGCGGAAACTCGTTGCAGAGAAAAAAGATCCAACACTCTTTACAAAAGAGGAATTCTTCGCAAAAATCAACCGGGCAGAGAAACAGCCGGGTAAAAGATTTGACAATATTGACGAGCTAGACCAATACATTCGCAGTTTATGAGCCGCTACAGCGTTATCATTAAAGAAGAAGCACAAGAAGATTTGAAAAAACTTCTTCGCTATGAGCCCAAAGCTTACAATAAGGCTATCAGGCTAATTGGGGAACTTTATGAGCACCCCAAAACAGGTCTAGGGCATCCTGAACCACTGAAAGGGAAACCCGAGAATCGTTGGAGTAGAGAAATAACAAAAAAACACAGGCTTGTTTATCGCATCTTTGCCACAGAAGTCCATGTTGATGTACTGACCGCATATGGTCATTACGATGACAAATAAATTACCGACTTGGCGATGATATTCAGAGCAAGGTTCTAGCCTTTGCTTTCGGTTTGTCTGCCGAGATAGAACGCAACCTTATCAGCCAAAGGACCAAGGAGGCGTTGGCAAGGAAGAAGGCGGAAGGTATTGTTCTTGGTCGCCCCAAGGGAAAGAAAAGCAGCCCCGATAAATACAAGTTATCTGGCAAAGAAGTCCTCATCAAAGAGTTTCTAAAGAATGGCACCTCCAAGAGGAAAATAGCGAAGATATGTAAGTGTGACAGGAATACCCTTGATAGGTTTATACACTTGAAAAGATTGGCAGAGGGATAACGAGCGATTTCGTGCAGCAGCAGAACTCAATTTGCGACTTCAACACTTCTGACAGTTGGGTAATACTGTCTCCAATAGAGCAAAGTATCAAAAAGAAGATAGAGTCTGTTGGTACACCACTCAAAGATTGGGACATCAGCATCTATCGTGGTGTATTTACAGGATGCAATGAAGCATTCATTATAGATTCTCAAAAACGTGATGAGATATTGGCAAACTGCCAAACGGACGACGAACGCAAAAGAACGGCGGAACTTATTAGACCATTTTTGCAGCAAACACCTTTATTCCATCTTTCCTTCTTAATTGACTGAACCCACTTCTTTAATATGCTACTTTTTTATTCGAAAATGGGATCTTCTCAACGCCTCTTAAACTGTAGTAAAAAACCAATAAACTAACTTTTTGACATTACTCTTTTATTTTACTTATCAGCCAAATAACTTTTTCACTTATCTGTAAATCAGTTTATTTTAACTTCCACAATAATCAAAACACCACTTTGCTTTCATTTCACTACTGCAAACAGGTATTTTGGCACTTTTCTATTCTCTTAACTTCACTGAAATTTTCAATGATGGCAGTTTTCAAACCGCCATCATTTCTAGGAAGTCCGGAAAGCCGTCGTTTTTTTAACATTCTATCGTCTTTCTTTTTCCAAATTAATCAACCATTGTGCGATTAGTTTATCATAACTATCAAAATTATTTAACCACCATTGGCTACATACGTAGAATTTATTAACATTGAATTTTTGCCAATATCTCGCATATTTTTTACCATCTTTTGTTTCTTCAAATATGTCTATATAATTCTTGGCAAGTAAAGGATACTGAATGCCAAAGGTTTCCTTAGAATACTTTTTGTCTTGAAGCAAAGCAATTTCTTCGTCTGTCAAAATATTTTTTTCAAACAAAGAAGTCAACGTCTCTTTTATAAAATCTTGGACAGACTGATTATCATCCCTATATAGAGGAAGAATGGTTCCATTTAATGTAACAGTCCGTTTCCCGGCACCGATTTTTGTTGACGGACTGGATTCTCTTATTATTGGAGAGATGAGGGATTTAACCTCACTTACCGAAATATTCAATTCAGAAACCACTCTTGTAACAAGCCCAGTGTCGAACCTTTCGCAAAAATGTTCTATCAGCAACTGTTTTATCAACGCAACAGTTGTTTCCGATTTTATTTTCTCCTCTGAAATCCTGGATACATTCTGCTCTCTAATAAAGCGTGTGATATTTTCCTCAGAGTAATTTTCCCTACTAAACAATTCCACGAATTTTTCACCCAATTCAGAATCTTCCTCAAATGGAATTTCCAAACATTCCTTTTCATTTGTGGCTTGATTGTAATAATATATATCTATGGTTTTACAAATAATTACGCCGATTGACAATCTAATGTCTGTATGAGACATATAATTCAACAATTGTTTTTCGTAATCAGTATTTTTAGACAACGAATATCTCTTTAACTCAACAACACACAAGTCTTTTTGGTTAGAACGTAATATAATGTCAGGAATTTCTCTGTCTTTTGATCCTATATGCAAAGAACGTTTTGAATCTATATCATCGCTAGAATAGTGAAACAGAAAGGAAAAATACAACTCCCATTGTGTATGTATTTTGTCTTCTTTAGCATCAAGGTTCTTTTTATACTCAGAAACCAATTGATTCCAACCAGATTTGTAATCCATTTTAAACATATTTTTATCCACAAAGTATTCAGTATTCACATTCACTTTCACCCACAAAAATATTCATAACAAAACTGAATACCAAACCTACAAAGCAACAAAAAAAGTCCCGAAGCATAAGCCCCGGGACTTTACTATTTAGAAAGTTGTTGATTACATTTCAACAAGCACCTCGTTCTTAGAGCCAGCAGGCATCATAGGAACGATGTTGCCTTCGATAACCTTACCGTTAACGGTCAACTTCTTAACACCCTTCTGGGCGCCAGAGTTAACGACCTTGATGCTGTATTCAGCACCACGGAACACACGGTTAACCGAATAACCCTTCATGTCGGAAGAAAGACAAGGGTTGATTTCGAGACCAGTGTAAGCAGGCTTAATACCGAGCAAGTACTGGCTGACAGTCAACCACATCCAAGCAGCGGTACCGGTCAACCAAGAGTTCTTACCTTCGCCTGGCTTAGCGGCATCCTTACCGGCAACCATCTGGCAGTTGACATAAGGCTCAACCTTGTGGAGGGCCTGGTCTTTCAGGTAAGCAGGGCTGATCTTCTTGAAGAGCTCCCAAGCGTCGTTACCACGTCCGGCAACAGTCTCACCAATGATAACCCAAGGGTTGTTGTGGCAGAAGATACC
>DGTD01000027.1:0-26883 GCA_002396385.1 Bacteroidales bacterium UBA4345
GGTTGTGGCGACCACTTCTTCCTGGCTTCCCTGCATAAGGCTATGGCCGAGATTGGCGTAGCCCCCGAGAATGTAGCCGTCATCAGTGGTATCGGCTGTTCGAGCCGTCTGCCCCACTATATGGCCACCTATGGCATGAACACCATCCACGGCCGTGCCGCAGCCATTGCAACCGGTTGCAAGGTAAGCAATCCGAAACTGAGCGTATGGCAGATTTCAGGCGACGGTGATGGACTGGCAATTGGTGGTAACCACTTCATCCACGCCAACCGCCGTAACATCGACTTGAAGATGATCTTACTGAACAACCGTATCTATGGTTTGACCAAGGGTCAGTACTCTCCAACCTCACCACGCGGTTTCGTCAGCAAATCGTCTCCTTACGGCACCGTAGAAGACCCATTCCGTCCAGCAGAACTCTGCTTCGGCGCCCGTGGCCACTTCTTTGCCCGTGCCGTAGCGACCGATGCGCCTGGTACCGTAGAAGTGTTGAAGGCAGCACATGCCCACAAGGGCGCTGCAGTCTGCGAAATTCTTCAGAACTGCGTAATCTTCAACAACGGCACCCACGAAAGTGTGTACACATCAGACGGCCGTAAGAAAAATGCCATCTACCTGGAACACGGGAAGCCAATGATTTTCGGTGAAAACAACGAATTTGGTTTGATGCAGGATGGTTTCAACATCAAGGTTGTAAAATTGGGCGAGAACGGCATCACCGAAAAAGACCTCCTCGTACACGACGCACACTGCGAAGACAACACCCTGCAGTTGAAGCTGGCTATGATGGAAGGCCCTGATTTCCCTATCGCACTTGGTGTTATCCGCGACGTTGAGGCTCCAACCTACGACGATGCAGTAAACGCACAGATAGAAGAGGTAAAGGCAGCTAAGAAGTACCACAACTTCGCCGAGTTGCTCGAAACCAACGATATTTGGGAAGTTAAGTAAGTTCATCCTTACCACTGATATAGATAAGGGAGCTGCAAATGCGGCTCCCTTTTTTGTGTTGAAAGAAGAGGTGTATCAGCGTGTTGAAACAATATACCAACCTCTAACAACATTTCACTTTGAAGACCAGAAAATTCAATCCTTTAAACCTACAACACAGACTAATTTCCCAGCAAAGAGAGTAAATTGTTCAGCCAATTCATAACGATTGAACGTCTCAACTTCCAGAGATTCATTATCAAACACATCAACATATATTTCCAACGTGCTTTTAGAACTATATTTGGCATATATGCCCATAAAACTGTTCCACTTAAAAGCCTTTCCTTCTATAATTAAATTTGAAGTATTCAGCACAATACTATAATCATTTCTATTTAATTCGTGATATCCATAGGCCAGCCCCACCACACATAATCCACCCAAAACGAATAGGGCAAGAAAAGTTCCGATACTAGGCTCTTTTACGAAAATGATTAAAGCAGAAACAAAGAGAAAGAAAATAAATAGGAAACCTCCGACACAAAAGAGTAGATGGATCACTTTGTCCGATTTCACCTTGTAAGTCATCTCTTTAGGCGGTCCGACTGCATGACTCAGGAAACTATTGACTGTTTCTTCCTTGTCGGTTATGAGGGAAACGAAATTGTTTTTGTGTGCAAGGTCAATCAGAGTATCCTCAACATCTTGCCAATTGTATTTCGAAAAATTTAATTCTATGGGTCTCACCATACCATCAGACTGCAACACAAAAAGCCAGCAGATTCCATCCTTGCTTTTATACATCAAGATGTTTTCGACATTGTTGTAACAGATATGGTATGTGTATTCTTTTCTGCGAAGTCTGATACCTATCTGGTCAATTGTCAGCACACTATATCTGTAAAACATTTCATACGCCGCAAAAATTACAGAAGCAGCCAACACAGGTCCAGCTGTTAAGACTATATAATCGCATGGATTTTTGTGTTCTCCGATTATTATAAACATCACCCCACCTACGCCTATTGCCAAAGCCATCAACATGACAGGCAAGAAAACGAAGTTGAGAAACATGCCTTCACTTAGTTTCAATTTTTCTTTAACCATTCTTTTACAGTATTATGTCTAATTGCAGCACACTTGTTTTTGCTTGTCAAAAATAAAGCTAACTTTTTATTCGGCGAATATCATACACTCAATTCTTCTTGGGGATTTATGGAACCATTCAAATCATTTTTGCATACAGATTTGATTTATATTTGTATATGATTATAAAAGTTTAGTGGTATGAAGGAAAAAGTCCGATTGATACGAGTTTTACACGTAATACTGTGCCTCCTAGTCTTAATTATAGAACCTTCGGTACTTTATAGTATTTTCACACCAGAAAATGCCGGAGGTAGTGATGGCGGAGCCATGAAGGCACTGGGTATTTTGATGGGTTGGGCAGGAGAACTGGCAACCGCACTTTTAGGCCTAATAGCCGTTCATTCGTCAAAACCCAAAAGTCTAATTCTTCCAACAATGCTAACGATGGCAATTGCATCGGCCGCCATGTTTATCAGCGAGGTCAAATTATACATTGTACTTACCTATGCAATGTTACCCATATATGGACTTATCAGCTGGTGGGTAGACAAGAAAATTGGAAAATATCAGGCAGAATAATACCGTGAATTAAATTGCAGAATGATTTGTTTGCGCAAAATAGCTTCGGAAAATGTGTAAAAATACACAAAAGAGGTTCGGAAAATGTGTAAAATCTCACAAAACAGGTTCCTAAAATGTGTAAAATTCTATATAAAATCTGATTATTCTATTGAAATCCAGTAAGAAAAACGTAATTTTGCACAAGAAAAACAGACAGATACGTTCAGCATATGGAAATATACAGAAATACCATAGACGAATTGGGCCGCTGGTTTGAGAAAAAAGACCGGAAGCCCATCCTTTTACAAGGAGCCCGACAAATAGGCAAAACGTGGGTAATGCGCGCTTTTGGCAAGCGATATTTCCAAAATGTGGTGGAAATAAATTTCGACATGCAAGACGAAGTCGGAGAGATTTTCAAACGGACAAAAGACCCTCACAAAATCGTATCAGAACTCCAACTCTACACAGAGGAAAAAATAGAAGCCCATAAAACGTTGCTGATATTCGACGAAATACAAGCCAACGAAAATGCACTAAACAGTCTTAAATACTTTGCAGAATTAATGCCAGAACTGCATATAATAGCCGCAGGATCGCTGTTAGGCGTTGCAGTCAAGCACAAAAAAATGACCGTGCCGGTAGGAAAAGTGGAAATACTGAAGATGTATCCGGTCACATTTGAAGAATTCTACCATACCACCGAAAATAAGCACTGGCAGTGGTTAAACAACAACAACGCCATAGAGAACCTGCCTGTAGCCGTTAAACAGACACTTACAGAACGATACAGGCAATATCTGGTATGCGGAGGTATGCCAAAGGCAATAGTGTCAATGCTAGAAGGCAACTACGACAACATAGAGCAAGAGATAAACAATATTATAACCCTATACGAAGCAGACTTCTCGAAATACGCCACATCGACAGAAGTAATACGAATAGGCCAGATTTGGCGTAGCCTGCCATCGCAACTGGCAAAAGAGAATAAGAAGTTCGTCTATAAAGTTGTAAAGACAGGAGCCCGTGCCAGAGAATACGAAGACGCCCTACTATGGCTACAAGATGCGGGACTAATTACAATGGTCTACAATGTAAGCAAACCGGGTATGCCACTAAGCGCCTATAAAGACCTCTCTGCATTTAAAGTATATGCCATGGACTGCGGCGTACTACGATGTTTGAGCAGACTTCCCGCAGAAGCGCTAATGAGCAGGGCAGACAAATATATAGAGATGAAGGGAGCGATTACGGAAAACTTCGTCCTGCAATCGATACTCCCCATTTTGGAAAACGAGCCATGCTACTGGGCATCGGAAGGAAAAGCGGAAATCGACTATGTAGCGCAAATAGGCACAGGGGTATATCCAATAGAAGTGAAAGCGAGCAAGAACCTGTCGGGACAGAGTTTGAAGTCGTACAGCGACAAATACAATCCAGACCTGTTAATACGTCTTGCCGACACAGACTTATCGTTAACAGACAAATTACTTTCTCTGCCATTGCCGTTGGCATACAAGTTCAAAGAATACGTAAAAGAGGCAGGGAAACAGAAGGGATAGTTTAGGGCGATAACTATCTGTAATTAAAGGGACTGAATACGACAAGCATATTCGGTCCTTCCGTTAGTCAAGTTCATGTAGAATGAACCAACAAAAAGGGACTGCATCTTTAAAGAAGATACAGTCCCATCTTATTTCAGAAGAATTAAATTCCACTAAATATCAACTGTTTATTCGCGGGTGTAATAAATAAAAATGCTTCTTTTATGTTTTTTTGTACCCAGATTGAAATCCATTGGCCGGCCATAAAGGAGGCAACCACCTTCCGAAACAGTAGTACAGCAAATTACAGGATAATATGTACGTCCACCTTCAACCTTAGATTTTATCTGAGTGAAATCCTTGGTGGTAGAAACAATTTGGATACCCGTAATTGGAGCATAAGTTCTATCTTTCGAAAGTTCCAAATAGACATACTTACCACCAGCACCCGCATTCAAATCAACAGGATTATTATTTTGGTCAAACCCAGGGAACCAAGCAGTATTGAAACAACTGCTCATGTATTTCATAAGGTCAGTGGTGGTATAAGACTTTCCAGATGCGAAGCCCATCATATTAGTTATACAATTTTCGACCGAGTTGGCAGTTCTATAATAGAGGTAAATCCACTCACCACCAGCTCCATTATTAAGGTCTATGTTAATCTTGTTAAACCATCCATCATTACCAATATACTGTCCCTCAGGGAAATTGTCAGAATTGCCGTGAAGAATCTTGATATCGTAAGTAAGAATAGTAGAAGATTTCAAGCCGTTTTTCTGAGCATTATCAAAGGTAGAAAACAACACTTCCTCATCGGATAAAGTTTCATTTTTATCAAAAGCAAGTTTTTCAGAAACAGGACTTTCGTTTAATTCTTCTTCTTCGCTGTTACAAGAGGCAAGAGAAAGTCCCAGAATAGCGCCAAACAATGCTGCGAAACAATAAACTTTTTTCATAAAAAAATAAAAAAATTAAATTTTAAATAGACAGTCCTTAAGATCTATCGGACCTATAATAACTACTCTGTATATATACAACAAAACAACTTCATCTATAACACCGGATTTCTTTAACAGATAATGTTGTATTTATGATATCTTTTACAAAGATAGACAAATTCATTTAAAACATACAATATATCGACAAAGAAAATATTTGAAATTATTTGTTTTTATTATAATACAATAAGTTAGCAACAAAAAGAAATCAGGACTAGGCCTAGCTGTAGGGCTAACCAAAACTAAAAGAGGATGTATCATAATGCAACATTTTAGTTATACCCTTGTTTTTTATGTGCGTGAGGTTTCGATAGAAATCAAGCGGTACAAAAAAAGAAAAACATTCTTAGAGGGTTGGTTATAAAAAGGCAAAAAAGAGGGCATATCATGTTGATACACCCTCATAATCATTTTTTTGAAGAAATTAAAACTGAATTTCTTCCTAGGAATTCCGTTTTAGTCGCGGGTATAATAGATATAGATATATCTTTTGTGCTTTTTTGTATCCATGTTAAAGTCCATAGAATAACCAACAACATTTCTGCCAGTTAAATCATAAATACTGTTCCAGCACTGCACAGCATACCAAGTACGTCCATTTTCAACCTTAGATGTCTGAGTTAATTTGCTTTGGGAAGTAGATACGATTTGGATACCTGTAATCGGAGCAAAATACTGGTTTTTGGTCATTCCTAAGTATACGTTCTTACCTCCAGAACCTGCATTAAGGTTAACCAAATTAGCATTCCTATCAGTCACAAAACCATAATCCTTCACGCGAGCAAAAGGGGTAAAATTACTTTTATTCACGTAATCTCTAAGAGTAGACTGAGTACAAGCATACGATGAGGCTAAACCTACTAAATTTGTAACCTTTGCTTCTGTAGATGTATACGGAATAGCTCTATAATAAAGGTACATCCACTCACCTCCAGCGCCATTATTTAAATCAATGTTTATTCTAGAAAAATAACCGTCGTTTTGATCAAAATAATAAGTAGGGAGATCATCATTCGCAGAATGAAGAACCGTTAGATCATAAGTATTAATGTCGTTAAGCCCTTTCAGACCATTTTGCTTGACATCGTCAAAAGTAGAAAACAAAACTTCCTCATCGGTATCAGGCAAATCTCCTTTGTTGTCAAAAACTATTTCTTCTGACGCAGGAATTTCTTTTAATTCTTCTTCTTCATTGTTACAAGAGGCAAGAGAAAGTCCCAGAATAGCGCCAAACAAGGCTGCGAAACAATAAACTTTTTTCATAAAAAAAATAATAAAAAATTAAATTTTAAATAAACAGTCCTTAAGATCTATCGGACCTATAATAACTACTCTGTATATATACAACAAAACAACTTCATCTATAACACCGGATTTTTTAACAGATAATGTTGTATTTATGATATCTTTTACAAAGATATACAAATTCATTTAAAACATACAATATATCGACAAAGAAAATATTTAAAATTATTTGTTTTTATTATAATACAATAAGTTAGCAATGAAAAGAAATCAGGACTAGACCTAGCTGTAGGGCTAACAAAACAAAAAGGGATGACCGTTTGGCCATCCCTTACTTGTTTGGAACCCTATCAAAAGGGTTTGGATATTACTTTACAATAACCTTCTTAACCGTGTTACCGGCACGAAGGAAATAGATGCCCTGGTTTGGCAGGGAAACCTGAGTTGCGAAGTCTGGAACAGCGACGGTAGAGAACAAGACTCTGCCAGCCAAATCGAGCACCTCGACATTGCATTTCTCTGCAACCTGCACATAACACTTGCCGTCGCGGGCAGGGTTCGGATAAACCACCATAGAAATGCCGTCGGCAGGAGCGAGTTCGCTGCCTGTTGAGAAATCCATACCCACACAAGTCAGGTCGTCGATTTCCAAAGTAGCCGAACCGTTGGCGTTGCCCTGAACCTGCCAGCTGAACTTACGGATATCGGACTTGTCAAGATCCATATCAACGCCCCAGTCGGAAGCCTGTTTCAAGCTGCTCCAGTTAACACTAACCTCGGTCCAATCTTTCGACTCACCTACGTTCACACTGTGATAGTCTTCATCTTTAACAGCCGACATTTCAGCACGGAACGAGTGAGAAGAGCCACGGAAACGGTATGTGATTTTAGTACACTTCGAGAGGTCGATACCCTCCTTCTCTTTCGACAAGAAGACCTCGACACCGCCATAAGGCTCGCCCATCCAGCCATCGCCCTGCCACTTGTTACCCATTTTAATATCGGCCTTTATAGCACCGTTGTTAGGCAAATTCTCGGCACTGGTGATAGAAGTATGCGGATTGGCATTCTTGTCGGAGTCGTCGAAGATATCCCAAGAGCCACCCAAACGGTTAATGATATCGTTGTCGGCAATATCGTCAATCAAGCCAGGTTCAACATATCCTTCAGGTCTAACGGTAATCTTCACCACCTTCGAAACCTCGTCTTCCCCATCGGTTACAGTAATCGAGAAGGTATACTCACCCGCCTCAAGGTCTTCCACCTTAGTAGCAGCAGAAGCCGGCTGGCTGATGGTAGCGTTAGACGGGCCAGAAGTCTGTTTCCAAGCGAAAGTATAGTTACCGGTACCACCATCGGCAACGGCACTCAAAGAAACCGAATTTTCAGGGAGGTAGAAAATAGAGTTAGGAGAAGCAGCCAACGACAAGTCTTCAACAATATCGGCAATAACAACCGGCTTGAAATTGACCCAGTTTTTAGCGACACCAAGCAGGTAGGCGCCATTCTCGGTCATTTCAGAATCGGACCAGTTTGAGGTTTTGAAGACATTGTCTTTCAGAATAGACCATTTAGCGTCGTCGCCCCCCTTGTTACTCATAGACCAGAAACAGTTGATAAGACCTTTCTCTTTGTAGAGGTTAATCAGTCCGCCATCGTTTTTGCTCCAGTTCAAGCCCCACTCGGTAACCACAATAGGTACACCGTTGTTCCAGGAGTTCTTGCCATTCCAGTCGCTCTGATGTCCCCATTCAACATAACCGTGCCAAGTGTAGGCAATGTTTTTTTGGCCATCGCCAGCCGAAGTAACATTATCAGGTTCACGCGAATACTGTGTAGATCCCACAATAATTACGTTATCGGGGTCGATGTTACGGATAACAGGAATAATCTTCTTTGCGTACTCGACCACAGTGCCATTGTCGGTCATAGGTTCGTTGAAGATTTCATACATCACGTTCGGATACTCGCCCCACTTGGTAGCGAAGTAAGTAAAGAAGTCTTTCGACAAGTCGACCCAGTGCTGCGCATAGTGTTCATGGAAGTCGATAATGACATAGATATCGTTTTCGATAGCGGCCTTGACCATTTCGTCGACCAAAGCACGTGTATAGTCAGGACGGTGCAGGTAGTTGTCTTCGTTCCAAGTAGCGCTGTTATCGACCCAAGTGTTGTCGCCAGGAGCGATAGAGACCGGCAGACGAATAACCTGTATATTATAGTTCTTCACCAAGAAGTTGACCGTCTCTTTAGTCCACCAAAGCGGAGCAGAACAACTCCAGAAGAACGAAGGTCCCATCAGGCTGACCTTGTTGCCGCCAGCATCGCGCACAGCCCCATTATTGGTATTGAGAGCTCCATACTTAGAGACCACAAACTCCTGTTTCTTCTCAGGTTTAGCGACTTTCACATTAACCGACTTTTCAACACCGGACATGGTAACAGTAACCACATCGGCACCAAGCGAGCCACCGGCCTTGTAAACGCCATCAGGAGCATTAGACGACCAAGTAGCCGCTGCCGCAATTTTCTGTCCAGCCGCATTATAGGCAGAAGGGATAATCTGAACCTGTTCGTTCGGCATCAGTTCCACCTTTTTAGGATTTGTCTTAACAGAAACGACCTTATTGTCGGTAACCGAAGACTTCTTCAGTTGGAAGTAGTCGAGATTCAACGCCCAACCGGTATTGTGAACGATGAAAGTCTGTGTACCCGCCTCAAAATAGAACAAGGCACTCTCTTCGAAGTCGAACTGCGGCCAAGAGTTCATAGGCAGATCCCACCAGTTTTCAGTGGCATGGTTGGCAGCGATAGGGAAAACAGAAGTTCCGCCATCTGGTCCTTCAATTTTCAAGTCACCATCCTTACCCGTCAGATACGAGAACGAGAATTGGTAAAGCCCCGTTTCAGGAATTTGCACCTCGTAAGTCATGTACTCACCAGCCTCGTCGAAATAGCCCACCGTTTTATCGCTATTCTCGAGCTTGATGTTAGTTTTCAGACTGTGCATTTTAGTAGCAGACTCCGCTTCCACCTTTATTTGAGCGGAAAGGGAGGCGGCAGACACACTGCCCAGGAAAGCCATCAGCAATCCTTTTCGAAATGTATTTTTCATGTATTAAATATAAAATAAATTGTCCTAAAGCAATCTGACAAGCCGTTTCACGTCAGAAACAACACGTTATGCGCCCACGCCAAACTCAAACTAACAACACAAAGGCGATATTGCGCCATAACAAGATTATCCGTTCATTTAAACCGGCTCAATCAATAAAAAAACGATGTCAAAACAACCACAACACGGTTTTTTATCAACACATTACTTAATGTATGCAAAGATAGTAAAACGATTAAGACTGAGCAACAGTCGGCTGAACATCTTCCGCCTTCTCGCCCGGTTTCACGAGTGGAATACGGATAAAGAAAGTGGTTCCGACCCCGACCTTACTATCGACCCAAATCTCACCATTGGCCAGATTTACGATTGTTTTCACAATAGACAGTCCCAGCCCCATGCCACTGGTTTTAGTGGTAAAATTAGGTTGGAATATGGTTTGCAGGTTTTCCTCTGGAATACCGCATCCATTGTCGGCGATGGAAATAATGGTCGCCTCGTCGTTCAACTGGAAATCGACCTTTACAAGTCCCTCAACGCCTTCTGGAACCGCTTGAATGGCATTTCGGAAAAGGTTGTTGAACACTTGCAGAATCTGTTTGTTGTCGCTCCAAACCATAGCCTCCTCAATGCCGTGCATATCGAGTTCGAAACGAACCCCCTCGGGGTTGTTCTCGAACAAGGCGACCACGGAACGGACCTTAGCGGCAAGGTCGACCTGTTCGCGCACGGTGACCGTCGTTTTCGCGAAAGTGGAGAACTCGGAAGCAATGCGGGAAAGATTATCGATTTGCTCGATAAGGAGTTTAGAGGTGCGGTCGAAGTATTCGGCAAAATTGTCAGGGTCGCGCTGTTGTTTCATCTGCGCCATTTGCACACTCAGTTTCATAGGAGTGAGCGGATTCTTGATTTCGTGGGCAATGCGCCGTGCCATGTCGCGCCAAGCCAACTCACGCTGGCTCTGGGCCAACTGTTCGGCAGAGAGTTGCAACTTGTCGACCATGATGTTATATTGTTGCACAAGCGTACCCAACTCGTCGTTGTCGGCATATTCGACCTTCGTGTTCGACCCAGTCAGTTTGATGCGCTTGAACTGGTCGGCCAGCAGTTCAACCGGCTTAACCATCATGCGGCTGATGACCCAGGTAATAATGATGGTGAGCAGCACGATAACCATATATACATCGATGAGAACGACCAGCATGTTGAACACCTCGTTACGCATCTGTTCGGCACTGGAGAAGGAACGCACATTGACGTACCCGACCAACTGGTGCCGCTGGTTATACAGATAAGTATAGTACGAGAAGAACTGGTAAGGACCGAATTTAGCTTCACGGAAATAGTCGGCCTGCCGCGTAAAGATCGGAATCGGATACATAAGCCTATCGAAGCGGTAGCGCTCGTTGATAATGGTGGTACGCGACGACGCCACCTGCCTTCCAGCCGCATCGTAGAGAAGGATATCGGTACTGAAAAGGTTCGAAAGGTCCTTCAAATCTTGCGACAACCGCTTATAGTCGACATTGTGCAACGACGACGAGAAACCTATTTTCTGCTGCAAGTCACGTTCAATAGAGTTGGCCTGTTCGCTCATAGTAGTGATAGACTTGTTGCGGTACTGGTCGGTAAAGAAGAACATGCTGATGACCGCAAGAATAACAAAAGCCGAGAACAACGGTCCCAACAGCCAGAACTGCATACGTGTAAGAATGGAGCCGGATGCCCTTCGCCTTCGCCGCATCATCCACCAATAAAGGCTGTAGACCAAGACCACGAACGCGAAAATGGCACTGAGGTACGAGACGAAAATGAAGTAGTTATAACTACGACGTTCCATTTTTGTAACCACAATATAGCCATCTTGGTCAGAGATACGCGAGACATAGTGCGTACAATCGTTCTTATAGATATGGAAATTGCGTTTATTAACATTCGGAATCCAAGAAGAAGTATTCGGATAGTGATACTTACCCTCCACGAACAGGATCTCATAATTATAGTACTTGGCAACCGACACGTCGGTATAGTCGGAATAAGAGTAAGAAGAATGGAAAGGAGTAGGGACATCGACATCCAAATCTTTCCGGTACACGAAAAGGCGTGGATAGAGGAAGACGTATGCCACGTTGTTCTTGTAAGGGAAAACACAGGCATAAGCCAGCGGCAGGTCAGGCCGGAGGCAGAGGAACAGCAGTTTGGAATCGGAGACAGAAGCGCAAGACCTGAAAAAGAAAGAAGGCTGGCACCTGATGCTGTTCTCGAAGTCGCTAGAGCGCACCATGAAAGGCTGCCCGACCGGATGCACCTGCACATCGAACTCGTATTTATTGCCAATTCCGCTAAAATAGGCATCGAGCAAGTAGCGCTCCACATTCTCGACCCTCGAAAGTGAAGAGTCGGTCATAAGCCTGCGGAAAGTCTTGTCTTTCATTATAAGGTTGCCGTTGTCGAGCATAAAGGTCTCGTCTTCGGCAGAATGCAAGAGTTCGCGGTTGTCGGTCAGTTTTTCAGCGAGATTGGCATAACGCTCAGAATTACGGTCAATGCAGTGGATGTAGCAGACAGAAACCGTAACATTGATAATGATGAAGGCCAACACAACCACATAAAAGAGCGTCCGTTTCCGATTGTAGATGCAGTTCGACTCCATCAGGATAGAGGCCAGAGTAAAACCTCCCCAAGCAATAAAATGAGCAGCAGCCCCCCCACAAACAACCGCCAGCACCAACCCGAGAACAGTGATTACCGCACGCGGATAAAAGACATCGTGTGCATCGGCCTTCGAAGCATAGGCATAAGCCAACAGGCCCGCCACATAGAAAGTGAAGTAAAACCACGGAATAATCAGGAAGAGGCCGAGGACTGAGATTAGCGAGATATCTTGCACAAACGAAGTGGCGACATCGATAGCGGAATTATAGACCAGATGAACAGTTAGCAAATAGGCCGCCAAAAAGACCAAAGCCGCTAGCAGCTGCGCCATCAGCACACGTCCCCACTTAGGGATTTGCCCGATCCACTCCACCCTGACAGGAAGGAAGAACTTTCGCAACACGTAAACAAAAAGGAACACATTTGCGGTATAGACCACCAAATGTCCTAACGAGGCAGCAAAGGCAGAAGTATAGTATTTATGCGAGAAAAAGGCATTTGAGAATAACGATTCGGGCCATCCGACAAAGGCCAGCAATGAAACAAACAAAACAGAGGCAGTGGCAAAACACCCCACCACCCTTTTTTGGACAAGATTGTTCTTGAGTTTGTTGGCCAACGCATAGTTAATCAGGAACAGCAAGAAGAGCGTCATCACCGAGAATGCGATGGTCAGCCACAAATAGAGATTGTTATTGACATACTTGGAATTGATTTGCAAAGAGAACAGATAAGTACCACGTTCTGATTTAATTTCGACGACCCCGGGAGTCGACCGGTCTACAATCTGCGTATTACTGGGCAAATTAAACCCTTTAACAAACGGATTAACGCCGACCGAGAGCCCGGCAAACGATTTCTGCCGGAACTTGACGAACGCCACATAGCGGAACTGGGCATCGGCCCGCTGCACGCCTATACAATAGGAGTTGTGCGTAATGCTGAAAAAAAGTGGAGAAAAAGGGATTTCGCCCGCCGAACGCAAATCGACCGAGTTGCTAGACCAGTAACAAAGCGAATCGCCTTTGACAATAAAGATAGCGATATCATTTTTTTCCGATTCACCGTACAGGTACATATCGTGCATAACCGAATTCAGCCCACCCTTTGCTACACTGCCGACAACATAGTCGAGCATTGTGTTAGCAACCGCCTCACGGCGGTGAAGTTCCTTGGTAAACACATCAACACCCGCATTGTCGAGCGGGCAACGGTAATAGGCATAATTAGCTCCTCCTGCCAAGCACAGTGCGAGCAAAAACATAAGCACCAGCCAGCGCAACCGGTGGTCGGAAAGCAAAGAGGAATTGGATATATCGGAAAAATTCATAAACCGTATTCAGAATTATTCGTGGTGGTAGGGTTCTCCGCGCAGAATGGTCATCGCCCTGTAAAGCTGTTCAACAAACACAAGCCTTACCATCTGGTGAGAGAAAGTCATCCGAGAGAGGGACACCTTCCCGTTGGCCCGGTCGTAAACCGCCTGGGAGAAACCGTATGGGCCACCCACAACAAAAACGAGCCGTTTGGATCCCGAAGCCATAGAACGCTGCATAAACTGTGAGAATTGGACAGAAGTATACTCGCTACCCTTGTCATCGAGCAAAACAACAGAATCGGAGGCATCGAGAGACGCAAGAATAGAAACACCCTCTTGCAATTTCTGCTGGGCCTCGGAAAGATTGCGGTTGTTTTTAAGTTCTGGCAATTCAACGATTTCGAAAGGGATATAGAACTTCAGCCTTTTCTGGTATTCAGAAATGGCTTTGATAAAATTGGCATCGTTGGTTTTACCAACTGTCAAGAGGACCACCTTCATAAGCTAATCAACAAAACGCCAGAACCGGCATCACAAACACGCTATGCAAAAACTGTGCATAAACCGCAATAAAAGCAGAGAAAAATATTGCAGTTATCCGATTTCATACCGTTGTCAGACGGTTCCCCGCTTACCGAATCGCAATTTTTTGCTGCCTTACAACTTCAGTACGGTTCTTAACCCGAAGAAAATAAACACCTTTTGGAAGGCATTCGGTAGAGAATGAGACCCAATCGGAGTAAGCTTTCTTTTTTGCGACCAAACGTCCGTCAGCATTGAAAAGAGAAACGGAGCACCCTTCATCAAGTCCGTTTATAAACAAAGTGTTACCCGCCCTGTCCACTTCGAACGGTTTGGAACCAGCAAGCAGCACAGGGGCACTTGTAGGCATCCTGTTCAACGCGACAGGAGTAGGGGCACAATGGTTGCCAGCACTAACGTGCCAATTATAGAAGAAAAGGTACCATCCCTTGTTGTTAATCCACTCTACATTACAGCCGTTTAGTTCAATAAGGCCGTCGACAGTGTATGGAAATTTGATATCGGCATCGGAATGCGAATGATAAAGTGGAGCCGTAGTTCCCCTGGCATCAATGTGGTAACTGCCTTTGGGGAGAGATGCGCCAAGTGGTAGCCGTTGTTCGCCACCCCCAGGCAAATTAGCATACGTTTGGCAGAAGACCACTTCGTTGGTCGCATCGTCGGTGATACTGATGGTCGCATCGAGTTCTTTAGTCGGATAAATAGAAAGAGAGTCGATGACCAAGTCACGGAGCACGTTGAAACGCATAAATTCAGTATCGAAGTTACTTCTTGTCCAAGCGTTTTCGGTCAACCCCCTTTTCCCGACATTCCCCTCAAATGCGTCGGCGTCAGACACATATATATAATCATCAGATTTGGGAGGTATGAATGCAGCCGGATTTCCGAGAGCGAGCGTGTTGCCGTTGGCATCGGTCCAAATGTAATTGCCCGGGGCCATCACCTCAAACAGAGCCACACCATCGTCAGGCACAGCCACATCGCCAACCGGCAACAAACCAGACGAGACACTCACACTGCTTTCAGCCGACGCGCACCAGTCGGAAGCAACAGAAACAGTATACATTCCAGCATCTTTAACAAAGACAGCCGGGCCATTTTCGCCATCGAGAGCGACCCCGTCTTTTTTCCACGAGAAAACAAGCCCGTCAATGTTACCAATTCCACAATCGAGTTTAACGAACGACGAATGGCAGATGTGCTTGTCGCTGCCAAGCTTAGGAACCAATTTGTCGGAAACCACAATGGTATCGGTCAACGAACAACGGCCACTATCGGCCAAAACCATATAAACACCAGGCGAGTCAACCATTAAAGACACTCCTTCTGCCAGTTTTCCCTTGTTATCGAACCACGTCAGGCTGTACCCGCAATCAGAATCAAAAGAACCAAGGACGACACTACCCTGTGCATTGCACAAAGTTTGGTCGGGTCCCAAGTCGGGTTTCCGGCAGTCGGGGAAGCGGACGTCATTATAGTCGGTGCCAATACAGATATCGTCGAAAAAGGTGAAGCACGTGTCGGTCGGGCACCACTCATCGCTATCGCCCCCATGGAAAGTAGAAATATAGAGTTTGTCGACCTCCTCGCCATTGTTGGTAAACTGTCGGCCCTTCAGGAACAACACCTCAACACCATTCACCCACACCTGGACTTCTCCATCCTGACTGTCAGGAGATGAATTTGTCTTCACACGTTCGGCAATGTGTATCCACTGCCCCGGAACAGCCACAACCGGCGCCCCATCGGGGAAATAGAGTTGGTGGTCTTCACCATATTTATCCGTTTTCAACATATCGTAAAGGTAAAGGATTAATTTACCACCACCCCTCCACATAAAACGTGCCGACCACCCATTAGTGCCATCGCACATCTGTCCACCAGAGCAGCTGGCACCGCCCGCCAAACCAGGCAGTTTACCCCCATAAGAAGTCGTACCCCAACTAAAGTTGTCGGAGAACTTTAGATAGTAGCTCATATAGGCCTCGTTGCGTTGGTCGAAAAGCAGAGGGACCTGACACCCGGTATGTGCGGTTCCGTATTCATCTTTCGGGTACATCACCCTGAGGGCGTTCATTCCGTCCGCAGCGCTGCCACGGCACACGCAGGTACGGGTGGCCAAGCCCTCGTCCCACGAGGCCGGTTGGAAACCCTGTTGCGTCCACAAGTCCCTTGTGAAAGGAGTTCCGTCGGCCACATTCTCGAAACTGGTTTCCATAAGCATTTCGGCAGCCGAGTCGAACACACACAACAAAGGCACAGCCAACATATATAACTTTAGCAACCGCATAAACACATCATTTAACGTATACTACAAATGTAAGTAAAAAAGCAGAAACAGAGATGCATTGAAAAGAAAAGGCAGACACGATCCTTCCGAGAATCGGTCCAACCGCCCGACCAAGGAGGGGAAAAAACAAGCAGGCCACCCTCAGCAAAAAGAGGTGACCTGCAAGTTAAACAAACCAGAAAGCCTATTGGTTAACGGGTTGCAGAATATTTTCAATATAGAGGTCGCCCTCATCATCGACCCTCACATTAGCCACCGGAACATAACCAACTTTGCGGAAACGGTTGCCATTCCAAGAAATTTCCGGCCAGTTCTTTTTCTTGTTCCACTTGCCATTGTAGTTATAAGAATAGACTTGGCCGTCGAATTCAATTTCGGCACGGAAACCACCCTTCCCGAGGCGGTCGGCATAGCGGTGAACACTGAATTGGTATTTACCATCCTTTTTCAGTTTGCCCAACGAGTTCCACGAAATATTTTCCACCGCTTTCTCACCGGAATGCGGCCAGCGGTTATCAACATCTAGTCTGCCACCGCTCCGGCTGGTGAAATTCTTATAACTTATTTCGTTACCCGTAGGCTCAATACAGTGGGCATCGAGGTCATCCTGGTTCCAGACCTGTTGGTCGTTCCACATAAGAGTGAACCTGAGGGCGCCACCCACATTTCCGCCTCTTCTCTGCGCTTGTCTCGACATTTCGGTCTGCCATTCCCTAAGGGTGGCCACCGAGACACGGCAATCGACACTTTGTCCGTCAACCGTAGCCGTAATAATGACCGTTCCCTTCTCCTTCGCATGAACGACACCTCTTGAGACAATAGCGACAGAAGAGTCGCTGCTGGTCCAATTGATAAGTGTATCGGTCGCATTCGACGGATAGACACGGGCTTTAAGTTTGGCACGTCCGCCGCTCTTAATACGTACAGACTTGACATTCAACGAAATGCTGTCGACTCTGACTTTCACGCAGACATGGCAGGTATCGGACTGATCGTCGGCCCAAACAACCACATCGGCATTACCGACCTTTTTGCCTCTAATCACCCCATCATCGACACAGACGACGCTAGTATCGGTCGACTCCCAAACCAAGATAGAATCGGGAAGAGAAGCCGGTGTGATTTTAGCATGAAGCACGTCGCTACTATCAAGCGACAGAGTCACATTGTCAGCATCTAACTCCACGGACTTTACTGCAGGCTGACAAGCCACAAAAACAAGTCCGAGTACACAAACCATCAAATAAGTAATCTTTTTCATATCTCTATAGTGTTTTAATGTTTTGAATAAAACTAAACACAATAACTATTCGTATGGTCAAATTACAACCTTGCAACAAAAAAAAGAATAAAGCCACCACATAGCGGGAAGAGCATTTGAACTGGATTCTGTGTCGTAAACAAAAGAAAAAGATTAAGTGATAATGACAAGAAAGACAGAAATGCTTATCTTTGAAAACAAATACATAAAAATTTTGACTATGGTAGTTAAAACAGAAGACGAACTTATTGACGAGTTGATAGACCTATCGTTTGCCGAAGATATCGGCGACGGAGACCACACCACCCTTTGCTGCATACCAGCCGACAAAATGGGCAAGAGCAAACTGCTGGTAAAAGAAGAAGGTATTTTAGCAGGAGTTGAGATAGCAAAACGCGTTTTCCACCGCTTTGATCCAGAACTGAAGATAGAGCAACTGCTTCACGATGGCGACCACGTAAAACCAGGCGACATTGCGTTCTACGTTACCGGAAAAGACCAAAGCCTGCTACAGACCGAGCGACTGGTGCTGAACATTATGCAGCGCATGAGCGGCATAGCCACCATGACCAACAAATACGTAAAAGAGTTGGAAGGTACAAAGACACGCGTGCTCGACACCCGCAAAACCACACCAGGCATGCGTATATTGGAAAAACAGGCCGTAAAGATTGGTGGCGGTTGCAACCACCGTATCGGCTTGTTCGACATGATTCTGCTGAAAGACAACCACGTAGACTTTGCGGGCGGCATTGCCAACGCCATTAACCGTGCAAAAGCCTACTTGAAAGAGAAAGGCAAGAACCTGAAGATTGAAATCGAGGTCCGCAATATGGATGAGTTGGAGCAGGCTCTGGCATGCGGCGGTGTAGACCGCATCATGCTCGACAACTTCACCCCAGAACAGACCAAGATTGCGGTAGACCGCATTGGCGGCGCTGTTGAAACCGAAAGCAGCGGCGGCATTACCTTCGCAACCCTTCGCAAATATGCGGAATGCGGCGTCACCTACATCAGTGTAGGCGCACTCACCCATTCGGTAAAAGGGCTTGACCTGAGTTTGAAGGCCTGCGAGTAAGAAATATACCCCCCAAAAAACAGAAGAGGCAACCACAGGAATGGTTGCCTTTTTCTTTACTACACACAGCATATGCGCCATTATTTGCGATAGACGATATTTCTGTAACGCACGAAATTAGAATCGTCCCACCATTTCGTCCAATTACCATACTTATCGAAAGAGCGTTTATACGCCACCACCATATTTCTTTTGTCGCCAATCTTATTCACCATTGTCTGCTTTTCGTCGTCATAGACGAACGATTCTATTTTCCATTTCCCGTCATCGTAAGTTTTTTCAAGGACCAGTCGGTCTTTTTTGTCAAACTTCCTGACTTTAGAATATTTGTAACGAGGGTTGTTCGACACATAAGACTCTTCGACCAAACGGTTCGACTTATCGTATTTATAGCGAACAGTCGACTTGTTGCCAACAGAATCGACAGCCACCACTTTAACCATACGGTTCTGTTTGTCGTAGAAGCACCGGCCTTTACAGTATCGGCCATTAACACTTCCGGAGAAAGAGGCAAGCCTATTTTCCGCATCCCATTTATAAAAGCACTCCATATTCAGAGAGTTGTATTCATCGTACTTGCTGTACGTTCTCAACTCGACCAGCAAAGGAGATCCACTGTCAGTTTCAGACTTACTGTAAGTCACTTTGAAAGCGTTAGAGTCTCTTCTTATAATATAGCCGTCGCCGTACCAGCGGTTCCGGATGCTAATCAAGGAATCATTATCTGAACAGACGCGAGTTTCAACCAAACGGTCCATAATATCGTACTTATTCTTATAGACTGTATTTTTTTGGACCGACTTATAAGAAGTTATATTACCAAACGCATCGAACTCCAAACGGGAATAATCAAGAATAGAGTCATTTTTGTCGTAACACACATAAGAAATCTGTCCGTTTTTCTTTGTGGAAAGACTAACATTCCTGTAACAACCCGCAAACGTCTCTGTGAAATAGAAAGTTTCCTTTTGAGTAGTATCAGCCCTATAAGAATAAACATCCCTTTGGGTTAACACACCCTTGCTATAACTCTCATCAAGCAACAGATTTCCCTTCTCATTGAATTCGCGGTAAGAAGAAGAGACCGTATCATTCTTTAATAGAGACAGTTCCTCGACAGATTTTACAGGTCCCACCAACTCCTTTTTAGAAGAGACAGTCTTTTTCCTAACGACATTCAGGAAATCGTCGATATTATTTCCATAAACTACACCAGCAGACAAAAACTGCGACAACAGTATTATTATAAACCTCATGATGACCTAAAATGCGTGACAAAATCACTTTAATATAGCACTTACGAACACAAATATAACACAAACGCCATATTTTTAGTAAAGAAACAGAAGGAAAGGACTGTTTTTTCATAAAGTTACACCTGCAGACAGTCTGGCTAGCGCCATTACACAGGAAGCAGCAGGGCATTCGGCAATAAAACAAGGATAAAAAACGGGAAATGAGGGATTTAAGAATAAAATTGTTTTATTTTTGCATACTTGAACATATATTATAAAAACCAATAGACAATGAACATCTTCCAACTCGCCAAAAAAGTAGCACCCTTTGTGAAACCTTACAAATGGATGGTAGTAGGCACCTTAATTATGACCCTTATCGGCTCGTCGATAGCCCAAGTAAACGCCATCGTGCTAGACTGGACGGTAGACCAGATAAACAACCTTGTAAATATAGAAAAGGTAGAATGGGGAGCAAGAGCCATCGAAATAATGGGATTTATATCGATAGTTCTGTTAGGGAAAGAAGTATTATCGGCAATAATCACCTACCTGCAGCGCTATTTTGGCGAGAAAATGCGCATCTTAGTATCGAAAGACCTTGCACAGGCCATCATCGACAAGGTACTAACCTTCAAAGTAGCATTCTTCACTGCCAACAATAACGAAGCCGGCAAGCTCCAGACCCGAATAGACCAAGGAGTGGCCAGCTTATCGAGCACCGTGCAGAACGTATTCATCGACTTGCTGCCCATGTTCACCAGCGCTATTTTAGCGCTAATCCTTATGTTTTCGGCCAACGTGAAAGTCGGTTTCACCGCACTCGGCATCCTGCCCATCTATTTCTACATCACCTATCTTCAAGCAAAGAAGCTAAAGGGATGGCGCAAAGAGATGCGTGGATTCCGTGAGAACAAGAGCCATGGCATTATGAACATCATAGAGTCCATCAACGTCATCAAATCGTTCAACCGCGAGCAAATAGAAAGCGACAAGCAGTTAGACATACAGAAAAAGCTGACCGACAACCAAATGAAGACACGCAGTGTGGTATTTTTCTTCTTTGGGTTGAAAGGATTTGTCCAACAAATCGGCACCGTACTCATCATCATCCTTACCGCCTACCTCGTACTGACCCACGAGCCGGGCATGACCATCGGTAAAATCATGTATCACGTCATGCTGTTCAGCAATGTGGTAGCCCCAATCATGCAGTTGCAACGCGTATTCGACGACATGAACGACGCCCTTATCTACGCAGAAGGCTTCTTCGACATTCTTGATTCAGAAAAAGACGTTGAGCCAACAGGCACCTACAAGCCAGAAAAGATAGAAGGCCACATAGAAATAAGCGGGGTTGACTTCACCTACCCTAACGGGACCAAAGCCCTGCACAACATCAACATGGACATACAAAGTGGCAAAATTACAGCATTTGTAGGCTTGTCGGGCGCAGGAAAAAGTACCATCGTCAACCTGCTGGACAAATTTTACGAGCCAGACTGCGGCAGCATAAAGTTGGACGGAGTTGATTTGAAAGACTACGACACCCAGTACCTGCGCGAGAACATCGGCCTGGTATTGCAGAAAAACCACATCTTCGACGGCACCATAGCCGAAAACATCCTCTACGGCGACCCTAGCGCCACAATGGAAGAGGTATACGACGCCGCCCGCAAAGCCTACCTCTACGACCAGGTGATGGCACTACCCGACCAGTTTAACAGCAAGGCCACCCTACTCTCGGGCGGCCAGCAACAGCGCATAGCCATAGCGCGTATGTTCTTGAAGAACCCGCCAATCATCTTCCTTGACGAGCCAACGGCCAGCCTCGACGCAGTGGCAACCGAGC
The DNA here is from genome assembly GCA_002396385.1 of Bacteroidales bacterium UBA4345. GTDB lineage: Bacteria > Bacteroidota > Bacteroidia > Bacteroidales > Paludibacteraceae > Physcocola. The sequence continues at coordinate 21,721 of DGTD01000027.1, forward strand.
AGATAAAGAACAGCATTGACGCTATAAAGAAAGACCGCACCGTCATCATCATCTCACACAGCATCTCGCAGATTATTGACAGCGACCTAATCTATGCCCTGCGAAACGGCCGCGTAGAACAAGGCGGCGACCCCGACGAGGTGTACAAACAAGGCGGCATCTACAAAGAGATAGTAGACGCATCGGCCCGCAGCCTGAACATAGAGAAGATTGCAAAGACGGTAAACGGCTGAAACAGCAGAACACCGATACCAGTTAACACACAAAAAAAATGGATATGAAGAAACGATTACTGCCTGTAGTCCCACTACTATTATCGCTAAGTGCCAATGCTACACTAAGCGACAATGACTTCTTCAGCAACGATTATGTAAAAGAATGGGGACGTTTAAAGCTAGTCGACAACCAGTTAAGTTCAGAAAAGGAGAAAGCCATACAACTGAAAGGCTGGACCACCTATGGCATTAACAAAAATGGAGCCATAGACAACCTGACCGACGAAGATTTTGACGCAATGAAAACATGGGGCGCCAACGTCGTCAGGCTGTCGGTCATACCCAAAGACGCCGATTGCGAGTACACCGCAACAACAGACTCGTTGCTGAAAGTATTGATAGAGCGGGCCAGCCAGCGGAAAATGTATGCGATAGTCAACTGGAACATTATCTACGAAGACTATGCCAAGCACCAGGAGAAAGCAAAAACCATGTTCGGAAACATCAGCAAATGGGCAGCCGAGACCGGGCACAAAAACGTGCTTTACGATATTGCCGGCGCAGGCAACATCACAGCATCGTGGAACGACCTGAAAAAATACGCAGAAGAGCTACTACCGATAATAGAAGAAAACGACCCCGGAGCAATGGTGATAGTCGGTACGCCCAATTTCAACCACTATACCAACCTAGCAGCCGAATCGCCAATTGTCGGAACAAAATATCCCAACATAGGCATCCTGTACTCGTGCCAGTTTTACGCCTGTACACACATAAACACCGTTGACGCCTATATGCGCTCAGCAGCAGCCACCATTCCCCTTTTCGTATCGGAATGGGGTTCCATGAGAATGGATTTGGAGGGCGACGAACTATGCGCCGAAAATTCAGACCTATTTTTAAGTCACCTCAACCGCGACAACGATGGCAAACAACTGATCAGCTGGCGCTACTGGGTATGGGGAGACGACGGAGTGGAGTTTGCGGAAACAGGTACCACAAAAGACAACACATCCCCTTATGGCGAGTATATATTAAACGTGATTGGGGATAAGCAAAAAGACTGTTGTAACCAAGAAGAGGGAACAGTGACACAAGAAGGCTTAACCGAAAGCACAAAAGCCATCAACATCTGTCCGAACCCAACCAGCGGCAAGTTCACGGTAAGCGCAGAAGGACCTTCACGCATCGACATCTACAACCTGATGGGCGAGAAGGTGTACAGCCAAGAAGCTAAAGGCGAAACTGAAATAGACCAGCAACTGACCAACGGCATCTACACCGTCCGCATAACAAACGAAAGAGGAGAGAAGAGTCTGATGCTGATTAAGAAATAAAAGCAACAGCGTACAAACAAAGAAGAGTCGCAGGAACACCCCTACGACTCTTCTTTATTTTTCTAATAAATTACTGTCACTCCTGAACAAAATTCACGCAACCGCCTACATCTCCAACAGAAAAAACAATTTCGGCCGAACGGGCAGATCCGTTGTTCTCTTTCACAATCACGGAATACTCTTTACCTCCATTCTGCGAAACGATCCAAAACCAATCGCATACCTCATCTTTACTATTAGCAGGACAAAGTGTGTCAGACTTCGCATTAGACTTGACAATTTCGTATTCTAGGCCATCAGTCAGTTTCCCATACTTTTTATATGAAACTACACCCGCGGATGTATCTGCGCAGACATTAAAATATGTAATCCAAGGGTTGTAATTCTTACATTTCAATTTATATTCACCACCTGAATTTGGAACTTGGATTGTGACAGCACTTTTATAGTCCGCTCCATCATATTCCCAAATAACTGGAGACCAATTGCCTACTGAATAATCATCCTCACTTTCATCATCGCTACTACAGGCAAATCCGAAGAACACAGGCACAGCAAAAAAGAGAAATTTCAAAAAATTGCTTGTCATCTATTTAATCAATTTGCATTAGACAACACTTAATGAGACAAAAATATGATTTTTTATTGTGCATAGTACGCCGTTAGCATAACAGATACACGATGGGAAAGGGATGTTTCTTTTATAATTGCAGCTGGGTTGCTAATTTTGCTAAATGATAAGTCAAAAATATGAAGAAAAGCTTCATCTATTCAACAAAAACGAAATAAACACAATATGAAAAAAATCATTCTAATCCTTCCTATCTTGTTGTTATCGTTCGTTACCAACGCGCAAGAACAAAGCAACAATCAAAGCGAAAAACTCCAGTATGAGGATGCGAAATCACACATAGATGGTCCCACAATGGAGATTGTCCATTTTAATAACAGTTCAGACTACTACCGCATAAACAAAGAGACAGGAGAGGTCTGGTTATTGAAAGGCGAGAGGATGTACTTGCTAGATGTTGAGAATTCAACCAACAACACCACATATAAAGGCAAGACCAACTACCAACTGGTAGCCGGACAAGAGGTCTATCTGATGAACGTAAACACAGGAGACATCTGGTACCTGAAAAAGACAAAACCACTCGCATACGGCAGTCCTCGTTTTGTTCTGACCTATCAGAAATAAGAGGACCTGGCTTTTTGTTTGGAACAGATCATTATGCGTTTTTTCATTTAAGAGGGAGGCTTCCGGTATTCATGCACAATGCCGAACTAACGAAATAAAACAACTAAAAGCCGACCGAGAAAATATATGCATATTGTCATCGGGAAACATTCACAGAGCTAGATACAAGAAAGAAAAAGCCGCGGGGAAATAACCCAGCGGCTTTTTTATACGTATAAACCAGCCAAAGGCATCCGCACAAAAGGCAGAAAGAACCGTTATCGGCACCTATACAACTACACACAAAGAGGAACTGCGTCGGAAAGTACAGTTTCTTCAGAATTGATAAAATCGCAAACTTTGTTGATCTGTTTGGCCATAGAAGAGCCAAATTTGCAGTCGAAGAAAGCGCTACCGATGGTAAAAGCCCAAGGCTGAACCTTTTTAATAAACCGGAGCCGCTCGTAGCTGTTGATGCTGCCAGCCACACAGACCTGAACGCCAGATTTCGAAACCATATCGGAAACCAGCTGTTGTGCATTGTCGGTGTAACGGTAACCCAAGAGGTCAACGCCTGAGACACCCAACGCCTTTAACCTTTCAGCTTCCGCCAACATAGACTCGACAGAGCCTTCCAAGACAGAAGGCCGCCCAGTAATACGGCCAACAAAAGGCATGTAGGTGATATTGTGGAGCTGGCAGAACTGAAGAATAGAATCGTGGAAGCAAGTGCCCATAAGGATGTCGCAACCGCACGAAGCAGCCATCTGAGCTCCTTCAAGGCCCTCCTTTTCAGAATAAGCGACCACTTCCAACACGGTACGTTTGCCGCAATCCTTCATCTTGGCATATATACGCCGCATTTCCTCGATAGGAAGCGGTTTTTCTTTAAACCCCCAATACAAAGCCTTGGTATCTTTACATTGTTCGAAGACCTGGTATGCGTTTCGCACAGTAAGGTCGTTATGGGTGAGCATTACAATAAGTTCTGTATTCATAGTCAATCTTTCAAGCATTTAAGATATTGGTGAATAGTTTCTTTAATACCCAAGTAGAGGGCATCGCTAATCAGAGCGTGACCGATGGAAACCTCATCGACCCAAGGAATCCGCTTATGGAAAAAAGCCAGGTTCTCAAGGCTCAGATCATGACCCGCATTAAGTCCGATTCCGCATTCGCGCGCCACTTCAGCCGCCAGCACATAGGGTTGAATGGCCTTTTCAGGGTCGGCAGCATAATGCGAGGCATAGGCTTCGGTGTAGAGTTCGACACGGTCGGCACCAATTTCAGCCGCCTTTCTGATCATGTCGGGAATGGGATCGACAAAGATAGAAACGCGAATACCATGTTTTTTGAAGTCTTCGACCACATTACGTAGGAAATCGGCATTCCGTAGGGTATCCCACCCCGCATTACTAGTAATGGCATTGTCGGCATCAGGCACCAGCGTCACTTGGGCAGGCTTCACATTAGTAACCAGTTCAATAAATTTGGGAATGGGGTTCCCCTCAATATTAAACTCTTGTGAAAGCAACGGCCGAAGTTCATTCACATCGGCATAGCGTACATGGCGTTCGTCGGGCCGGGGGTGCACCGTAATGCCCTGGGCACCGAATTGTTCACAATCTAAAGCAAATTTTACTAAGTTGGGCATGTTGCCGCCACGAGCATTGCGGATGGTAGCAACCTTGTTGATATTTACACTTAACTGGGTCATCTCTTATTTTTTTTGCGTAAAATTACCATGCTTTCCAAGAATAGAATAATACTTATTCCAGAGCGGAAAACATTTGCTCCGAAAAAGACAAACGTAAAAGACATGAGGACACCCAAAGGGGCAATAGGGCATAAATCACAGCCAGTGTTCATTCGTTTTTTCTAAAAACAGCGTGTATTAATAGTGAAAAGAGACCTGGGCAACGGATTGGTAGTGACGCAGAAGGTGGTACGTTAGCGAACGGGAGCAACGCAACAGCAACCAAAAGAGACCAGCCACACCAAGACCAAGTTTCCCCAAAGAGCACTAAGAGACAAAGAAAAAGGAAGTTTTGAAGTATAAAGTGGCAAATAGTTAGTAACTTTGCAAGTTAAAATGCGACAGGGGCAGAGGTGTCACCCCCTGCTGTCTGTCGGAACAAAGAACAGAAAAATAACATATACAAAATAAAAACATGCTTACAGCAAAAGAAATTCGCCAATCGTTTCTCGATTTCTTCGCATCGAAAGGGCACTTGATAGTGCCATCGGCACCAATGGTTGTAAAGAACGACCCCACACTGATGTTCACCAATGCAGGTATGAACCAATTTAAAGACATCATTTTGGGAAATGCGGCACCAAAGAGCAAACGCTGCGCCGACTCACAGAAGTGCCTCCGTGTTAGCGGCAAGCACAACGACTTGGAGGAAGTAGGCCACGACACCTACCACCACAC
>DGTD01000027.1:26964-40764 GCA_002396385.1 Bacteroidales bacterium UBA4345
TTGGCGACTATTTCAAGAAAGAGGCAATAGACTGGGCATGGGAATACCTGACCGGCGTTTTGAAACTAGACCCAAAATACCTTTATGCCACCGTATTCGAGGGTAGCAAGGAAGAAGGTCTGGAACGCGACAACGAAGCAGCCGGCTACTGGGAGCAATNNAACTGGTCGTTCGGCGACTATTTCAAGAAAGAAGCAATTTCGTGGGCGTGGGAATATCTGACCGAAGTGTTGAAAATTGACAAAAATTGTCTGTATGCCACTGTTTTCGAGGGTGACAAAACCGACGGAACGTCGTTTGACCAGGAAGCGTTCGACATTTGGAAACAATATCTTCCCGAAGAACGAATTTTGAAAGGCAACAAGCACGACAATTTTTGGGAAATGGGCGACACGGGTCCGTGCGGTCCTTGTTCAGAAATCCACATAGACCTCCGCGACGAGTCGGAGAAAGCCAAAGTGCCAGGCCGTGACCTTGTGAACCACGACAACCCTCAGGTAATAGAGATATGGAACCTCGTGTTCATGCAATATAACCGCAAGGCAGACGGCAGTCTGGAAGGACTTCCTGCAAAAGTAATCGACACCGGTATGGGTTTTGAGCGCCTGTGTATGGCCCTACAGGGCAAAAAGTCGAACTACGACACCGACGTCTTCACTCCGCTTATTGCAGAAATTGGGAAAATCACCAATCACCAGTACGGTAAAGACAAGAATGTAGACATTGCCATGCGTGTCATTGCGGACCACATCCGCACCCTGGTCTTCTCGATAGCCGACGGCCAGTTGCCAAGCAACGCAAAAGCCGGTTATGTCATCCGCCGTATTCTGCGCCGTGCCGTGCGTTACGGCTACACCTTCTTAGGCCAGCAAGAGGCATTCATGTACAAGCTGGTGCCAGCAGTTGTAGAGAGCATGGGCGCAGCCTACCCAGAAATTGCAGCCCAGCAGGAGCTTGAGACCAAAGTGATAAAGGAAGAGGAAGATTCCTTCCTGCGCACATTGGCAAACGGTATCGGCTTGCTCGACAAGTTGATGGCCGAGACCAAGAAGCAGGGCAAGACTGAAATCAGCGGTAAAGAGGCATTCACCCTGTTCGACACCTTCGGTTTCCCTCTCGACCTGACCGAGCTCATACTCCGTGAGAACGGCATGACCTTGAACGAGGCAGAGTTCAACGAAGAAATGAACAAGCAGAAGGAACGCGCACGTAACGCTGCCAGCGTAGAAACAGGCGACTGGGTAACAGTAAACGAAGGCGAGCCTTCATTCGTCGGTTACGACGAACTTGAAGCAGATACCAAGATACTGCGCTACAGACAGATTAAGCAGAAAAAGGACACCCTTTACCAGATTGTAATTGAAAAGACTCCATTCTACGCCGAGATGGGTGGTCAGGTGGGCGACACCGGCTACCTTGAGGTAGATGGCGAAAAAATAAGCATAGTCGACACCAAGAAAGAGAACGACCTGAGTGTACACTTGGCGAAGAAGATGCCAGCCAACCCAGCCGGCAAGGTAAAGGCCGTTGTAGATGCTGCACGCCGTCAGGCTATTGCCAACAACCACACCGCTACCCACTTGCTCGACTACGCACTGCGCCAAGTCTTGGGCAGCCACGTAGAACAGAAGGGATCGTTGGTAACTGCAGACAGCCTCCGTTTCGACTTCAGCCACTTCCAGAAAGTGACCGACGAGGAACTCCGCAAGGCAGAACAGATTGCAAACGACATGGTACGCCAGGACATCGCTCTTTGGGAAGAACGGGCCATGCCTATAGAAGAGGCCAAGAAGTTGGGCGCAATTGCATTGTTCGGTGAAAAATATGGCGACAATGTCCGCGTAGTCAAATACGGTCCGTCAGTTGAGTTCTGTGGCGGTACACACACCTGCAGCACCGGCCGCATCGGTATGATCAAAATCATCAGCGAAAGCAGTGTCGCTGCAGGCGTACGCCGTATTGAAGCAGTATCTGCAGCAAAGGCAGAAGAACTCTTCAACGCACAGCAAGATGTACTCCGCACCCTCAAGGAAATGTTCAACAACGTTCCAAATCTGGAACAGGCCATCCGCAAGGCAGTGGAAGAGAACGCAGAACTTAAGAAAGACGTGGAAAAATTCGTTCAAGAAAAGGTTCAGCAGCAGAAAGCAGCCCTAATAGAAAAAGCAGAAATCAAGGGCGACGTTAAGATAATCAGCCTGCCAATCGGTACTGAAATGCCAGCCGAAATGGTGAAGAGCATCGGCTTCCAGATCAGGAACGATGTAAAAGACAAGTTTGTCTTCATTGCCGGCACAAAGAAAGACGGCAAGCCTACCCTTACCGTTGTCATGAGCGACGCTTTAGTTGCCACAGGCCTCAATGCAAGCCAGATGATTCGCGAAGCCGCAAAAGAGATTCTCGGCGGTGGCGGCGGTCAGCCATTCTTCGCACAGGCAGGTGGAAAGAACGCCGACGGACTCCAGAAAGCCGTTGACATTTTAAAGAGCAAATTCTAAAAAGGAAGAGCGGGCCGGCAACGCCAGCCCCCCTCGTACAAATACAAACGGCGAATTGGATGGAAAGTCCAGTTCGCCGTTTACTTAATAAGCCAAATCAACAACAGGCCAACCGGAAACATCTTTCCCCCACACGAACCAATGGCAACAAAAGGAACCAAACAAAAGAGACCCTCAACAAACACGCCCAAAACACAGAAAACGAAGGCAACCAACCGGAAAAAAGGCCGAAAGAGCAGTCCGGTTTCCACAAAAGCCATCGTGATATGCGTGCTAGCCGTTGTACTTGCAGGCACAGCCACCTACATCGCAACAAGCACCCGCTTCGGGCATTCGGTGTGCCGATGGATAAAAGGGAAAGACGTGCGTGTGTACGGCATAGACCTTTCGCGCTACCAGACTAACATAAAATGGGACGAGATAGGCATCTACTACGACACCGACCGCGACACCATCACCTTTGAGAAAACCCACGAGTGTCTGCCCGCAAGTTTCGTATTTCTGAAAGCCACCCAAGGAAGGGCGCTCGACAAAACCTATGCAGAAAAGAAAGAAGAGGCAAGGTCGCACGGTTACAAGACAGGCGCCTACCACGTGCTGATAAACGACACCAACATTGTGAACCAAGCCAACAATTTCATAGAGGTAGCCCAACCCGACAGCGCTGGATTTCCACCCATACTCGACATAGAAAGCGACTACGTGGGGAAACCCTACAGCGAATACCGGAAGAAAGTGTTGCAATGGCTGCAACTGGTAGAAGACGCAACGGGCGGGAAACCGCTCATCTACTGTTCAGACAAGACAAGGGAAAAAGTGCTGAACACCCCCGAGTTCGACGCCTACCACTTCTGGATTGCACGGTACGACACCACCCCACCCCGTTCGAAAGACGACTGGCTGTTCTGGCAATTTACCGAGAAGGGGAAAATACGGGGCATAAAGGGGAAGGTGGACATTTCTATTTGGAAAGGGACAGCCGAAGACTTGGAAAACTGGCGCAAAAGTTGTTGGAAAGACCCTGTATACCGAGAAAGGCTAGAACACGAGTTAGACATGGTGGAACTTTAAACAGCCGCAAACTGAAGTCCACACACAAAACAGACAAAAATGGAAAAAGAATACCAGACACTGACACCAGAGAAAGACCCAATGGGCGCAGCCATAGCCGAATACCAACAAAAAGGGAAGGCCGGGAAACTGAGAGTCCTTTCTGAAATGTTCGATGAAGACGAAATACCCGTCAACTACCTTTTCAGGACCTATGAGCAGATGCCAGCAATAGAGCAGAAAGCCCTAGAGCTGACCAAAGGAGACACTTTGGACGTAGGCGCAGGCAGCGGATGCCACACACTTGCCCTGATAAGCAAGAAAGACGACCAGACCAGCCGGCACACCGCCATAGACATATCGCCTTTGGCATGCGAGGCCATGAGGGCACAAGGCCTGGAGGATGTACGCTGCGTAAACTTGATGGCCCCCAACCTAAGCCAAAAATACGACACTATTCTACTATTGATGAACGGCACAGGCATAGCAGGCAAACTGGAGCGACTACCCCTGTTGCTGAACCGTTTACGCCAACTACTTAAAGAAGGCGGACAGGTATTGATAGACAGCAGCGACCTCTGCTACCTCTATGAGGATGAGGATGGAGACACAGATATGGAGATGCTGGAAGGAGACTACTACGGAGAAGTGGTCTACCAGATGCGCTACAAAAACATAAGGGGCGAAGACTTCGACTGGCTCTACACCGACTACAACACATTAAAAACCTTTGCAGAGAACTGCGGTTTCAACTGCGAGAAAGTGATGGACGGCGAGCACTACGAGTTTCTTGCCAGACTGACGGAAAGAGGCTAGGAATAGACTGCTAAAACCGCATTCCTGTTACATATATGCCATTAGTTGCCTCCACAAGAAAAATTCAGCGTAAAGAAGGAAGTGAGGCCCAAAAGAGAAGTGATAGACGTGCCTAAAAGGAAAGATTTAAAGGAAAATCCCCACTTTAACATAACCACGAGCTCTACAACAAAAAGGGCCAAAAAGAGAAGAAGCGCCATACCTTTTTCTCCTAGAATCAAAAATTCAACAATCAGCATTAGTAAAGGAACCAGACTCAGGACATAGAATAGAGATCCAAATCGGATGAAATAGGTAACGACAGAAGCAATTGGCAAACCCAACACTAGCAAAATCAACAATACTATTTTAAGCGTTTCCATAAGCAATACAATTTATTTGTTTTAACTAGAACAAAAATAGTGGTTTAAAAAAAATGGGAAAAGAGCAAAAAAGCATCAAAAATGAGCAAAAAAAAGAAGCATAGGACAATGCCTATAGGAGATGATGTTTTCCCACCCGGATCAGAAAAAAGAAACGAAAAGAGAAGTAAAACGCTATAAATTCGGTATTAACAGGACTGCTACGCCCACCAGCTTTTTTCTGTATAAACAAGAGAAAAAAGCGGGAGTAAAGAAAGAGCCATGACCGATTTCTTTGTAAATTTGATAAAATTCGGATATTCTTAAAGAAAAAGTTTTACCTGATATGGCATTCGAACAAGTATTCAAACAGATAGACGACAAACTGCGTGTGGACGAAGGTTGTGCCACCGCCCTCGATTATGTGGAACAGAGTAGCTGGATTCTCTTCCTCAAGTATCTTGACGACCTTGACCAAACAAGAGCACAGGCTTCTATTCTTACGGGTGCAACTTATACACCAATCATCGGTGAAGAATATCGCTGGAGCACCTGGGCAATGCCAAAGACCAACGGTGAATATGACCGCCAGCGTGCCCTTGTGGGTGACGACCTTATTGAGTTTGTCAACTTGAAATTGTTCCCTTACCTTGCAAAATTCCTTGAAACGGCACAAGACGGCACCGTAGAGAAAAAGATTGGTGTCATCTTCAAGGAAGTGAAGAACAAGATTGTTTCTGGCTACAACTTGCGTGAGGTGCTCGAATTGGTGGACTCGCTCCGGTTCCAAACCTCGGAAGAAAAGCACGAAATGTCAGCCCTCTACGAGAGCCGGTTGGCACAGATGGGTAATGCCGGCCGTAATGGTGGCGAGTATTACACCCCACGCCCACTCATTCGTACCATCATCAAGGTTATCGATCCGAAGATTGGCGAATCGTTCTACGACGGTGCTTGTGGTAGTGCCGGTTTCCCTTGTGAAGCCTACAACTATATGCACGAGAAGGTAAAAACTACCGAAGAAGAACGCATTTTGCAGGACAATACTTTCCGTGGCAAAGAAGTAAAGGCACTTGCCTACATCATTGCCATTATGAACATGATTCTGCATGGCATTGAATCGCCAAACATCATCAAGACCAACACCCTTAACGAGAACTTGGCAGACATCCAACCAAGAGACCAGGTAGATAAGATAGGGGCGAACCCACCTTTTGGAGGCAAGGAACGTGATGAGGTGCAGCAGAATTTCCCTATCAAGACCAGCGAAACTGCCTATTTGTTCCTACAGCACTTTATCAAGATGCTGAAAGCGGGGGGAGAAGCGGGTATCGTTATCAAAAACACCTTCTTGAGCAATACCGACAATGCAAGTGTCGCACTCCGTAAGAAACTGCTAGAAGATTGCAACCTTCATACAGTGCTTGACCTTCCTTCGGGCGTGTTCCAGGGAGCGGGAGTGAAGACCGTTGTGTTGTTCTTCAAGAAGGGAGCACCAACACAAAAGGTGTGGTATTACCAGTTAAACCTCGACCGCACATTGGGTAAGACCAATCCGCTTAACGAGAACGACTTGGCTGATTTCTTAAAACTACAGAAGGACAAGCAAGAGACAGAAAACTCTTGGTTCCTCGATGTGGCAGACCTCGACGAGAACTACGACCTATCGGCTAAGAACCCGAACAAGGTGGAAGTGGTGGACGAGCGTACGCCAGAAGAAATAATGGCTGTGATTGAACAACTTGCCAACGAAAGAACTGCGTTGTTTAACGAATTGAAGGGGTTGGTATGAATTTCGAGGTTTTAGTATCACATATTGAGCAAGCAAACAAGGTGTTGCAAAATAATGCACGGCTTGTCATTAACCGCCATGTGACGGCTAAAGCATGGTTAACGGGGTACTATATTGTAGAGTATGAACAGAAAGGTGAAGATAGGGCAAAATATGGAACAAATCTAATTCCTGAATTGTCAAATCGACTTGGGAAAAAGAAATATGGAGAGACGACACTCAAACTATGTCGTCAGTTCTATCAGTTATATCCATCGCTATCGTATGAAATTTCAAACTTCTTGTTAGCAATAGAACCAATTCGTCAGTCACTGACTGACGAATTGCAGTTATCTGATATTCAAAAGAATAAAATTAGTCAGTCACTGACTGACCTTTCTGATAGCCAGTTAATTTCAGAGAAGGTAACAGAACCTACAGTTGCACCCCATTTACTCTTCAACCACTTGTCATTTACTCACTTTACAACCATAATGTCCCTTAAAGATCCGCTTAAACGCACTTTTTATGAGGTGATGTCAATTCGTGGAACTTGGAGTGTAAGGGAATTACAGCGTCAAATAGATAGTAATTACTATGAGCGAAGTGGCTGGAGTAGCAAACCAGAGCATTTGGCTACACTTGTTGATAAAAAGGCGGAAATAGCAGATATTGCAACGGACATCAAATCTCCTTTCGTGTTCGAGTTCTTGGGTTTGAACGCTAAGGACGTTGTGGAGGAGACTGATTTAGAGTCTGCTATCATAGACCACTTGCAAGAGTTTATACTTGAATTGGGTATGGGATTTTGTTTCGAAGCGCGTCAACAGAAAATGCTGATAGATGATAGATATTACAAAGCAGACCTCGTTTTTTATCATCGCATTCTGAAGAGGCATGTTATAATTGAATTAAAAGCACATCGTTTAGATTATTCAGATGTAGCCCAACTTAATATGTATTTAGGCTATTATAGAAAGAATATAAAGCTTGCTGATGACAACGACCCCATTGGTATATTAATGTGTACAGAGGTGGGACAAGAAATGGCAGAATACGCAACAATTGGTGTCGATCCGAATTTAATTATATCTAAATATGAGTTGCAATTACCAAGCAAAGAGCGAATCTTGGATTTCCTACGCAAAGAAAATGAAGGTCTGAAAAATGATAAGGAGGGGTTGGTATGAAAGAAGGGTGGAAAGTACAAACATTGGGAACAATTTGCGATTTCCAAAATGGTTTTGCTTTTAAAAGCAATTCATTCTGTGAAACAGGCGTTGGTGTCGTGAGAATTTCCGACATTCAAAATGGGGAGGTTTCTACAGAGAAAATGACCTATGTGGATCCCCACAAAATTAATGATGACCTTTCAAATTTTAAGGTCCGTCCTAATGATATTCTGATTGCGATGTCAGGCGGTACTACAGGAAAACTCGGTATCAATAAAACTGGAAAAGAATTCTTTCAAAATCAGCGAGTTGGATTATTTCGAGAACATAAAGATAAACTTAACCATTTGTATCTTTACTACTTTCTCCAAACAAAAACAGAAGAAAGTCTAAGAATCGCAGCAGGTGCGGCACAACCAAACTTAAGCACAAGTCAGATAAAAGGATTTGAAATCCCCGTTCCCCCTCTCTCCGAGCAGGACCGCATCGTAAAGAAGTTGGACGAAGCCTTTGCGAAGATAGACGGACTAAAGCAGAATGCCGAAAAAGGGCTTCAAGCGGTTAAGGATTTGTGGCAAGCGTCAGTAAACAATATTTTTTCGAAATTTAATAATAACACAAAACTTTCTGAATTAGCTAAAATTTCTAGTGGCTTTGCTTTCAAAAGCAATTTATTTGAAAAAGAAGGTAAATATCAGATTTTAAGAATTGGTAATGTAAAACAAGGGAAAATCCTTTTAAAGAGCTCGCCAATTTTCATTAATAAAATAGATTCTGTAGATCTAAAAAAAGCAGAACTTTTAATCAATGATTTGGTAATAACGCAAACAGGAACAAAGAACAAAAGAGATTACGGTTTCGTATCTTTAATACAGAAGGAGAACCTACTTTTGAATCAACGAGTAGCAAGAGTTAGGGTTACAGATTCGAATTTCACTCCAAAGTTCTTTCTTTATTTCTCTTACACTGAATCATTTAAATCTCAATATTTTGCAAATGAAGGTGGAGCTGTTGGGCAAGGAAATGTTGGTATTTCGGCACTTACAGATATGCTTGTTCCTTATCCTAATCCAGAAATTCAAAAAGAGGTCGTAAATACATTAGATAGAATCAATCTTATTTGTCAAGAAATTCAAACCAATTACGACCAAGAACTCACCGAATACGAAGCCTTAAAGCAGAGCATACTGCGTAAGGCATTCAGTGGCGAACTATAAAATACACTCCAATGGGAAGGAAAGTGATAAGCAACTTGAAAATGCAAGAACTCAACGGTGTGAGAGAGCTTGTGTGTAAGGACAAAAGCGGGAAATTCCGCCCTTTGTTCAAAAAACAAGGCAGTATGGATGGCGCTTGCGCTACCTATTCGCTAATCATGAATCTACTTATCCTACAGTGCATTTATGAAAGTGATACCCACATTAAGGTCCAACACAAAAATCAGAACACCAAGCGATTGTTTAGGGTTTTCTGTGAGGATTATGGTATGCATCGGGATGGTCAGTCTTATTACAAAATGAAGAAACTAATAGAATCAAGTTTCTCCAATGTTGTCTCCGTTGAACACAAACTGACTAAAAACATGTCTGCACTTTCTGTTATAAGAGAGTGTATAGATGATGACAAACCTATCATTATCAGTATTGCTAATGCAAGCTACGCCCATGCTATGCTTGCCATAGGTTATGAAAACGATGGTGAAGACATAAAACGGATAATGTGTCTTGATCCTGATGGCGGCTATATACACGGACAAAAGAGGTGGAACGCCACTATCGATGTTCTATCTGCAAACAGATTTAATTATACATCTGATTTTGAGGGAATTTCAAGAAAAGACACCGTGCAGTTAGAAGATGTTCTCATTCTTTCAAAAATCTAAGAATTACGTATTATGAACGAATCCGATACCCGGCTACATAAGATAGATCCACAACTCAAAGCCAGCGGTTGGGGAAGTGGAGACAGCCTGATAAAGACCGAATATAAAATTACCAACGGCCGAATCAGTGCAACAGTTAAGGCTGTTCCAAAGAAAGCAGACTACATCCTTATTCATAAGGGTGTAAAGCTTGCGGTGGTGGAAGCCAAGAGCGACGAAGTTGGCTATAAGGAAGGGGTGATGCAGGCGAAGGAATATGCCAAGAAACTCTGCATCCGCTTTACCTATGCCACCGATGGCGACCATATCTACTTTATGGATATGTCCACTGGGGAAGAACACGATGTAGATGCGTTCCCTACTCCAGATGAACTTTGGAATATGACCTTCGGTGATGTAGACGAATGGCGCGACAAGTTCAACGCCCAACCTCTGTACCTTACAGAAGGCAGAAATCCACGCTACTACCAGGAAATTGCCATCAACAAGACCCTTGAAGCTATTGCCAAAGGGCGTGACCGCATACTGCTTACCCTTGCCACCGGTACGGGTAAGACCTTTATCGCCTTCCAAATCTCCTACAAGCTGTTTGAGACCAAGTGGAATGTGAAAAAAACGGGCAACCGTCCGAGAATCCTTTTCCTAACGGACCGCAACATCTTGGCAGACCAAGGATTCAGCGGGTTCTTCGGTTTCAAACAGGACGCATTGGTGCGTATCGACCCGAAAAGCATACGCAAGGACGGCAAAGTGCCGACCAACGGCAGCGTGTTCTTCACCATCTTCCAAACCTTCTTGACCAAGAACGGTGAGGAAGTCAACTACGGCCAGTACCACAAGGATTTCTTCGACCTCATCATCATCGACGAGTGTCACCGAGGCGGTGCCAAAGACGAAAGCAACTGGCGCAAGATTATGGAATACTTCGACGAGGCCGTGCAGATAGGTTTAACCGCCACACCAAGATGTGACGTGAATGCCGACACCTACAAGTATTTCGGAGAACCTGTTTACCGCTATTCGCTAAGGGATGGTATTGAAGACGGATTCTTAACGCCGTTCCGCCACTGCAAGATGCAGAGCAACATCGACGACTACATCTACAATCCAGAAGACGAAGTGGTTAGCGGAGATGTAGAAGAAGGACGTGTATATACGGAGACAGACTTTTACAACGGCAATATCGTCATAAAAGACCGTGACCGTGCAAGGGTGAAGGAGTTTATGAAGTATGTCGGCATCAACGAAAAAACGCTGGTGTTCTGTGCCACCCAAAACCATGCTGCAGCCATAAGGGACATGATAAACCAGGAAGCGAAGGCACTTGGCAATACCAATCCGAATTTCTGTGTGCGTGTAACAGCCAACGATGGGAAGCAGGGCGAACAATACCTAAAAGAGTTCCAAGACAACGAGAAGATGATACCAACCATCCTCACCACCTCACAGAAGTTGAGTACGGGAGTGGATGCCTTGAACGTACGCAACATTGTGTTGCTGAGACCTGTAAACAGTATGGTAGAGTTCAAGCAGATAATAGGTCGCGGGACTCGCCTATACGAAGGAAAATACTATTTCACCATTTACGATTTCGTCAAGGCTTACGAGAAGTTCAACGATAGGGACTGGGATGGCGAACCCGTATGCTCTAAGTGCGATAACAATCCCTGCACTTGTGAGGAAACTGAAACGAAAACTAAATATCGAGTCTTGGTAAATCCAATTCCAGGAGCAGAAGAACCTGATGAAGAATACAAGAAGAAGGAACCGCTTGAAATCCGCCTTTCCGACGGCACAAAACGCAACATTCAGCATATCAAGACCGACATGTTCTGGGGTGCAGACGGCAAACCAGTCAGCACAGACGAGTTTATCAGAAGCATGTTCGGCAAATTACCAGAGTTTTTCAAAGATTCTGCCGACCTGCACAAACAGTGGTCCAACCCCGACACCCGAAAGGCTTTGCTCGAAAAGCTAGAAGCGGCGGGGTTCGGTACAGAAAACTTGAAGAAAATCCGCACCCTTATCAATGCAGACAACTGCGACCTAATGGATGTGCTTGAGTTTATCGAATACAACAGTACACCAATAGCCCGAATGGAACGTGCCGTAAGAGCGGAGGAATACAGAAAGACACTCAGCGAAAAGCAGAACGAGTTTGTTGACTTCCTATTGCAGACCTACGTCAATTCGGGTATCGACGAAATGGGAACGGACAAGCTTCCTGCCTTGCTCGGCCTCAAATTCGGTTCTATTCCAGATGGCATCAACGCCATGGGAGGTGCACTTCAAGCTCGTGCTGTATTCTTTGGAGTACAAGAAAAATTATATCAGTAAAATAGAAACTTTGCCAGAATAATAAAAGTAGAAACGAAAAAGCACGACCAAGGGGAATGGTCGTGCTTCATTTTTCAGCAGGGATTGTTATCAGCAAGAGCCCTAAAAAGAACACCAGACGAGAATCAGTCGTCTTGGCATTTGTTGAGTTCGTCGGTATCGGGATTATCGTTGAGATTGATAATATCGCCATTGCTGTCAACAAAGCGCGATTGAAGGAATCCCAAGTTCTGGTCGGCCAAGACCTTGACACCGAACATCTTTTTCCATCTGTGCTTAATGGAAGAGAAGAACCACCCTTTAGAGACAAACGACTCGACAAACGGGTGGATGTAAAGTTTAAAGTTGTTAATTTTGAGCGTATTCCTCACAAAATCCATTTTTCCCTCCAATTCATCAGTAAAGAGGAGAGACGGTTGTGCGACACCCTTACCGTGACAAGTAGGGCAAACCTCCTCGGTTTCGACCGTCATAGCAGGCCGAACCCTTTGGCGGGTAATCTGCATCAGTCCGAACTTACTGAGTTGCAAGATATTGTGTCTTGCGCGATCTTTCGCCATATTGTCGCGCATACGTTCAAAGAGTTTTTGTCTGTTTTCGGGTTTGACCATATCGATGAAGTCGATGACAATGATGCCCCCAATATCTCTCAAGCGGAGTTGGTGAGCAATTTCATCGGCGGCAGCGAGGTTGACCTCAATAGCGTTCATTTCCTGGTCATATCCGGCTTTCGACTTGTTACCACTGTTAACATCAACGACATGCATGGCCTCGGTTTTCTCGATAATGAGATAAGCTCCGTTTTTGAAAGAAACAGTCCTACCGAAAGACGATTTCAGCTGTTTAGTGATGTTGAAGTGGTCGAAAATAGGTTGGTCGTTGTTGTAGAGTTTAACAATCGACTCCTTTTCAGGGGCAATGAAGCGGACGTAATCACAAATTTGGTGAAAAGTCTCCTTTTCGTTGACGAAAATGCTATCGAACGAAGGATTAAAGATGTCACGGAGAATGGAAACGGTACGCGAGCACTCTTGGTAAAGCAGTTGGGGCTCCTTATTGCGGTCGATAGAAGCGACCGCATTGTTCCATTTCTTAACAAGTTCGTTCAGTTCGAAAGAAAGTTCTTCCTGCGACCTCCCCTCAGCCACAGTACGGACAATAACACCGAAATTTTTCGGTTTGCACTTGCGGAGCATAGTCTTAATACGTCCACGCTCCTCACCCGACTTAATCTTCTGCGAAACATAGATTTTATCGGCGAACGGCATAAGCACAATGTACCGTCCGGCGATAGAAATTTCGGAAGTGAGCCGGGGTCCTTTAGTGTTAATAGGCTCCTTAGCAATTTGGACGAGAATTTCGAGACCTTTATCAAGCACCTCGGTAATAGACCCGTTTTTGCTAATTTCCTTTTGCATTTGGAGTTTGGAAACAGCCGCCACCTTCTTACCATTGGAGATAACGCCCTTGGTGAAAGCCACCATAGAGCGGAACTGCGGACCGAGGTCCTGGTAATGAAGGAAGGCACTACGTTCGTACCCCACGTCAACGAATGCAGCATTGAGCTCCGGCATAATTTTCCTCACCTTAGCGAGGTAAATGTCGCCAACAGCGAAAGAAGCCTTACCGTTCTCCCTGTTCAGTTCAGCGAGCCGTCCGTCTTCCAAAAGAGCGATGTTGACGTTCGAGCCTTGGGCATCGATAACTAATTCGTTTTTCACTATAAAAAAAAGTTAAACAATATGTGCTTATAAAACAAAGAACAAACCTGAGAAGAAATCTGCAGATTTGTTCCTTTGCTTTTTGTCGACATAAAGAAGACAAACATATAAGGCCAAGCCTTATTACTTCTTCTTGTGACGATCCTTCTTTAGACGCTTTTTACGCTTGTGGGTCGCCATTTTATGTCTTTTTCTTTTCTTTCCGCTTGGCA
>DGTD01000118.1 GCA_002396385.1 Bacteroidales bacterium UBA4345
GGAAGCCGCCAACGAGGAAGAGTAATCCAAGAAACGCAAAAGAGAAAAGTTTCAACCCTACAACGGCAAAGGGTGTCTGTTACAGACACCCTTTCCTTTTTGTCGCCCTCCGCGGCGGTTATGCATCCGCGTCCTTTCGGCTATCCTTTTCTTTGAAAATCGGCTTTTTTATTACGAATACCACACATTCATTCTCTGTCCCTTCTTCCTGCCTTCTATGCTCCTTCTTTGTGCCTTCTTTGTACTAACAGAAACCTGCTGAAAACCACCTCAATATACAAAAAGCTATAGAAAATGCATAAAACGCTGGTTTTTAGCATTATCACCCTGTGACCTTTCGGCGGTCCTTCGGCGGACTTTCGGTGGTCGCTTTACACCCACATCAAAAGAAAGAGCGTACCTTTTTCCCCAAAAAGATACGCTCTACATTTCGACAGTTCAACACTACCTAATCACCACCACTTTTCGTGCAGGATAGTTGCCAATCTTGATCATATATGTGCCGCTGACGGGAGCGTCGAAACGCATCGGAGTGTATTCGTCCTGCTTTGTTGCGAGTACACGGCCGTTTACATCATACAGCATTACCATGTACCCCTCGGCACCTTCGACGACAATCTGTCCGTTGCTAGAATACACCTTGGCGTTCAGTATATCCACATCGCCGATGCCATCCTGCGGTACTATTATAGTGTCGTGGATGATGATGGTGTCGTGCAGCCAAAGGGTGTCGGTGCGATTTACAACCGTGGTGTCATGCACATAAATCGTGTCATATATCGTGTCGCGCAGGCTCTCAATGGATGCGAATACTGCTGACAGTGTTGTGTCGCCTCTAACCGTTATATATCGACTTGCGAACTCGTTGCTATCGCTCCACATCACAAACCTGTATCCAGTGCTGGGTGTCGCATAAACATAAGCTGACGAAAGGTAATTGAAACTTCCTGTATTGTTACCGCTACTTCCCACATTCACCGTTCCGCCTCCATTAGATTGAACTGTTACCGTATATTGTGCAGGAGTGAATTCTGCTCTCAATCTCAAACTATAATCCATAACTCTATAGTATGGGTTTTCATTCGAGAATGTAAACCACTGATGTGTCGACGAGTTATAGGCTTTCCATTCAGAGAAGGAGTAACCGTGATATGGATATGCAGTGAATGAGGACATGTCACCATAATATGCCGTATCGCCAACGGCATATCCTTGTGTTGAATCGAAGACCTCCGCAATATTGTAGAATTGGCGAGGCGTGAAGATGGCGTTTATCACAGTATCGCTTGTCACATACAGTGAGCGCGGATTGTTTGTGTCACCGTCGCTCCATGATACAAAATCGTATGCTGGGAATGAATATGAGGTTGCAGGTGTTGCTGTAATAATTGAAGGCAATGTGCAGGTCGGTTCTTGGGTCATTTCTATCGTGCCCCCCGTCGTTTGTTGCAGAGTTACCGTTCCATACACGCCCTCCTCCACGAAATGAGAAAACTGATTCAACTGCGAATTGTTGGAGTAAGCTGTTGATGTTCCGCATGGTGTGTAAACAAACGCATAGAGAGGAGCACCATTAAATGCACCAGTTCCTATAGACGGCGGAGTGGTCGAATTAAAGTTAATGCTCGTGAGGCTACTGCATCCGTCAAAGGCATGTGATCCAATAGATGTTACAGATCCAGCAATATTGAGGGTTAATAGAGCCATTCCATAATCAGTTCCAGCAGCAAATGCGCTATCCCCGATGGTTGTAATTGTATTAGGAATGTTTATTGTAGTTGCATTATAAAGTCGGTTTTGATACATGTTATAAGCCCAACCAGACCCATTATAAGTTAGACCAAAACAAGCATAATTGCCAATTTCCGTAACATTAAAAGTGATTCCGTTATATGTTACGCTTGCCGGAATATCAACTTCTCCAGATAGAGTACTACCCCGTCCAACGATGCGGACGGTAAGATTGGCATTGCTGATTATATCATAGAACCAGCCGTCTTTCTGGAAATCATACGCCCATGCTGAGTGTACTAACGTAATTAGCAAAGTGGACACTAAAAAAAGTTTCTTTTTCATATTAAATACGGTTTAATTATTGATTGAATATTTACTTGATAATAGTGTCCATGTTTCGTTATCAGCACCCAATACATGTTCAAGAGATCCCGGTGTTGACAAACGTAATAGTTCATGCTCTGTATATGTCCCAAAATCTTCGTCATTTTCTTCAAGCAATAACTTTCCTTCCCTTACCATACTACTAACTAATCCAATAACTCCAGCCACATCGTCTTTGTTAAATTTGCAATTCTCGGAGATATTGACAGTAACAATGTTGCCGCCCAAATTGTCGAAATGAAAACCGTCAAGTCCCATTAATTGCTCTACTGCCATGCCTATCGTTGCATTGGAATTCTGCTCTTTGACTTTCAGTAAGCCGTATAAAATGTCATTTTCACTCATAGCCACTATTTTGTGCCGAATAGACCCTACTGCGGCGGGTATACAAAAGAAGCGTGGGCCTGTATGTCTCACATTGTACTTGAAGGTCGTAGGAAAACCCGAATGGATAATGTAATAACAGTCCACGCTAAAAGCGTTGAACCGTTATACATCCTCATCCATGGCTTGAAAATTTCCTACGTTCTCAAGTACAAGGAAGCATAACGCTTCTAATAATTAACTTTCGGCCTTGAGATTTCACCCTCAAAACCGACTGCAAAAATACACATTTTTTCTAATATGGGGAAATAGTATTTATAAAAAAAAGAAGAAAGCCTATAATAATGACACATTATAGGCTTTCTTAAATGCACAAACCATATCGGTTTATAGACGCATCTAAAGCGTTATATCAATCATGTTTATAATGTACCAATACTCGCAAATAGTCCACGAAACGTTTTAATAGTTCTTTTTTGCCATCATCCAATCCTGATGGGCGAAAATGCATTACATCATTCCGAATACCTCTAATGACTTCAAGCTCTTCCACAAAAGTCTTCCTGTCAGCAGCAATTTTCAATTTCTTCCATTGCTTTTCATTGCCAAAGATAGTTACATAATCGCCAAATGTCATTTCATCAATTGAAGATATCTCTTGCGCATCTTTACAACATAATTTTTTCAAATCCTCTACCAATATTTTATCTCGTAACAAGTTTCGCAGATGCCCCTCTAATTCACTCAAAAGAACAAATGGTTCTGACTCTTCAATAAACTGAATAGTTACGTCTGTTGCAGTAACTATGCCATACAAGGACTTATCCTTGGCAAGTACAACTGCAAAATCATGTTTCTTTACAATTTCAATTGCCTGTATCAGCGGCGTATCTGGACTCAGTGTTGCAACGTCAGGTTCAATATAGTCTTTTACCCTATCTGAATTAATGCCGTTTATTTTTGCCTTTGATATGGTTTTCCATGAAATATATCCAACTAGATTGCGAACATTCCCATTGATAACAGGTAACTGCGAGAAATCATAGCTTTGCATGATAGTCGTTGCTGCCAATAATGGTGCGTCGTTATTCACATAGGACGGAATTGTATTAGCAGAATCCAGGGAATTAATCCTACGAATAGGATCAATAGGTATTTCTGTTTTTGCTACAGGTTTATGATCTATGGAAATGAATTCGTCAATCCAAACGTCGTTATAGTGAGGGGTGACCATAAGAGAGTTGTCATTCAGAAATTTGTCAACCCAATAGCAGTTCCCGGGAGTGCGTCTTTCAAATCCAAATGCATTGAAAAGTTGTCTGGGCGTAATCTTCCTGGGTTTCTTGTCAGCGCTAATCTCTTTTGCAATTTTCTCAATGTCAATTTCCATAATTATTTCGATTTATTCATTTTCACGAGACAAAAATACGAATAAAATCCAAATCAACCAAATCTTATTCCGAAATTGTATTTCTCAATCGATAGCTACGGTTGCGGGTTACTCATCAAAATTGCGGGTTGAAACAGCCTGCCGCCCTTCGCCAGGCTTGTCCATTACTACAGATTACCTATCATGGTTGTAGGAAATATTCAATGCCAAATACAGATAGAAGAACGCCTCGGGATTGGCCTTTTTCAACTTGTTGAGTTTTGTGTACTCATAATCGGTAAATTGCCAATCTGTCATCCTCTCCAATTGCCGATTGTTATATTTCTTTATTGTAGCACTGTCGGATTCTATTAACGATACAAGATAAAAGGTTTTGGCGGCAGACAAGATGGCTTTCTCTAAATGGTATGGCTCGGAGAAGATATGGGAGGAAGCCTGTTTGAGACCTCGCACAAGCACAGGATACTCGACATTGTTACGGCCTTGACGGAAACAGATGGACAATGCATGGTCCATCGTGTCACGAAGGATGTCTTCGACCGAACGGTGCACATCACGGTATCTTATTTCTTGCTGAGCAATGGCGCGATACACTGTGGCAATCGTCTTTATGTCGTCAGCTTTGTCAAACAATAGTCCTATGTCGTACAACTGCTTTATTATTTCCATTCCACATTCGTTGTCCCCTTTGCGGTAAGGCACGCCAACTGTTTGTGGAGCAAAAGCTGTCAGTTTGTCTGCGAGCAAGTTGTTGACATCGGGAACTTTGACCATCCTGTTCTCACCTTCTGTTGAAAGGAATATGTTGCCAATGGGCAGTTCGATTGTTTGGCTGTAAGGCACCTGCTCGAAAAGGATGTCTAACAATATGTACGATTCCTTGCTTTCGACGGCAGAAGGATAGTAAAACTTATAGTGGGCCTTGGGTATCGCACCAGAAACACGAGCCTGTTCTTCAATGCGAGAAAAGTTCTTGCCCGAAGCAACTTGCCGGAGCACTGAGTTTAAATCCGTAGTTTCCGGGGGAAGAATGATGTCAATATCAATAGACAGTCGACGAGGCTCTTGGAATATCAACATCAGCGCAGTGCCACCTTTGAAAACGAAAGTCAGCGAGGATTCGGCAAGGCCTTCCAGTAATGATAATGCCCGAATTGATTTCTCAACTAAAATTTTGTCGGCTTTGTATTTTTTGGATATTTGGATTATCCAGTCAGCGGAGAATGAGAGTGGTGCAATCATGTTTAATTTATTTCGTCCAGGATTTCTTCTATTATATTGCGTCGGCCCCTACGACCTGCATAGCGGAGCATCCGACTGGAATTGACAGCATAAGAATCAATAGCATTCGTATAAATGTCGACAATCTCTGTGTCTTGGAAAGGAAATAATCGGTCGATGGCAAAATCAACCAGTATTTTCTCTAACGAGGCCATCGGCAAATCAGACACCTTAATGGTTGGGGCATCGACGGCCATGTTTCTGACTACAATGTATCCGTCGTAATAAGGCAGTTCCTCGCTAAGATTACGGTATAAAATAGTATGGCGATAGGTGTCTCTTATTTCATGGTATGCTGCATCGACAGCATCGCGCTCCACATCGACAAAATATAGCTGTATGTTGAGCAGGTGATGTACAAATGTATTTGCCACCGACAAATCCCATTGGCAATAACTCGCAAAAGGAAGTCGTCGTCGCATAATATCCGCTATCACCTCTGTCTTTCGGTAGACATGAGGCTCAAATATGGTTTTTCTTCCAAACTTATAGATACCACGACCGATGGAATATATGATTCCTTTATCTACTAAAGAATGAATTTTCCATCGAATAGTAGAAATTGGCATATCAGGAATATAGCTACGATAGAAATCCACAATATCAAAAGTGGACACTCGTTCACTGTTTCCCAACACGTTATACAATTCTTCTATATGTAGTGTATCGTACATCTTTGCTCTGTTTGACGGTGCAAAGATACACAAATTTTTGACAATAATATAAAAATATTGACAATAATTTGAATATTCAAATTGTAATATGCCCCTTTTGTGGGTGTTTTACTCAAGCGGTATCAGCGGTATATTATGTGTTTCATCAGATAGCCGATTTCCATGCGGACTTTTGTTATTTTTTTCAAATAGCCGAAAGGACGTGGGCGCCTCCCTCCACTGAAGGCGACAAAAACAAGAGCCGCAAGCGTCTCCATTTGCGTTGTCGGATTGGAACTTCTCTCTTTTGCTTTCCTTGTATTGAAACTTCCACGGCGGCGGCTTCCTCATCCCCCGCACGAGGGCCTGCTGTCCTTACGGCGTTGCCGAGTTGCTCACTTCAATAGTTCTTATTCAAAGGTGTTCGCAGGCGTTGCTACACTACTTTTATCCCAACCTTCGCTCATCAAGCTCGCGGGCCTCAGCAGCCTCCACTTTGGTC
Source organism: Bacteroidales bacterium UBA4345 (assembly GCA_002396385.1). Lineage (GTDB taxonomy): Bacteria > Bacteroidota > Bacteroidia > Bacteroidales > Paludibacteraceae > Physcocola. Next base: position 6,269 of record DGTD01000118.1, read on the forward strand.
GGCAGCCACAGCACAGCAGCTACGAGCTCGTCCCCGCCGACGTTATTCGCCAGATTAAAATCGAATTCAGCGGCGTTCTTTTAGGCATTACTTATATCTGCAAAAGTACGACAATTTCAAAATATGACCAAATTTATTTTGTTGACCCACCCTTATGCATCCTTAGTGAAAACATAGCGGAACCTTATTCCGAGGTAGTGTTTGATTAAAGTTTGAGTAAAGGGGGAGTAAAACCTAAGAGGTATGTAGGCGACTATTCCGGCAGGCGGAAAAGGATTTCTATCGGATAGTGGTCGGAGATGTAGGGGACGCCATAATCGCCGTTGAGGGTGCGGAAGCGGAGGACCTTGATGTCGCGGACGAGGAAGTGGTCTATCACCGCGCCATCGTTCTGGCCGAAGGCGTTGTAGGTGATGGCGTGGCTGGTGCTGTCGGTCAGGGTGCGGGCGTCCTGCAGGCCAGCGCGACGGAAGAAGGCAAACGCGCTGTATTCGGAGCTGTCGCCTTCGGTGTTCATGTCGCCACCCACGATGGCGGGCAACTCACCGAGGCGATTGGCCACTATGTCGCCAATTACCTGGGCACCGAGGATGCGGGCGTAGTCGCTCACGTGGTCGAGGTGGGTGTTGAGGTAGGCAAACTCCTTGCCGCTCTGGCGGACACGGAAGCGGGCAACGGTGACGGTGCGGTAGCATCCGGCACCTTCGTATTTCGACGGCACCTCGGGTGTAAGGCTGAGCCAGCGGGTGCTGTCGGACAGCAGCTCCAGCCGCAAGGTGTCATAGTAGATGGCCATGAACTCGCCCGCCTCCATGCCGTCGTCGCGGCCCACGCCCACCCGGCGATACTGCGGCAGGCAGCTGTCGAGGTACTGCAGCTGGTCGATCAGCGCCTCCTGCAATCCGAGGGCGGCGGGCTGCTCCTCGCGAATCATGCGCACCACGGCGTCGCGCCGCAGCTCCCAGCGGTTGGGACTCTCGCGGTCGTACCACGAGTTGTAGCGGATGTTGAACGAGATGACCTTCAGGTCGTCGGCGGGTTGGCCGCAGCTGCCCAGGAGCAGCAGGGCGAGGGACAGAAAAAGAAGGCTTGCTTTTTTCATGATTGTAAGTCTTTGATGATGGCATACAGCTCTGGGAAGCGTTTCTCAAGCGACACAGGACGCCCGCCTTCCAGGAAACAGTGGGTGCTGCTGGCGGTGCAGACGGTACGGCCATTGCAGGTCATGGTATATGCAAAGACAATCTTTAGCGCCGTGGTCTCGGCAACGCTGACCATGACCTCCACCATGTCTTTGAACGTGGTGGGGTGCTTGTAGTGACACTCCACGCTCACGACGGGCGACACTACTCCCTCGGCTTCCATGCGGTCGAAGCCATAGCCTAACTGGTCCATCCAGTCCACGCGTGCCTCCTCCATGAAGCGTATGTAGTTGCTGTGGTGCGTGATGCCCATGCGGTCGCACTCGTAATATTTCACTTCGTGACGGTAGGGTTCTATGTGTATCATATTGATAATGTTTTTTCTATAGGGTATTCGTATGTTCGTCTTCAATAGCAAAGATACACAAAAAATGAAAATCGGAACTTATAAATTAGGAATTATAATTTAGAAATGCATAACAATATTTCACCCTTTTTTTCGTTATCATAAAAAAATTCATCGACTTATGGCAGACGACAAAAAGATTATTTTCTCCATGGTGGGCGTGGGCAAGCTCATTCCGCCCAGCCGCCAGATACTGAAAGACATATACCTGAGCTTCTTCTATGGGGCCAAGATCGGTATCATCGGTCTCAACGGCAGCGGCAAGTCCAGCCTGATGAAGATCATCGCCGGAGTGGACAAGGACTACCAGGGCGAAGTGGTCTTCTCGCCGGGCTACAGTGTGGGCTACCTGGAGCAGGAACCCAAGCTCGACGACACCAAGACCGTCAAGGAGGTGGTGCAGGAAGCCGTGCAGGAGACCGTGGACCTCCTCAAGGAGTACGACGAGGTGAACAACGCCTTCGCCGAACCCGATGCCGACTTCGACAAGCTCATCGCCCGCCAGGGCGAACTCACCGAGCTGCTCGAGGCCCACGACGCCTGGAACCTCGACCAGAAGCTGGAACGCGCCATGGACGCCCTGCGCTGTCCCGACGAGGACCAGCTGGTGCGCAACCTCAGCGGTGGCGAGCGCCGCCGCGTGGCCCTCTGCCGCCTGCTCCTGCAGGAGCCCGACATCCTGCTCCTCGACGAGCCTACCAACCACCTCGACGCCGAGAGCATCGACTGGCTGGAGCAGCACCTGCAGCAATACAAGGGCACCGTCATCGCCGTCA
>DGTD01000053.1:0-7759 GCA_002396385.1 Bacteroidales bacterium UBA4345
TTTTTTACCGCCAGCCACTAAATTGGGTTGGTTCTTAGCGAAGTCGGCCAGCATTTCATTGAAAGAGTCTTGGAAAAGGAAGCACCAAGCCTTGGTTTCGTCTTGAAACCATGCCAATTTTGGCTCTTTCTCGTCCAAAATGTGTCCGTATCTGTCTAGTTGTTCTGCATAGTGCGCAGGCAGATAGCCCATGAGGTCAAGAACCCGGTGCAGCCTGTCCCTTCTTAGTAGTTGCCGCTCGCGAAGTCTTCTAGTGCCACGAAAGCCCGTGCGAATACTTGTTTGTGATATTGAGTTGCCTTTAGCAAAGTCTGTCAGTACGTCTTGGGTCATTGGAATAATCCTAGAGCCTGCACCTTTAATTTGAACGGGAATCAGGCTGTTTTGCCCTTCTTCAACCTTGCCTTCTATCATAGCCCAACCAATGCTGTTGGTACCTAAGTCTAATCCTAAGATGTTTTTCATATCTTTAATCAATTCATTTCATGTTTAGTACTTGAAATTAATAAAAGTTCGTTATAATTCGACACTATAACGAAAAAAATGATAGCGTAAGTCGTTTTCTGCGTTCGTGAAGACAGAATCGATTTATTTGTAGTTGGGATTCAAAATATATCAGCAAAGCTTTGAATTTTCAATTCTGAAGTTATATATTTGTACTGAATTTTAAAGCAATTCACAATAAGGATGATTCCGTTGTGAAAACATTCAGGGTGGGGCAACTCACCCTGCTTTTTTTATTCCCCCTTCATTCTTCAACAGCACAAAAAAAGGCGTGCATTGTTGCACGCCCTTCTAAAAAGTAAGTTAGAATATCGTTATTTACCTACTTGAAAGCCTTCGATGTTAGCGAAAGTACCCCAACCTTTAGCCTCTTCGTATTTGGTTTGCGCTTTAGCCGGAATGCTTAAAACGCAAGTGGCGAGGTTGATGGAGCAGATGGTCGCATCTTCTGTAACAAACGGGTTGTTGATGAGTGGGCTGTAGGTTGGTGGCACATCGGCTTCACAGCGGATGGAAGTGATGTTGCAACATCTGGAGAAAATGCCGTCGCCAATGGTCTTTAATGACCTTGGTAAAGCTACAGCCACCATGTTTTCGCAACCCAAAAAGGCAAAATCGGCAATGGTGGTAACACCGTCACCTACCAGCACGTTTGTAAATCCCTTACAGTTGAGGAAGGCGTTTTTGCCAATCGACTTGACCGATTCAGGCATTTCTACCGATTTCAGCAGTTTGCAGTTGGCAAAAGCGTTGTCGCCAATGTTGGTGGTGCCGTCGGGTATGGTAAACTCCTCGTCGACACGCGCAACCGGATATTTTATGATGGTGGGGTTGTCCATAGTGTAAAGAACACCCGATATGGAAGAGTAAACTTGGTTGCCGGGTGTCACCTTAATCTCTTGCAGGTTGTCGCAACCGTCGAGGGCAGAAACGTTCAGGTCGCCCAAGGTAGACGGGAAGGTGATGGAAGTGAGGAGGGAGTCGTTGCAGAACGCGCGGTCGTTGATGGTAGTGAGCCCTTCGGCGAAGGTGATTGTGGTCAGGCTGGTGCAGTCCATAAACGCCTTTTCCGATATGGTGTTCAAACTTGCAGGAAGCGATACGGACTCCAAACTTTTAATGCCACTAAACGCACCTTTTTCAATTTCCAGCAAATCTGTAACTCCCGACATGTTCAAAACCTTGAGGTTGTTGGTGGCTTTCGCCACATTGCTTAAAAAAGAGATGTCGGCGGCGCCCATCGGCCCCGTAATGGTAAGTTCGTTAATAGCGCCCCATTCTGCCATCGGCAACTGGTTTTTAAGGGAGTTGGCGCTAGTAGAGGTTACGCTTTTAGTTACAGTCTCGGCAAAGGTGTTGGTGCAGGGCACCAACAGACATAGAGCGATAAAGTATTTTTGAAACATAATTGTAATTTTTTGCAAAATTACTCATAACTTGTGAGTTAGTCAGTATATCAACACTTTATTTTTTGTGAATAGATGACTGTTTTCAGTGAAAAAGTCTTTGTTTTTACCTTTCAGTTTGGTTTTTTGCACACGGCATCCAGCAAAGGCGTCCTTGCCAATCCAGCTGAGTTTGTTGTTAATTTCGATCAGTTGCAGACTTTTACAGCCGTAAAAAGCGCAACTACCGATGCTGGTCAGGCTTTTCGGACAGCAGAAGGCCTCCAGCCTGATGCAGTCTTTAAAGGCATTTTTGGCAATTGTCCGTACGGTAGCCGGTAAAGCGATAGAGCAGAGCGAGTCGCAGTTCTCGAAAAGTCCGAAGCCGATTTCCCGAAATTGGGTTTTCGACAAATCGAGGTGTTTGATGTGGTGTTGTCTGGCCAACGCAGCAATGTAGTGTACATCTTCCTTCGCAAGTGTGCCTTTTACCCGCAGGTGGCGTCCGTCGGCAATGCTTTTCAGCATGGCAGAGTCGGAACCGATTTGTTGGGTCAAACGTCCGGGCTCAAGGTTGTAAACCATCGTCTGAGCCGTAGAAAAGAGGCACGTCAGCAGAAGCAGAAAGGAGAAAAGTAGTCTCATTGTTTGTTTATTCAATAGGCTGTATGTTTTTGAACATGTTCCATAAAGGATCTGCCCGATAGCTATCAACTGCCACAGCCGGTACATATAAAACGGCATCGTCGAGGGGAACGAAACAGAAACTGTATTTCTGGATTTTTGGGGGAGTCGTTGCCAAAGAAGTTATTTTCGTCATGTAGGTACAGCTGTCGAAAGCCCGGTCTTCCAGTTCAACGATGTTTTCAGGCAGGACAATCTCTTTCAAGAAGTAGCACCCGCGGAATGCCCTTTCGCAAATAGTGGTGACACTATTTGCCAAACGAATGTCGGCAATGGAAGTAGATTCGAAGGCGCTGCGACCTATAGCCTTAGTTCCATCGAGCACCTGATGGCTGTTTTTGACGGTAGGAGACAAAGCCAGACAGGCCTCTTTCTTGTTGTAGATGATGTCGTCGTTTGTAAACAGGGTGTCACCTCCCTCGTCGATGGAAATGGATGAAAGGTTAAAACACCTAACAAATGGGCTTTGAATTTCCCTAACGGTATTCGGAAGCGAAACCGCCTCCAGTTTCACGCAGCCGTAGAAGGCCTCTTTTCCTAAAACAGACAACTGTTTAGAAACATGGACATTTTGTAGATTGATGCAGCCGAAGAAGGTACATTCTTCGAGGGTGGTGACACCGTCGGGGATCGTTATGGTATGCAGTCCTTCGCACTGTTGGAAAGCGAATTTGCCGATTTTTTTCAGAGATGCAGGCAGTTTGATTTCATTCAGCCCGTTGCAACCATAAAAGGCGTATTCGAAAATCTCTTCCACACCATCGGGTACCGTGTACACGCCAAACTGTCCTTCGGGGCAGCGGATAAGCCTTTTCTTGTCTTTGTTGAAAAGGACACCATCGATGGAGGAAAAGTAGTTGTTTTGGCCGTCAACTTCAATGGCGGACAGATTGTTGCAATAACAAAAAGGCTGTTCGCCTATTTTAGAAATGTTTTTCGAAATGTAAACCGACTGGAGGGCCGGACTGAAACTGAAAGCGAAATCGGGTAGTTCGGAAGCATATTCCGAAATAATGATTCGTTTTATACCCTTGAAACTTTTAGAGTCGGCATCGGCAATGTCGAACGCCATGTTGGAAAGGTCTAAAACCTGGGCATAAATCTGTTTAAGGAATAAGAGGTGCCGGTCGTTAATGGTGCCGGTAATCTTGACATCCTTATCGTTAGGTAACAACAATTCCTTGTGGTTAAGTAACTCTTTTTGGTCAATAATAAGCATTTTGTTTTCGGTTTAGTTTAGGGTTAAATGATAGTAAAGTAGGTTTAAAAATCTTTTCTGAAATTGTCGGTGCTAGGAACTTCCTTCTTGGCTTCGTTCAGCAGTTTGTAGCAGCGTCCCACAGCTTTGGAAAAAGAGTTCCCCTTGATAAAGCGGTCAACATATCCGTTTTGCACCCTTATTCTAATTTTAATAATCTCGCCATTTACAATCTCTCTGACTTTGCTTTCGGGCAGCCAGTAAATCTGGACGAACGGGTCCCGTTGCAGGCTTTTGGTGCTCAGTTCGATGACTTTCCCGTTCTTGCATTTCAGCAGAATCGTCTGTCCGATATTTCTTTCAAAGAAGTTGGTCTGTATGGTGTAATAGTCACCCTTGTTAAGAGAGTGCCCCGCACCCGACATGTGGACAAAGTCCATGCTGATAGTGGCGAAGTTGGCAAATTTGTCTCTAGTTCTGAAAGCTTCGATACGGGAAGTAGAGATATAACTAGTGCCTTCCAGAAAAAGTCCTCTGTTTGTGATGTATTGAGCTGAAACCGAGAGAAACTGGAATAGGAAAACGAATATGATGGATATACTTTTCATGCAATGTATGCCTTTCTCTTAATACAAAGATAAATTAAATAATTTAAAAAAACAGCATGACTCGAAAAGCTATTATAAAAGAGAATTGTCATAAGGTTCATAAATAGCGTTTTGTGACTTTTTTAAGTAAAAAAATGGGAAGAAGTTTGGAATTGTCGGCAATGTGGGTTAATTTTGCACTGCAATTTGAACGAGGCCTCGTAGCTTAACTGAATAGAGCAGCTGACTACGGATCAGCAGGTTGTAGGTTTGAATCCTATCGAGGTCACAAATGGCACCGTGGCTCAACTGAATAGAGCAGCTGACTACGGATCAGCAGGTTGTAGGTTTGAATCCTATCGGTGTCACATGAAAGACTCCTTATTAAAGGGAGTCTTTTTTGTTTGCTATATTTTTCCTATTTTTGAGAGATAAAAGAATATAGAAATGAAAATAAAAGCACTACTGTTAGCCTCTGCATTATTCGTCTGTTCTCATGCCTCGGCGGTGACAGATTTCTTCGGAGTCCAGAAGATGACGTTTCTGGGAACCGACTATCATTTAGTGTGGAGTGCCAATACGCAAAATAACACCCGTATAGAAGATTTTCTGCCTAAAGGGCCGTCGTACACACAGTTCGAGAAAAAACTATCGGTCTATAATGTCCAAAACGGTTCGTTTGAGAAGATCGTCCTCGACAAACAAAACGAATTGGTTAATGGAAAGCAGGAGGGTAGCGTGCTAGACTTCAAATATGTAGTCATCAACGAAAACGAGATTATGTGTAACTATACGTCCGAGTTATCGCAAGACGGTGTAGTGCTGGTGGTTCAATTCTCCGCTTTCCGCTATATCCGTAATGGAAGCAGCGTGAATATTATAGAATGGGAGCACCGGTCGTATAAGAATGCCGATTCTTTTAAAACCAAGATCAGCAAGAACAAGTCGAAGTGGTTGGATGCATTCAAAAAAGTGGATATCTCGGGTTTCAACTTGAAATAACAGGGCAGTCATGTTTAAGCAGATACGGTACAAATGGGATGCCTTTATGAACGATTCCGCTTTAAAGGCACGTGTAAACAACATAATTTTTGATACCGACACACCTTTAGGCAGGTTGTTTGATGTGACGCTGATAACGTTCATTGTGTTAAGTGTCATTATCGTTATTTTCGAAACGGCCCATTGGCTTCCGTTGTGGCTAAAACCGTATATGCATACGCTGGAATGGCTTTTTACCGCCTTCTTTACCATAGAGTACTTGTTACGCCTATATTGTTCGTCGAAACCGAAGGAGTATGCGCTCAGTTTTTTCGGGATAGTAGACTGTCTGTCTACTTTCCCTGCCTATCTGGCTGTTTTCTTCCCTTCAATGCACGGGCTGTTGGTGATGCGTATGTTCCGCCTCATGCGTGTATTCCGTATCTTCAAGTTGTTCGACTATATGAACGAGGGCCATTATTTGCTGGTCTCGCTGAAAGAAGGCTTGCACAAAATAATCGTGTTCTTCCTGTTTGTGGTTGTTTTGGTGGTATCGATTGGCACAATCATGTTTATGGTTGAACATGGGAAAAACGGAGATAATTTCAACAGCATACCCAACAGCATCTATTGGGCGACTGTGACGATGACCACAGTCGGATATGGTGACATTGCACCGGTAACCACCATGGGACGCTTTTTAGCGGGAGTGGTTATGCTTATCGGTTATACCGTTCTGGCTGTCCCTACCGGAATTTTCACCGTCTCGATGGTGAATACCGACAAGAAGCGGAAGGAAATATTCTGTCCTAATTGTGGAAAAAATATAGACCGCGACTCCCGTTTCTGCAAACATTGCGGTTATGATGTGGAAGGCAGTAAAAAGGATGCTGCAAAAAAGAATTAAAATGTGAAGGAAATCGACAGATAGTTATTCCTCGAAAAAATGTTTGCTAGTGCTTTGCCGGTTACTTTAAAACTGCAGTAATAAAGGGAACCGTAAAAGAAAGAAGGGTTAAGACAACTGCTGTAATCTTCACATATAACGACTGAGCCTTTTCTATGAGTAGCGTGCAGAGTGATAAATAGACCGTGTCGGCAATTATGCAAAGCAGAAAATCCAGACGGAAACCCACCAGGCTGTAATAGAAGATATAGCAAGCCGCCATAACGACGGGTATGCTAATGCAGAAAACGCAAAAAGTGCATAAGCGGGTCGCCAGTGCCATTATGAAAAAGTAAGCGAAAAGCAACACCATCAACGTAAAAATAAAGAGGAAACCAGCGCCAAGTGAATCGTCACCCGGTTGGTGTATGATAGCGAAAGGGGCGGTGGCAAAATAGGAAGCTGACAGCAGGAAGGAAAGAGACAAAGCAAAGAAGGCTAGTTTTCGTTTCGAGAAACACGGAGATGTTAAAAAGGCATATACAACAACCACCAATGCTAATAAGAAGAAAATAAAAAGTGCCATTGAAGTTAAAATAAAATAGAGCGGCCATAAAGACCGCTCTATTAAATAGTAAATTCGTATTGAATTAGTTGTTTTCAGGACGAAGTTGACGAACAGTAACAGCAGTGCGCCACATTTCGCTTTCGCGAAGAGCTTTCAATTCTTTCTCGAGCTTTTCACGATAGTCGGGCTGGCTGTTGCTGTCGATAGAGATCTGAGCTTCTTTGCCGCTCTTAACGCTAGCGTAAAGCTTCTGAACAACAGGCTTGATGGCATCGTGGAATGGGCCCATCCAGTCGAGGGCACCGCGCTGTGCTGTAGTAGAGCAGTTAGCGTACATCCAGTCCATACCGTTCTTAGCGAACAAAGGCATCAAAGACTGAGTCAACTCTTCAACTGTCTCGTTGAAAGCCTCAGAAGGAGAGTGGCCGTTTTCGCGAAGAACCTCGTACTGAGCCGAAAGCAACCCCTGGATACCACCCATCAAAGAGCCGCGTTCGCCAGTGAGGTCAGAAGTAGCCTCACGAACGAAAGTTGTTTCGAACATATATCCAGAACCGATACCGATACCGAGGGCGAGAGTCTTGTCGAGAGCCTTGCCGGTAGCATCTTGGTAAACAGCGTAAGAAGAGTTCAAGCCACGGCCTTCGAGGAACATGGTACGGAGAGAAGTACCAGAACCCTTAGGGGCAACCATAATAACATCGATATCTTTAGCAGGAACAACACCAGTGCGGTCGTTCCAAGTGATAGCGAAACCGTGAGAGAAGTAAAGGGTCTTGCCTGGAGTAAGATATTTCTTCAAGGTAGGCCATACGCTGATGACAGCGGCGTCAGAAAGCAAGCACATGATGATAGTAGCCTTGTCGGCTGCTTCTTCGATAGAGAAGAGGGTCTCGCCTGGAACCCAACCATCGTTCTTTGCTTTTTCGAAAGTTTTGCCTTGACGCTGGCCAACGATAACGTTGA
>DGTD01000053.1:7809-43912 GCA_002396385.1 Bacteroidales bacterium UBA4345
TGTCGCGCAGGTTGCAAGCCTGGCCTGGACCTTGAACACCATAACCGATAACGGCAATAGTTTCATTCTTCAAAACTTCACGAGCTTTCTCCAATGAGAATTCTTTGCTGGTGATGACTGTTTCCATCACACCGCCAAAATTCATTTGTGCCATGTTTCTTAAATATAATAAAACTGTATAAAAATTTAATCTGTTTCTTTTGCAAATAGACGCCGTTAGAAACATCTATTATGCAAATTTACTTAACTTTTCGTTATTTCCTTCAATCTTGATGCAAGAAAATACGATTAAAGGGAAAACTGATACCTTACTCTTTGTTGAGGTTTCTTTCCAGTTTGGCGATTTTTGCGCTTAAAGGCTCTTCTTTCGATTTTGTAATGACAATTCGTCCGGTTCTGGAGTACTGTAAAACGCAGTTCAATTCGTCTAACGAGAAGTAGAGGTCCATAATCTGGTCGGTCATTCCGGTTATGGTAACAACCGAGAAAATGGAGTTTGACTCAAGAATTTGTGCGTTATGCTGTCGAATAACCTTACATACCTTCTGGTTTTCAAGCATAACCGGCGTGCTGATTTTAATGAGTGCCACTTCTTGGATGAAGATCTCATCGTCGGTCAGGACACGGCTCTGCAACACATCGATTTTCTTCTCAATTTGTTGGCTTATTTTCTGAATCTGATCCTCTTCGCCATAGGCGGTAATAGTGTACTTGTGTACGCCCTTAATAGAGGAAGCCGACACGTTCAGACTTTCGATGTTGACCTGTTGTCGTGTAAATACCGAGGTTATCTGGCTAAGGATACCCGCCCTGTTCTCGGAGTGTACAATAAGGGTATATAGTTTGTTTTCCATCGGATTTATCTTTTAATTTCAAGAACCATCTCGTTAACACTTGCACCCGGAGGCGTCATAGGCAGCACGTCGCACTCTTCAATGACAGCCACCTCGAGCAGGTAGGCCCCCGGCGTGTTGACCATTTTCTGGATTTCGTTGTCGAGTTGACTCCTATCGGTTACCAGACTGTAATTGATGTCGTAAGCTTTAGCGATGAGGTCGTATTTGGGGTTCATCATCGGGGTAAACGAGTAGCGGTGGTTGAAGAACATTTCCTGCCACTGGCGTACATTGCCCAGGTAGTTGTTGTTCAGCAAAATGATTTTAACCGGAGCTTTCTGTTCCATGATGGTCCCCAGCTCCTCTATTGTCATTTGTAGGCCGCCGTCGCCCGAAAAGAAGCAGACCATGCGGTCGGGTGCGCCGAAAGTTGCGCCAATGGCAGCCGGAAGCCCGAAACCCATTGTGCCCAATCCGCCACTTGTAACCACACTGCGTGGTTCAGAATACTTGAAATAGCGAACCCCCATCATTTGGTTCTGACCAACGTCAGTAACCAAGACCGCCTTGTTCTGGGTGGCTTCGGTAACCTTACTGATAACCTCACCCATTTTGATAGGTCCGTCGGTAGGGTGAACCTCTTTGCTGATGACCTTGTCGAATTCCTCTTTGTCGTATGGCTTGAAACTTTCTGCCCACGCGCTATGTGAGTTCTTTTCGAGCAAAGCAGTCACCATTGGAATGGTCTCTTTGCAGTTGCCAAGAACAGTGACATCGGCGCGGATGTTCTTGCTGAATTCTGTTTTATCGATGTCGAAATGAATGATTTTAGCCTGCTTAGCGTAGGTAGAAGGCCGGCCGGTAACACGGTCAGAGAAACGCATACCCACAGCTATAATCAAATCGGCTTCCTGGGTTTTGACGTTTGGTCCTAAATTTCCGTGCATACCCAGCATACCCATATTAAGTGGGTGACTGGAAGGCAGAGCCGACAAACCCAGAACGGTGCTTGCAAAAGGAAGGCCGGCTTTCTCAACGAATTCGGTCATCTCTTTTCTGGCCTCCGCCAACTCAACGCCCTGACCTACTAAAACCAGAGGCTTTTTCGACTGGTTGATTAAATCGGCCGCCTGTTTTACGCTCTCGTCGGTTGGTTTCGGATAAGGGTTGTAGCTTCTGATGAAGTCGATATGCTTAGGTTCGTATTCGAACTTATTAACCTGGGCATTTTTCGGGAAGTCGAGCACGACCGGCCCCGGACGACCAGTGCTGGCTATATAGAACGCTTGCGAAACAGCCCAAGCAACATCTTCCGGCCGACGAATCTGGTAGCTCCATTTTGAGATAGGTTGGGTGATACCGACCAAATCGACTTCCTGGAACGCATCGCTTCCAAGAGCAGCAACTCCAACTTGCCCTGCAATGACAACAATAGGCGTGTTGTCCATCATAGCATCAGCAATGCCGGTAATGGTATTGGTAGCCCCCGGTCCGCTAGTCACGAGACAGACACCCACCTTTCCACTGACACGGGCATAACCTTCAGCGGCATGGGCCGCCGCTTGCTCGTGGCGGACAAGAATGTGGTTGAAAATAGGATTTTCAGGTCTTGTATAATCGTATAGAGCGTCGAAAACGGGCATAATGGCTCCCCCCGGATAGCCGAAGATGGTGTCAACACCCTCGGCTCGAAGTGAGCGCATCAGCGCCTCCGCTCCAGAAATCAGTTCTTTACTCATAATTTTCGATTAGTCAATAATTCTTACACCGCCTTTGTCGGCCGAAGCAACCATTTTCGCATAGCAGCGAAGAGCTTTAGAGACAACGCGGTCGCGTTTAGGCTGCCAAGCGTTGGCGCCTTTGGCATCTTCTTGTTTGCGTCGTTCTGCCAGTTCTGCATCGGTCAGTTTGACGTTGATAGAACGGTTTGGAATATCGATTTCAATGGTGTCGCCATCGCGAACGAGACCAATGTTACCACCAGATGCAGCTTCAGGTGAAATGTGTCCGATGGAAAGTCCGGAGGTTCCGCCAGAGAAACGGCCGTCAGTAATAAGGGCACATTCCTTACCCAAGTGAATAGACTTTATGTAACTGGTAGGGTATAGCATCTCTTGCATACCAGGTCCACCTTTAGGGCCCTCGTAAGTAATGACAACCACGTCGCCCGCCTTGATTTTCCCGCCAAGAATACCCTCGCAAGCGTCTTCTTGAGAGTTGAACACCTTAGCGGTGCCGTTAAACTTCCAGATGCTTTCATCGACGCCAGCCGTCTTAACGACGCAACCATCTTTTGCAATGTTACCGAAGAGTACGGCCAAACCACCATCTTTCGTGTAAGCGTGTTCAATGTCGCGAATGCAGCCGTTAGCACGATCGGTGTCAAGCGAGTCGTAAGTGCAACTTTGAGAACCCATCTTGTTGCTGAATTGGAAAGCCGGAGCAGTAGAGTAGATGCGTTTTGCCTCGGCCTCGACATTAGCCTTCATGATAGAGTAGAAATCCAAATCTTCAGCCAAAGTGTGTCCGTTGACGCGCTTTAACTTGGTGTTGAGAAGTCCACCCTTAGCCAGTTCGCCAAGAATGCCGAGAATACCACCAGCGCGGTTACACTCTTGAATAGAGTATTTTGCGGTGTTAGGAGCCAGTTTGCAGAGGCAAGGTACTTTTCTGGAAAGCCCGTCTATATCCACCATCTTGAAATCAACACCGCCTTCGTTAGCCACAGCAAGCAAATGAAGAATGGTGTTGGTGGAACCTCCCATCGCAATGTCGAGCGTCATGGCGTTCAAGAAAGCGTCGCGTGTGGCAATGCTTCTAGGCAAAACGCTGTCGTCGCCGTCGCGGTAATACTTATAGGCATTTTCCACTATCTGTTTAGCCGCGTCTTTGAAGAGCTGAATGCGGTTGGTGTGAGTGGCCAGGATAGTACCATTGCCAGGCAGAGACAAGCCGATGGCTTCGGTCAGCGAGTTCATAGAGTTGGCAGTGAACATACCCGAGCAGCTGCCGCAACCAGGACAGGCATGGTGCTCGATCTCGTTCATTTCGTCATCGCTGATGCTCTTGTCGGCGCCTTTGACCATGGCGGTGATAAGGTCGATGTTTTCGCCTTTCCATTTTCCAGCCTCCATTGGGCCACCCGAACAGAACACAGCAGGTATGTTCAGGCGCATAGCAGCCATCAGCATGCCCGGAGTGATTTTATCGCAGTTAGAAATACAAATCATCGCATCGGCCTTGTGAGCGTTGACCACGTATTCAACCGAGTCGGCAATGAGGTCACGGGAAGGAAGCGAGTAAAGCATACCGTCGTGTCCCATAGCGATACCGTCGTCGATAGCGATAGTGTCGAATTCTGCCGCATAACAACCCAACTTTTCGATTTCCTCTTTCACGATTTGTCCGATTTCGTGTAAGTGGGTGTGTCCAGGAACGAATTGGTTGAACGAGTTGACAATGGCAATGATAGGTTTGCCAAATTGTTCTTTCTTCATACCATTAGCGACCCACAGGGCGCGGGCTCCAGCCATACGGCGTCCTTCTGTGCAGACAGAACTGCGAAGCTTGTTCTTGTATTCCATTATAATGAGTTTTGTTTTGTTATTGTCTATCATACAAAAAAACCTTCCTCAAAAAAGAGAAAGGTTTGTATTATTTATTGAAATAGTACCTACATACCCTCTCTTGTCTTAATAGCCCACCACGACCACCACGACAGAGAAAATAATATGGAGCGACTTTTTCATCATTCTGTTCTTATTACTATGCAAATATAGTTAAATTTTCTGTCATTGTTAAATTTTGCCTATATAATTTGCGGGCTTTATGCGTTTATTAATCTGTTTTTTCGGATATTTTCCACCGTAACCTCCAAACACCCTCGTTAAATGAAGAACTGACGATCTTAAACGTTCCAATTTGGCTGGTATTGTCAACGTGCGACCCAATGCATAGGCAGGCGTCGTAATCGCCAATTTTCACGATTCTGACGTTTTCGGATGCATTTTCTGGCAAACGTTTCAGATTGTATTTGTTTTTAGCCTCTTGCTGGGTCGTGAATTCAAAGGTGACGGGTAGGTTTTGACGTATAACCTTGTTGACTTCTTCTTCGAGAGCTTGAATTTGTTGCATCGAGGGTTCGTTTTGAAGAGCGAAATCCATCTTCGACTTTTTCCGTTCGATATGTGCTTCAAGGGCACGTTCGCATCCGAACAGCCTAATCATGGCCTGGTTAATGATGTGCTCGGTGGTGTGTGCGGGTGGAAACTCTTTCTTATTGTGGGCATTGAATTCGGTTTGTTCCATCGTTTGAAAGTCTTTAAAGATTGGAGGTTGTGTGAGCTGATTGTTTTGAAACCGCCCATAGCGTAATAAAAAAAGCGCACTTTTAAGTGCGCTTTTTGTAATTTATTGAATAGTTTTTTATTATTCAGCAGCAGGAGCTTCTGCGGCAGGAGCAGCCTCTTCGGCAGCAGCGCTTTCGGCTTCGGCCTTGGCAGCGGCTTCAGCTTCGGCTTTAGCTTTAGCTTCAGCAGCCTTCTTGTCGGCAACAGCTTGTGCTTTAGCCTTGTTGATAGCCTCTTCTGCAGTCTGGCGTTCTTTAGCGCTTTGTGCAGCCTTGGCGTTCATACCTTCTTTAACCTTGTTTTTCTTAGCGTCTTTCTCAGCCTTCCATGCATCGAATCTCTTCTGAGCCTCAGCTTCATCGAAAGCGCCTTTCTTAACACCACCTTCAAGGTGCTTTTTCAAGTAAACGCCTTCATCGCTAAGAATGTTGCGAGCAGTGTCGGTTGGTTGTGCACCAACTTTAACCCAATAAAGAGCTCTTTCGAAGTTTAATTCTACAGTAGCTGGATTGGTGTTTGGATTGTAAGATCCAAGTCTCTCAATGTATTTACCATCACGTGGTGCATCGCTATCTGCTACGACTACGTGGTAAAACGCGTACCCCTTGCGGCCGTGTCTTTGCAATCTAATTTTAGTAGATCCCATTTTAAATTTTATTAAACTTTGAAAATTTTACGGCGCAAAGTTAGAGTTTTTTTTTCATAAATCAAAATAAAACCGCTTTGTGTTTGTTTTCATTTTTATTTCTTAAAGTCGTTGGCAGCCTTGATGAAGGCTTTGAACAACGGATGTGGTTTCAAAACAGAACTTTGGAGTTCTGGGTGGAATTGTACGGCAATGAAGAATTTTTTAGAAGGTATTTCAACAATTTCCACCAAGTTGCTGTCAGGGTTCAATCCCGAAGCCAGCATACCGTTCTCTTCAAATTCTTTTAAGAAATCGTTGTTGAATTCGTAACGATGCCTGTGCCGCTCCTGAATAATCTCACGTCCATAGATTTGAAAAGCCAGTGTGTTATTTTTAATCTGGCAAGGATATGCCCCCAAACGCATAGTTCCGCCCATACCGGTAATGTGCTTTTGGCTTTCCATCAGGTCTACCACTTTGTGTGTAGTAGTAGGAGCGAATTCCGTGGAGTGTGCATCGGAGTATCCAAGCACGTTTCTTGCAAATTCGATAACTGCGCATTGCATACCCAGACAAATTCCGAAGAAAGGAATGTCGTTTTCACGCGCAAAGCGTACCGCCTCGATTTTTCCTTCGATACCCCTGTCGCCAAATCCGCCAGGAACAAGTATACCATCGAATCCGTCTAGCTTTTCCTTTGCGTTTTCGTGGTTAACGTGTTCGGCTTGAATGAGGGAAACCTTTACTTTGCATTCGTTAGCCGCCCCGGCGTGGATAAACGATTCAAGAATAGATTTGTAAGCATCGGGCAATTCGACATATTTGCCAACCACTGCGATATTAACGTTTGTTGTCGGATTCTTGTATTTAGACAGGAAATCCTTCCATTGGTCGAGGTCAGGCTCGTCAGCATCTGAAATCCCCAATTTTTGAAGGACAATATTGTCTAAACCCTCCTCGTGCATAAGCAGAGGGACTTCGTAGATAGTAGGAGCGTCGATGCATTCAACCACCGCATCTTTGTCTACATTGCAGAACAGAGCCACCTTTTTCTTCACATTGTCGCTTAAAGTGTGTTCGGTTCTGAGGACAAGGATATCTGGTTGGACACCGCTTTGAAGCAGGAATTTGACAGAATGCTGTGTAGGTTTTGTCTTGAGCTCGTGAGCAGCTGCAATGTAAGGAACGTAGGTAAGGTGGATACACAGACAGTTTTTTGTACCCATTTCCCACCTTAATTGGCGCATAGCCTCAATGTAGGGCAGCGACTCAATATCGCCAACCGTTCCACCGATTTCTGTGATGACAACATCGTACTTTTTAGTGTTCCCTAAAATTTTGACGTGGTGTTTGATCTCGTCGGTAATATGGGGTATAACTTGTACCGTTTTCCCTAAGAAGTCACCTTTGCGCTCTTTGTTGATAACCGATTGATAGATGCGTCCGGTGGTAACATTGTTGGCTTGTGTCAACTCTTCCCCTAAAAATCGTTCGTAATGTCCTAGGTCTAAATCGGTAACAGCACCGTCGACGGTTACGTAACATTCTCCGTGTTCGTAGGGGTTCAGGGTGTCGGGATCGACGTTAATGTAAGGGTCAAGTTTTTGAATGGTGACAGACAATCCCCTGGATTGGAGCAGTTTTCCTAGAGAAGAGGCAATAATACCTTTCCCTAATGACGAGGTCACACCTCCTGTTACAAAAATATACTTGGTTCTCACTTCTTTTGGTGTTTAATAAAAATCATGCAAATTTCATTTATTTTGCTGGTGTATGCAAGAGAATAGTGCCATTTTATGTGACATTATTCGTTATCGGACAGCGGCTTTATGTTCTTGAACACGTTCCAATCTTTATTTTCCCTATAGCTGTTGATAAGGTTGGCAGGGACATAAACAATGCAATTGTCAAAGTCGACACCAGTGAATGCGTATTTGTCTATTTCAGGAACTCTTGGGGACCTCACAATCAGTTTCTGCAGGTTGATGCATCCGAAAAACATACGGTTGCTGATTTTTTCGAACGACTCAGGCAAATCGGCAGATTTCAACCTTGGACAGCAGAAAAACGCACCAAGTCCGTTCGCCTCTTTGGTCCCGTTTTCGAAACGAACACTTTCCAACTGGCTGCAGTAAGAACAGAAGAACGGACCTGTGACAAATGTCGGGTCAATTCTCAAAGAAGAAAGCCGGCTACGTTGGAAAGCCCTTTCATCAATAGTTGTTGTGGGTTTAATGTAGACGTCTCCACATAATGCAGGCGGACATAAATAGACCGAGTTTCCTTTAAACAGCAAACCAGACTCAGCGGTGAAACTGATATTTTCTTTGGCAACTTCAAAATGTTTGATGCCAGACCCATTGAAAGCCCATTTGTCAATGAAATGAACATCCTTGCCTAGAATCAGAGTGTCAATTTGGCACGTCTTGAATGCGCATGTGCTCAATTGGGTCACTCCGTCTGGCAATTTATAGGAGACGGCTGTTTTTCCAGGTGGAAATGCTACGAGTGACAACGTCTGATAATCGTTGTCGGCAGCATTGTTCTTCTCAAATAAAAGTCCGTCGGTGCTGGTGTAGAAAGCGTTACCGCTTTCTACCTTTATTACTTTGAGATGCCGTGCCCCCCAAAAGGCAGACCAATTGATGTTGACAACTTTATTAGGAAGGGTGAACGAGTCGTCTTTCTTTCCAGCAGGATATGAGACGAGACTAGTTGTGTCTTTGTTATAGAGTACACCGTTATATGAACAGAAAGATTTGTTGTTTTTGTCAACTTCGATGTTTTCCAGCGAGTAAGCAGCGGCAAAAAGACAGTTGCCAATCTGGTTGACGCTAGCAGGTATAGTAAAAGTTTTTTTGGACAGCAGAGCCGGGTAAACGATTATTTTTGATTCATCGGCAGAGTAGAGCACACCATCGACCGACTTGAAATGGGTGTTATTGGGGCTAACTTTAATCTCTTTCAAATTCAGGCATCCTTGAAACGCTTCGTCTTCGATAGTTTCAACATTGTCGGGAAGCGTAACGGAAGTAAAGAGGTTCGAGTCGAAGTAGAATTGGATATCATTCAAATTCTCGGCTTTCGAAAGGTCTAAGCATTCCAAACCATTGCAGTCGAGTGTCTTGAGGAAAGCAATGTCAATTTCATTTAAAGGACCTTCAATTGCTAATTTCTTTATTAGGCTCCATTGTTGGCCCGAGCATTGTTGAGCCAGAGTACCCGCTTTTTCAACCTTTACAGTTACAATCCCATTGTTGTTGCAACTATAAAAGGAAGTCGCCAAAATCAGAGCGATAATTGTGCCATATAATCCTTTCTTCATCATATTACAAGTGCATTACTTTAGGAATAGGAGCCTCAAAAGTGACAGGTTCGCCTGTATTAGGATGCACAATAGTGAGGGAAGCCGCATGGAGTCCCAAACGTCCGATCGGGCTGGTGGTAGCTCCATATTTCCGGTCTCCCACAATAGGGTGACCAATAGCGGAAAGTTGAACACGAATTTGGTTTTTTCTACCTGTCTTGATGTTGACTTTCAACAATGACATGCCTTTTTTACGGCAAACGACATGATAAGAAGTGATAGCCTGTTCGCCTCCATTGTCGAAGAACGAATTGTGTACTTTAAGCGATTTCGGGTTCTCGGTCAACCAAGATACGATAGAGTCATCGTCTTTCTCGACCTCACCTTCAACAAGAGCGTAGTAAAAGCGCTGGTGGCTGTCGTCGTGCCAGTGTTCCTTAATATTGTTTTGCGTGTCGAAATCCTTTGCGAAGATAAGTACACCAGAAGTTTCACGGTCTATTCGGTGAACCACGAACAAGTTGTTGCGCAGATTTTGCTTCTTCACATAGTTTAAAATTATTTTGTAGGCGGTCACCTCCTCGTGCAGAGGAGAAGAGACCGAAAGCAAACCGACGTCTTTATTAATGGCAATGAGATAATTGTCTTCGTATATGATTTTAACTTTAGGATGGGAAAATTTGTATTTAGTGTTGGTAGAGTCAATTTCAACCAAATCACCAGTGTTTAGTTGGAAATTATATTGTGATTCGACAGAACCATTAACCGAAACACGACGTTTAGCCAGAAGGTTCTTGACCGATGTTTTGCTCATACCTCCCATTTTTTGCAAAAGAAAGTCCATAAGCATAACGGGTTCACCCACTTTTAGTTTTGTGTGGCGTTCGCGTGCGTAGTTTTTTATGAAAGGCTGGCTAGAGCCTTTGCCGGCATTTTTCTTTGCCCTGTCGAAATCTGAACGTCTTTTGTTATACATGGTGATTAAATGTTTTCGATTTGATCTTGTTCCTCTTCTGCTCGAAGAATTTTTTTAGCCTCTTTGTGCGCTTTTCTTGCTTTCATTCTGAAATAATAGATGAGAGCAGCGATAACAAGGACAACTATAATAACAAGTGAAATATAGTGCCCATAGTGTTTTGCAATTTCAGGAATTTCATCAATATTGCCGATCGATTTATGCAACATATAGCCGATAAAGGCTAAAATGCAGTTCCAAATGCCAGCTCCCAGAGTGGTGTATGCGACAAATTTGAAGAAATTAAGTTTAACCAGTCCTGCCGGAATGGAAATGAGCTGCCTGATAGCAGGAAGCAAACGACCGACGAAAGTAGAAATGGCCCCGTTTTTATTGAAGTAGTTTTCTGCTCTTTCCAATCCTTCTTGCGATAGAAGGCACATGTGTCCGATTTTGCTATTGACAAACTTATAGAGGATGGGCCTACCCAGCACATAAGCTAAATAGTAATTGATAGTGGCCCCGATAAGTGAACCTAATGTGGAAAAGAAAATGACTAAGGAAATGTCTAATTTACCTTCTGCAGCCAGATATCCGGCCGGAGGAACAATAATTTCAGAAGGGAAAGGAATGAAAGAACTCTCGATAGCCATAAGAAGGGTAATAGTTCCATAGTTTAAATGTTCGAGACAACTGTTAATAAATTGGATGATTGTTTCCATCGTTCTTTTTTAATTTTTTTTGTTTGGTGTTCTAAAAGCTATTACAATATCGGTAATTGCAGCTGCCAGTAAACAGACAATCCAATGCCGTTCGTGGTTATACATAAAGTAAGTGGCTGCCAAGTATAGAATGGAACTTATAACAAGTTGGAACTCCAACCTTTTAATTCTGGACTTGTCGTCGCCCTCCAAAGGGTTCAGCACCCTATAAACTATTAATGCGAGGCACCCTAAACCCATTATGATAGTAGATAATTGAATGCCTTGAGAAAGGACGGGCTGTTCAGAGGGGTAGAGCAGGGCGGAAAAGAGGATGGCTATATAGCCTAAATATAAAAGAGTTGTTGAGTACTTCTTCATTGTATTATAAATATATCTTCTTTTGCCTTCTTCATCTTGTATTGTTCTCTGGCAAATTTTTCCAAATTCTCGTTATTAGTCCTTAATTCGTTACTTTTCTTTATGCTTTGAGCGATGTCTGCTTTGTAGGTCTCAATTTTTTGCTGTAATTGTCTGATCTCGTTTTTATACCGAATGTCGGACATGATACAGTTCTCATCGAAAAAAGAAATCCAAACAAGAAAGCACACAATGGTAATGATGTATTTGTTTTTCAGCTTAGTGTCTTTATTCTTTAAAGATGCGAAAACTGACGAAAGCCTGTTTTTTAAATCGAAATTTCCCATATGATATGCAATTTAAGATTCGCCAAATGTATATTAGTCGTTTCTATATTTTTCTAAATAATCCTTTAAAACAATATAGCAACTATAAACTGATTTGGAAAACAAGTTGTTGGCAACCTCTTGTTCTTGAATGCCTTTATCGGTTTCGATTTTCAATTTTACGATACGCTCGTTCATTATTTTGTCGAGGTCGGCCAGTTCTTTCTCGTTGTATTGCACACCATACGAGACAATGATTTTTTTATCGACCGCCTGAATGTCGGAAGTATTGTGTAGAACAATAATCTCGCCTTCGTTGGTGATTAATTGTAAAGCACTGCCTTTCTTTATCTCGAAGCCTGGAGCGTTCTCCAACTTCAGGTTCAAGCAGAAAAGCGTTTGCATAGCTGTATTATATGCCACCCCTAGTGAGACACTGCCATTACCACTATTGTTCGACCAGAAAGTAGGTAGAAAATCAGTGGCTATAAATACACCGTTTTCGTTTTCCTCGTCAACAGCTATTTTCTGCGCATAAGAAGACACTGCAACGGTGAAAAATAACAATATAGTTGTTATATATGATTTCATAAAACCAGTATTTTTACAAAAATACGGAATTTTTATTGCATTCTATGTTTTGTAGCCTTATAATATGTACTCTATAAGATTGAAATTCTTCCAAAAAACATCGTTTTTGTATTCTTCAAATCCTTGTCTGACGATGTAGAATTCGCTGTTATTGTTGATAGAGACAAAACTGTCGTTGCTACAAATAGGCGGGTAGCTTGCCTCGCAGACAATGGTGGAGAGGTTTGGACAATTAGCAAAAGCCTTTTTCCCGATAATAGAAATGTTCGTTGGCAGCGTAATTTTCTGGATAGCCAAACAATTGAGAAATGCATTTTCTTCGATTGTGGCTATTCTTTTGGCGATAGTAACGTTTTTTAGTTTGATGCAGTCTTTGAAACAATTCTTTGGAATGGTGTTGCAGGAAGGAAGAGAAATAGATACAAGTTCGTCGCAATGTTCGAAAGCACCGTCGGGAATATTGCTGATAGACGCGTCTTGTAAATCGATGTTTTGCAAAGAATTGTGTGCCAACCCAGACAATAAGGCAATGTCTTTAACTCCAATAGTACGCATAACTTTTATGCTTCCGATTGTAGCCCATTCAGAACTTCCCAACCTGTCTCGTAATGTGTTCGGCTCGTCAAGAGCGATGACAGTTGCCGTTAATTTTTTTGTTTGTACGTCTTCCATAAAATATAAATAAAAAGGGATGCGTTTTGCATCCCTTCAATATGAATCTGTATATTTATTTCTTCTTTTTACGGGTAGCAACAGGCTTTGTGTTGTTACCTGTCCCCTTGATGTTGGTGAACTCTTTCCAGCCAGCAGTACTCTTATATGATTCAATAGCCTTACTAGGAACGGTGAGAGTGCAAATGTTTTTATTAATGTCGGCAAATTCCTGAGTTGTAGGCGGAGTATTGGCATGAACAGTGAAGTTTTTCAGGCTGCTGCACTTACTTAAAACTCCATCTCCTAATTTGACAATGCTGCTAGGGATTTCAATAGAGCGTAGGAGCCAGCAAGTTGAGAAAGCAGAATCGCCAATAACTTCAACACCTTCGTTAATAGTGACAGTTTTAAGCCATGTACAGTCGCCGAAAGCATTGATTCCGATTTTCTTGACACTACCAGGAATAGAAATAGACGTAAGGTCGCTTAAAGCGAAAGCTCTGTTTCCAATAGACTTAACACCTTCTGGAATTTTAACGGTTTTAAGTCCGCACAAGTAGAACGACTCTTGACTGATAGTTCTGATGCTGGAAGGTATGTTGATTTCAGTCAAGTCTTTACAGTTAGAAAAAGCTCTGTAGCCAATCCAAACGATAGTAGAAGGTAGAATAACCTTAGAAAGGTCTTTACAATCGAGGAAAGCGCACGAGTCTATCCTAGTAACACCATCGGGAATGTTAATGGTTGTAAGCGAAAGACAGTCTTGAAAAGTGTTGGGTTTGATTTCCTTAATGCCAAGAGGAAGGATGATAGACTTAAGTTCGGTACAACCCTCGAAAGCATGTGCTCCCAGTTTTTTTATACTAGAAGGTAAATTAATATTAGTTAACCCTTCGCAATACTCAAAAGCACCTTTCCCGATTTCTTCAATGCCGTCGGCCAATGTAACGAATGCCAATTTCTTGCATTGGAAGAAAGCCATATCCTCAATTTTCTTGACACTTCCGGGAATCATAACAGACGTGAGGTTCTCACATTCGGTAAATGCCCCCGAGCCGATAGTCGTAGTGCTAGAAGGAAGTTTGATGCTGGCAAGCGCTTCGCAACCCCAAAAGGCATTGTCGCCAATTACTTTCAGACTGCCAGGCAGGGAAATGTTTTTCAATTTAGAACAGCCCCAGAAACAATTGTCTTCAATCTTTTCAATACCGAAAGGGATAGCAATCGTCGAGAGGTTCGAACATCCGTCGAAGCAACTTTTCCCGATGTGCTTGAGTTCGTTAGGAAGCGAAATGCTAGAAATGCCGCTACAGCCTTTAAACGCTTCACTTTCAATAGAGTCGACTTTGACGAGCTCGACATTACTGATATTAGAGCATTCCTGAAAAGCATTTTTACCAATAATTTTCAGTTCTTTCGGATAATTTAAGTTGGTAAGTTTATTACAACGCTTAAATGCTTTGTTACCGATAGACGTAACGTTATCAGGTAATAACAGGGTATTTAATTCCGAACAGTCTTCAAAAGCCGATTGTCCAATGGCCTTAACAGAAGAGGGTAGAATGATGGCATAGATGCTACTACAGCCCGCAAATCCGCCATCCATAATCTCATCTAGGCCAACCGCCGATTTCAAGTTCAGCGTATTAATGGTTTTATGCTGTTTTAAAACCGAACGTAAATATGCGATATCTTCCTTGTTGATAGGACCACTGATACTTAAATCGGTGACTTTAGAAAGTTTCTTCTCGCTTATTTTGGTGGAAAGAGTACCCGGTTTTGTCGTCTTAATGTTTTTCAAATTTTCAGAAAAACCCGAAAAAGAGATAAAACCGCATATCGCAAATGCTATTAACTTGTTTATCATACTGTTTTATGATGAATAACTATTTGTATACCTTTACAAATATAGTGATTAATCCTGTTTAACTATCCATAGACAACCGCTTTTTTGTATCGGTGGTATTATTTTCTAACCGGCACATTAAAATTCTGGCTTGTAAATGAACGGCAATCTAAAGAGTTTGGATAATCGATGTCCTCTATAAAGAGTTGTAGCTGAATTTTGATTAAAGTCGTTAAAAACTAAAAAAGGGTGTATCAATCCTTGGTACACCCATATTAAAAAGTTAGAAGTGCTTATTTGTCGTTTTTAAACAATTCCTTAATGCCGCCCAGACTCCCCAAAATATTGGTGGCCTCGTAAGGCAGGTAAACGGTCTTGGTTTGTTCGCCTGAAGCCAAGTTCTGCATCATTTGTATGTAATTCTGAGCCAGCAGGTAGTTCGCCGGATTAGAAGACTGTCCGACAGCCTCAGCAACTTTTTGAATAGATATTGCTTCGGCTTCCGCTTTGCGCATTCTTGCCTGGGCTTCACCCTCGGCATTGAGAATAGCAGATTCCTTAGCGGCTTCAGCGTTGAGAATAGCAGCCTGTTTAGCAGCTTCAGCCTGGTTGATTAAAGCCGTTTTTTCACCTTCCGATTTCAAAATGGCGGCCGCTTTCAAACCTTCGCTTGTAAGAACGGTAGCGCGTTTGTTACGTTCAGCCTGCATCTGTTTTTCCATGGCCTGCAAAACACTTTCAGGAGGAGTGATGTCTTGCAATTCGACGCGGTTAACTTTAACACCCCATTTGTTCGTAGCGTCGTCGAGAACAGCGCGCAATTTGGTGTTAATTGTATCTCTAGATGTAAGAGTCTCGTCCAATTCCATTTCACCGATAATGTTACGCAAAGTAGTCTGTGTCAACTTTTCAATTGCGTTCGGTAAGTTGTTAATCTCGTAAGCCGATTTGAAAGGATCAACAATTTGGAAGTAAAGAAGCGCATTGATTTCAGTTTGAACGTTATCTTTCGTGATAACATTCTGTTTCGCGAAATCCATAACTTGTTCCCTAAGGTCAATGGTATCGGTCACATAAAAACGACCGTTGTTACAAAAAACGACCTGTTTGGCAACGTCGATAAAGGGAATAATGAAGTGAATGCCGGCATCGAGTGTCGCAGAGTATTGGCCGAGACGTTCAATGATTTTAGTCTCAGATTGAGGAATAATGATGATGCACTTCTTTATTAATATAACCACAAGAAGTACGACAAAAATGAGAAAAATATATGTGCCAGTCATAAATATATAGAATTTATTAAAATTATTTACAATTTTTTGCTAGTAGACAAACTTTCTCGCCGTTCTGTTTCACCTGAACTTTAGAAACTGTAATAATGACACTGTCTTGTTGAATGACTTCGACTTTAGTGCCCTCGGGAATAGGATCGCCATTGCAAGAAATAGCTTTCCAGTCGTCGCCAGCAACACTAACTCTGCCATAGCCGTTTTCTTGTATAGCTTCACTAACAAAGCCAGTTTCTCCAATGATAGCAGATACATTACTTTTAACATTCTTTTTCTTGTTCATCTTAACCAAGGCAGGTTTTATGAAGAACATGGCGAAAACAGAAGCTAAGCAAAAAACTGTTATCAAGATAAATATGTTAGACGTGAAAAGAGAGACTGGAATGACGACAAATGCGCCAAAAGCCAGACACATAATGTAAAAACCACCTGTTGAAAGTTCTAATAAGGCTAGAACTATTGTTATTATACTCCATATAATCCAGGAGTGGGATGATAGAAAATCTGTCATTTGTTATCTGATTTAAAAAGAAGCACCACCAGACGGATTGACCTCATCGTCGTCACCGTCAAGGTTCAGATTCCTGATGTTGTTGTCAGCATTGCTAAAAGAAGCACCACCAGACGGATTGACGTCTTCATTATCGTCGTCAACATCAAGATGGTTTATTTTACTGTTGCTTTGGCTAAAAGAAGCGCCGCCAGACGGATTGACCTCATCGCAGTCGTTAGAGTCCGCATAGAGGTTGTTTATTTTGATGGAACTACCGCCAAAAGTAGCACCTGTTGACGGATTGACCTCGTCGCAATCAGTATTGGCATCGAGATTAGAAATTTTGTAACAGCTGTCGCCAAACGAAGCACCGTTAGACGGGTTTACCTCTTCACTATCGATTTCAGAGCCCAGGTTGTTGATTTTTGCTTTTGCCAACATTGTGTTTTGTAAGTCCGTAACAGACGGGTTCACCTCGTCTTCATCGACACGTTCACTCATAACCTCACACCAACCGTATGCTTTTTTGTAAGCCTCCTTATTCTGCGCAGGGACAATAACCTCGAGATTGTCGGCCCAGTGGAAAGTTTTAGGAAGACAGAACGGAGGTTGAACAGCCTTACAGTGAATGATCTGTAAAGAGGAACAGTCGCGGAAGACATACGAACCAAGGTTCGCAATAGTACTAGGAAGCGTTATTTCCTTCAAATCGTTACAGTCGCGAAAAGCCTCGTCATCAATAGAACGAATACCGAATCGGGTGATAAATCCTGTAGAGATTTTGCTTTTCTGCCCTTCCGGCATAGTTATATTCCGCAAACACTTACAACCACGAAAAGCCTCTTTTTTGATTGTAGTGACGGTTTGTGGAATAGAAATTTCCTTTAAACTTCTACAATCTTCAAATGTCTTAATGTCTATTTCAGTGATGCCTTCCGGTATGGTTATAGAAGAAAGACTAGAGCAACCTTTAAACGCCCGTTTTGATATTCTTTTAACCGTAGAAGGAATAGAAATGCTTTCAAGTCCGGTGCAGTATTCAAAGGCTCCTTCTTTTATTTCCTCGAGTCCTTCGTGAAGAACGACTTTTTTGAGGTTGACACAATTCATAAAAGTTTCTTCTGGTAGAACTTTTACGCCTTTGGGGATCTCAATTTCAAGCAGGCTTGTACACTCTTCAAAAGCGCAATAGCCCAGTTCTTCTAGCTGTTCGGGGAGAATGACTTTTTCGAGGTTAGAACAGTCGGCAAAAGCTCTTGGACCGAACCGGCGAAGTTTGTTGGGCATGACGATTTGTTTGAGACCACACCTCAAGAAAGCATATCCGCCAATGTTATTCAAACTGTCTGGCAGTTTTATATCTTCTAATTGGTTACAGTCTTCAAAACACTTTTCATCTATTAAAGTGACGCCTTCAGGTAAAACAAGTTTTTTCAGAGCCTTGCTTCCATAGAAGATATGGTTTAGGTCGGCAGTCATTCTTAGACCTTCCGTATTCCCTAAATCGATATACGCTAGTTTGTTTTGAGCTAAAGTGCCAAGGAATTGCCAGTCGGAAAAGTTAATGTTACCAGATATTTGTACCGAGGTAACCTCTTTCCATTGTTCGGCAGACATAGCTTCAGACAATGAGCCTGCCTTTATGTTGTTGATATTTGTCATAAATCTATATTTTGATGTGTCGTAGTCTTTCTGTAAAGATAACAAAGTATTGTAAGATAAGAAAGAAACAGGTTATGTTAAATAACACATTTCAGTCTGAAACACGAGAAGTAGTCATTTGTACTCTTTGGCAAATTTGAAAGATTTTTCTTTTGAGAAGATTCGTTTGTCTTTTCTTGAAAACTAATATAATAGAACACTTCTATGCAAAAGAACATTTTTGTATAAAAGTAATTATCAGTAGATAGCCTTATCTTTTTCGATTAAGTATAAAAAAATAGTCTCATGCTTTGTGACACAACGGACATCAAAACATTTATTCTATAACTTTATAGGCACTTTGTGGCAAATCGACAGATTTCAGACTGTGACAGTTTGCGAATACGTTATCCTCAATTCCGGTTATTCCATTCTCAATGTTAACATCCGTTAGTTTGTGACATTCTGTAAAAGCCCTTTCGCCCAGGCGGATGATACTGCCTGGTAAATTTACAGTTGTTAACAGAGTGTTATGTGAAAAAGCGAGTTTGCCAATTTTTTTAACCCCATGCGGAACATTAAGGCGCTTGATTTGAGTGTTTAGAAATGCATTGTCTCCAATTTCTTCCAATGAGTCGGGAAAAACAATATCTTGTAGTTCCGTACAATCTTGAAAAGCGGCGTTTGCAATAACCTTTACACCATTAGGGACGGAATAAGAAGATTCTGGTTTGTGGCTTGGGTATTTTAACAGGGTAGTACCATCGTTAGAAAACAGGATATTGTCAATAGACTTGAACATTTTGTTGTTTTCATCTACCCTGATTGATTCCAGATTTTTGCAAGCTAAAGCCCAATTGCCAATAAACTTGACGTTTTTTGTGATTTTAAATTCAATAAGCGAATAGCAGGCGAAAAAAGCGCTTTTGCTTATAGTTTGCAGACTATCTGGCACCACAATTTCATTAAGACACCTGCATGACTCGAAAGCTGATTCGCCAATTCTAAGAAGTCCATTGGGCAGAATCACCTTTTCCAGACAGTCGCAACCATGGAACTGGTTGTTGTTGATTTCAAGTATTTCAGAAGCACCTCCGATGTTTAAAACTCTTAAAGCACCATTATCCTTAGCAATCCGAACAAGCCTGTCTATGTCTTTTTTGCAGACAGGTCCGATAACGGTTAATTCGGTAATGTCGTTCAAAGCAAAGTCTTTGTATGAAAGTAGGTCGCCAGGCCTTTTGGTCTTTATGACCTTTTTAGTTTTAAATTTTAGAATTATGCTTTTGAATAGTCCCATGGTCTTAGTGTTTTTTCCAATTGGTGTCGGAAAAGAAAATAGATTCCTTTACACCAATTATATTGTTTATTTTATTCCAGCCTGCCGCTTTTTTATATAGTTCAACGCAACCCTTGGGTACATAAAGGCAGGCGTCGGAAGGGATATCAGCAAAACACCGGCTGTTGCATTGTGGAGGAATTGTTGCTTCACAAAAGACGTATTTCAAATTGGAACAACCGCAGAATGCACCGTCTTTAATAATGTCAATAGATGCAGGCAAAGCAATTTGTGTGAGAGAAGAGCAGTTTTTGAATGCGTTTTCCTCAATGATAATACATTCGTCAGGAAGTTTGACGTTTGAGAGACTTGTGCATCCGCTAAACATGTGGTGTGGTATACTTAACATGCTTAGTTTGGGCAAATAAACCGTTTTAATAAAGGTACATCCCGCAAAGGCATGGTGTGGCATCTTTATATCGCAGTTCGAGAGGTCTAACTGAGTTAGAATGTCAGAACTGGTGGCCAATTCAATCAAATAATCGGTGTCTGCTTGTGTTATAGTTCCATTTATGCGTATGTCAGTCGCATCATTTCCTTTGTTTTGCAGCGATTGTTTTAAATCGCCGGGATTGACGGCCGTCAATTCCAAGTATTTATAACCATTGCAACTATGTAGAGAAAAAAAGGCGAATGCGGCGAAAGATAAAACTTTCGTCGCATTTAAAATATATTTTTCTCTATGGTTCCACATTTTATTTGCCAAAAAGATTCTTTAAGTTTTTCCAACCATCAGTCTGCCTATAGGTTTCAATGGCCATGAGCGGCACATAAACGTTGAGGTGCTGCATTTCAAACTCGTCAGGTGTGAAAACGGGAGGTTCGATACCTGATAGTGTGAGAGCATGTAAAGACTCGCATTTGTTGAAAGCGTTCGCCTTTATTTCTTTTAGAGTGGAAGGTAGTTCAATGGTTTGTAGAGTAGTGCAACTGCCAAATGCAAATTCGTTAATTGAAGTTATACCTTCGGGCAGTACAATGTTCTTCAAGTTGTCGCACATGAAGAAAGCATAATCGCCAATGGTTTTTACTTTTTCGGGGAAGACGTAGGTTTTGTCTTTTTTTCCCGCAGGATATTTAATGAGTTTTGAAAAATCTTTGCTGAAAATGACACCATTGTCGGTGCTAAAGAATTTATTAGACGCTTGAATTTTGAATTCTTCGAGTTTTGTACAACCACCGAAAGTCTGAGACCCTAATTTTTTCAAATTCTTTGGTAGTGTGATGTAGGGGAGCGCAGAGCAACCATTGAACGAGAAATTTTCAATGGCTTCAATGTCGCTGGTAAGTGAAATAGAGGTTAGTTTGTCGCACATGCAGAACGCACCCCAACCAAGTTGTTTGACAGAACTGTTGAGTTTGGCAGAATTAAGCACCCCACCCTCTTCAAACGAATTCCGGTCAATGGCATAAATGCCAGAAGCATAACTTAAATCTATTCCTTTAATGAATCCGTTACGTCCGGTAGCTTGCTTAATGAATTTCATGTCGCCATCGTTCATTCTGCCAACAACTTTCAAGTCAGCGTTTTGAAATTCTTTTTTTCTCTCAATGACTTGTTTCCTTAAAGAGCCTGGTTCTGATAATTCTATTTCTATCTTCATAATCAACTTATTTGCTTGTTATTGTACCTTCGAAAATGTTTTTACCCACATACTCGACGTATGAAGGGAGAACAAAGGCTTTAAGGGCAGAACAACCGGCAAAAGCCTCATCGCCAATTTTAAGTAACGAGGTAGGAATGTTAACCTCGTTAAGTTTTGTGCAGGCATAGAAGACCCTATTCCCGATATTGGTAGTGCCGTTGCTCATTTTTACACGTAGCAGGCTGCTGCAGTTGCAGAAAGCCTCGTTGCCGATTTTCTCAACGCTTGAAGGTATATCGATTGCTTCTATTTTGTCGCAATTCATAAATGCCTTGTCTCCAATGATATTGACATTGCCAGAAATGTTGACCTTGGCAAGCGATTTGCAGCCATAGAACGCCTCCTCAACGATTTTAGCAACCCCGTTTGGAATAGTGTAATCGGTGATTGCGTTATCGTTGGCAAATTTAACAAGCGCGCTACCGTTTCTGCTGAATAAAACGTTGTCAACAGCTATGTAACTAGGATTGTGTGGTTCAACAATAATCCTTTTCAAGCATTTACAGTTAAAGGAACCAGTCCCGATGCTTTCAACACGACTAGGAATGACAAATTCTTCAATAAGGTCATCGCCCGAGAAAACGTCCTTTCCCAAGCGGTAGAGGCTTTTGGGTAGAATGACGGAAGCTAGGTGCGGACAATTGGCAAACGCTTCTTCAAAAATGCGTTCAAGTCCTTCTGGAAGGTAAACTTCTTGAAGGTTTGAACAAGCTTTGAACGCTCTGTTCTTTATGCTGATGATGCCATTCGGAAGAATAACCTTACGTAAGGAATCACACTTTGACAAAGCATCTTCAGGTACATCCTCAAGTCCTATTAGACCAGACAAATCAATGTTTGCCAAATTCTCATATTTCTCACAGATGTTTTTAATAAATCGGAATAACTCAGGACCTTTGCCAGATCTGGCAGGACCGAGTACCACCAAGTCGGTGATAATTTTCTGTTCTTTCTTAGAAAGGAGCTTGTCGACAGGAGAGTAGATGTCGATTGTAATGACTTTTTTTGATTGAACCGCCTTCTTATTTCTATTAAATAGATTCCTAAAGATTTGTAGTATTCCCATTTGAGACATATTTTCTATTTTACACAAAGATACGAATTATCTGTTCTAGACCCGTTCTTTGTCTGTAGTTTTTTACGAATTCGTACGAATTAATCTGGTTTGGATGATAATGTTTTGTGAAACCCGAATTTCATTTGTATTTTTGCGTTTTAAAACGAAAAAAAATAAACAAGAATGGAATTAGCAAGTAAATACAATCCGTCCGAAGTGGAGGATAAATGGTATCAGTACTGGCTTAAAAATGGCTTTTTCAAGTCAAAGCCAGATGGAAGAAAACCTTATACAGTTGTCATTCCTCCGCCAAATGTGACGGGAGTCCTTCATATGGGACATATGCTTAATAATACCATTCAGGATATCTTAGTGCGTCGTGCCCGTATGCAGGGATTTAACGCATGTTGGGTGCCAGGTACAGACCACGCCTCAATTGCAACGGAGGCTAAGGTTGTAAACAAGCTTGCTAGTGAGGGTATAAAGAAGAAAGACCTTACCCGCGAACAGTTCCTTGAGCATGCTTGGGACTGGACTAGAAAACACGGAGGCATCATCCTAGAACAGTTGAAGAAGCTTGGTGCTTCATGTGATTGGGACCGCACTGCTTTCACCATGGATGATAAACGCTCGGAATCGGTTCTTAAGGTTTTCGTTGACCTTTATGAAAAGGGCTTGATTTATCGCGGTCTTCGCATGGTTAACTGGGATCCTAAAGCTCAGACTGTGCTTTCAACTGAAGAGGTTATTTACCGTGATGAGAAGAGCAAACTTTTCTACTTGAAATACTATGTGCAGGATAGTGAGGCTGTTAAACTTACCGGTGAAGAGGGTGAAGTTTTCCACAAAGATGAGAAAGGCTACTATGCAGTAGTTGCTACAACACGTCCTGAAACTATCATGGGTGATACTGCAATGTGTATCAATCCAAAGGATCCAAAGAACCAGTGGTTGAAGGGTCACAAGGTGATTGTTCCATTGGTTGGCAGAGTAATTCCTGTTATTGAAGACCGTTATGTAGATGTTGAGTTCGGTACCGGATGTTTGAAGGTTACTCCTGCTCACGATGTAAACGACTATGCACTCGGCAAGACACATGGCCTTGAAACTATCGACATTTTCAATGCAGACGGTACTATCTCAGAAGCAGCTGGAATGTATGTCGGACAGGATCGTTTCGATGTTCGTAAGCAGATTGCAATAGATCTTGACAACGCAGGTTTGCTTGAAAAGGTTGAGGATTACAATAATAAGGTTGGTTATTCAGAGCGTAACCAAGATACAGCAGTTGAACCACGTCTTTGCAAGCAGTGGTTCCTTTCAATGCAGCACTTCGCAGACATCGCTCTTCCGCCTGTTGTAAACGGTGAGTTGAAATTCTATCCTTCTAAATATGTAACTACATATAAGAATTGGTTGGAGAACATTCAGGATTGGTGTATCTCTCGTCAGTTGTGGTGGGGGCATAGAATACCTGCTTATTTCTTACCAACAGAAGAAGGTGCAGAAGAAAAATTCGTTGTAGCTCTTACCGTAGAGGATGCTTTGGCAAAGGCTAAGAAGATTGCTGGTTACGAAAATATTACAGCAGATCAACTTGTTCGGGACGAGGATGCTCTTGATACATGGTTCTCTTCTTGGTTGTGGCCAATCTCGTTGTTCGATGGCATTAACAATCCTGGTAACGAGGAAATCAATTATTATTATCCGACAAGTGACTTGGTTACAGGTCCGGATATCATCTTCTTCTGGGTTGCACGTATGATTATGGCTGGTTATGAATACCAGGGCAAGATGCCTTTCCGCAACGTATATTTCACTGGTATTGTACGTGACAAGATTGGTCGTAAGATGTCAAAGAGTTTGGGTAACTCACCAGACCCATTAGACTTGATTGCTACATACGGTGCCGACGGTGTCCGTATGGGTATGATGCTTTCTGCGCCTGCCGGTAACGATATCTTGTTCGATGACGCGCTTTGCGAACAGGGACGTAACTTCAATAACAAGATTTGGAACGCATTCCGTTTGGTTAAGGGATGGGATGTTGACGATAAACTGGCACAGCCTGAAACTGCTAAACTTGCAATTAAGTGGTTTGGTGAACAGTTGAACAAGACTATCATTGAAATTGACGACTGCTTCAGCAAGTATCGTCTTAGCGAGGCTTTGATGGCTGTTTACAAATTGTTCAGAGACGAATTCTCTGCATGGTATTTGGAAATGGTTAAACCTGAGTACCAGCACCCAATCGACGCTGCTACTTTGAACGCAACACTCGGCTTCTTCGAATCGTTGTTGAAGTTGTTGCACCCATTCATGCCGTTCATTACCGAAGAGCTTTACCAGGCAATCAGCGACAGAGACGCAACCGACTCTATTATGGTAGCACAGCAGCCTAAAGCCTCTTCTTTCGATGAAACCGTTATCTCTAAGATGGAAGTGACGAAAGAACTTATTGCCGGTGTTCGTAATTTGAGAGCTGAAAAGGGTATTAGCCCTCGTAAGGAGTTTGAGCTCTTCTATAACGGAAATCTCGATTGCAGCAATAACGCTTTGATTCAGAAATTGGCTAATATTACATCGATAAAAGCGTCAGAAAACAATATAGATGGCGCTACCGCATCGTTTATGGTTGGAACTGTTGAATGTATTGTTCCGCTTGGCGATACCATTGATGTAGAGGCTGAAGTTAAGAAGATTGAGGCTGACATCAAGTATTACGAAGGTTTCTTGATTTCTGTAGAGAAGAAGTTGGGCAATGAGAAGTTTGTGGCTCACGCTAAACCAGAAGTTGTAGAAGTTGAACGAAAGAAAAAGGCAGACGCTGAATCAAAGTTGGCAACATTAAAGGCAAATCTTGCCGCATTAAAGAAATAAAATGGAAAAGACTTTAGTTATTTTGAAGCCAAGCTGCTTGATGCGTGGCTTAGTCGGTGAGGTTACCCGTCGCTTTGAACAGAAAGGTTTGAGATTGGCTGGAATGAAGATGTGCCAGTTGACCGACGAACAGCTTTCTGAACACTACGGACAGCACAAGGGTAAACCTTTCTTCCAACAGTTGAAAGATGCCATGATGGTTACTCCGGTTATTGTATGCTGCTACGAAGGTGTTGACGCTGTTGAGGTGGTAAGAAACCTTGCTGGCGTTACAAACGGACGTAAGGCTGCTCTGGGTACTATAAGGGGCGATTATTGTATGAGTTTTCAGGAGAATATCGTTCATACGAGCGATTCCATCGAAAATGCGAAAATTGAATTGGAGAGATTTTTTAATCCAGGCGAGTTATTCGACTACAAGATGCCTCTGTTAGACTATCTGTATGCGGCAGATGAATTGTAAATAAATATGATATTAATAAAAAGCCTCCCTTTTTGGGAGGCTTTTTTGTTTTCTATGTAGCATATTTTAAAGAATTACTTGTGCCTGATTGTCATAAAAGTGGCTGGATTCCCGTAATTTTATGTTTGCAAATAGTAAACAGAGTATGGTTGATAAACTGAGTCCGGAACAAAGGCGTAAATGTATGCAGGCGAATAAGTCGAATGATACAAAGCCTGAGTTGATTGTGCGGAAGTATTTATTCAGCCAGGGTATACATTATAGGCTGCATTGCTCGAATTTGCCAGGAAAACCCGATATTGTCTTAAAGAAATATAGTACAGTGATTTT
This sequence comes from Bacteroidales bacterium UBA4345, assembly GCA_002396385.1. GTDB lineage: Bacteria > Bacteroidota > Bacteroidia > Bacteroidales > Paludibacteraceae > Physcocola. The sequence goes on from DGTD01000053.1 coordinate 33,501, forward strand.
TATAAACGGGTGCTTTTGGCACGGACATGAAGCGTGTCCTTATTATAGGTTGCCGAAGACAAACACGTTGTTCTGGAAAAACAAGATAGAAACCAACAGGGAGCGTGACGAGCGCGTCCGACAACAACTGATTTCCTTAGGGTGGGGTGTGATGGTTATTTGGGAATGCCAGTTGAAACCATCGGTAAGAGAGGCAACTTTAAAAGAAGTCGTCTATAATTTGTCTGTTGCCTATTTAAAGAAATGCGGAGTTAGAACAACAGGGGAAATCTATGCGCCAAAAGAAGACGATATTGCCATTGCCGCAGAAGGTTATGCCCCTTATGGAAAGGAGCATAACGAGTAGACGTATAGGGCCGCTTATCGTAAATGGTCGTACGAATGAACTAAAGCTTCGTCTTTTCCAATTGCCCTCCATGAGATGTATGTGAGAATAATGTTGATGAATGGAATGAGAATTGGAAGTTCGAAATTCAACTTTGTGCCTTCATCTTTCAGGTAGTACATATAGAAGGCCATAAGTGCGTATTGCCCAATCATTAAGATGGCATTGAGGGTGCAAATACGCATTTGTAGTATTCTGTTTTTGTATGCGAAAATGGTGTATAGGGCAATTGCTAAAATAAGGAAATTTAGAATGGCAAGCGGCCAGGTAGTACAAACATTCTCAATACCACATACGTTGAAACCGCTTGTTTCAACTCCTTTTTCGAAATTTGAGAAATCGAAAAGGAACATCAAACCAGTTAGAAAAACTACAACGAGAAGAAATAAAGATTGAATTCTCTGAATCATGATACTTTTAATTTATTATGCAAATTTATGAATTTATGAGCATTTATAAACAATAAGAGACTGGGTTTGTGCGACTGAAACACAGAAACTAAATTAAATAATCGTATACTTTTTGATTTGTTATCTATCAATAAAGTCTTTAATTTTGCGTAATAATATAGATTATATGGGATTATTAGATAAATTAACAAAAAAGCGAGAAGAACAGCAGGAAAAAGTTCAAGCCCGTGAGGAAGAGTTCCTTTCTTTAATAAGAGTTTATTTGCAGGCTGCCGTTGCAGCAGAGCCAAAGTTAGGTATTGCAAACATCAATATGTTGCCAGATTTAAGAGATTTCAAGCGTGCGTTGAAGGTACCTACACAAGGCCGTCTGGGAATAGGTGAGAAAGCCGCCGCAAAGAAACTGTTGAATTCCCAGTATGGATTGAATGAAGCATTCTGTAAGGATTTAGATAAGTCTATAAACAGAATGTGCCATAAACAGACCGATGTGCAAGCGTACTTTTTCTGCTTCCAGAATTTTACCAATGACTTGTTGACGGTTCTGACCAACCAATTGCAATGGAAACTCCGTATACCTAGCTTTTTCCGTAAATTAATCCGTTCCTCAATAAACGATGCGGTAAACGATATTATGACAAAGAACGACTGGTCGGCGCCCGATGTGTTCCAAGCCTGTCAGCGTATTCGTAAGAATGTGGGAAAGATGGGTGTGTCTCAGAAATGGATGGCAGACTATGCGTTCCCTATCTTGATGATCGCAAAGGGCTCAAAGGTTACGAATTGATTAAATTTAAAGTCGGAAATAACCTATTAAAGTTGACACTAGAAGGTAAGCATCCGGTGAACCCCGTAATGTAAAATAAAAGAATAGGCGCTAACTTAGTCAGTTAACGCCTATTCTTTTCTTAGTAAGGTATTAGTAAGACCTTACTAAGAAGAAGTATGTGCGAGTCTCAAGAGTCTAGGCAGAAGTTCGTTCAAGTCTTTGTTGTTTCTCTGATAATAAGGGGACTTTCGTAGGACATCCATGTTATATTCATCCGTATATGGATGGTAATGGTCGAATGAGCAGATTCCTCATGAACACCATGTTTACAACAGGTGGATATGGCCATTGCAGAGACGAGATGAATATATGAAGGCCTTAGAGACCGCTAGTATAGAAGGAAACATTCGACCTTTTGCTGAATTTTTAAGAGAACTTATTGAAACAAAATGACTTTATATTGCATCAATGCATCAAAACATATTTATGTTTTGATGTGATTTTATATTGTATCTTGCTTGTTATCAATAATTATATATCTAAATAGGTGCTCTTATACCATTTTGCCCAATCTACTAATTCTGTATCATCTTTATACTTATCTGCAATCTCAATTATGTCCTTTGGTGTGAAATAATTAAAACCTAATTTTGGATTGAAGTATTTTTCATATTCTTTTAACTTGTCTTCCAAATCTTTGTTGTCAGGATGATATACAACAGAGAAATGAGCAGATGCGTAACGCTTGTTGTCCACAAGAGCGAATGCTAGTAACTGGTTTCTCCAAAGTTGATTCATTCCCTTTTTAAAAGGGCAATATGATAGGACATTAGCCATTTCAGAAAAAGCATCTAGGTGTTTTTCTGTTATACCCCAATATCTGTAAATTTTATAATATGTACATTCTTCAGGTTTACAAGAGGGTAATCCTGATAAAGGATTACATGTGTTGCAAAAATTCTGTACGGCCCTTTTACTTTTATACCCTCCGCACTCTGTAAATTCGAGTTCAGTAAGCTTGTGTTCTATAAGCCAAATGCATTTTTCTCTTTGTGCATTCACGTATGCTATTGCCACATCACTGTCTGTTCCTGCGTGCGGTGTATGGTCTCCAAGATGTCCTTTTGAATCATAGTTATCTTTATCCCAAAATTCAAAACAATATCCATTAGATAAATTACTTCTATCAATTTTTACAAAGTCAGATGGACAAGTATGTAGACTTTTTAGTATATCATCTGCATGTTCACTTTCCAAAAGAGGAAGAAACAAATTGACACATGCAGTTTGGGAACTTACTGCGTGGTTTGCGAACTTATGAGGTTTGTAATCTAATAGGTCCTTCTTTTCTTTACACTTTTGATAGAACATTAGAGGAGCGTCATCAGATTTATAATCTTCAGGAAACAAGGCGTCATATTCATGTCCCTTGAATATGCCAGGTTTTTTTTGGGTATCTGGATACTTCTGCCATTAAGTTCGATCAGATGTTTGTACATCTTTTCTTGGAAAGGTGTAAGTTTTGAAGGTAATTTGTAAGATTTCATATTATAAGTTTTATGCTTTTTCTTAGAATTAAATAGTATTTTTGCATCAATGCATCAAATCATATTTATGTTTTGATGTGCTAATCGTTTTTTATATTAAAGTCTTTCAATTACTTATCATTTTCTCCAAGGATATGCAATGTAGCCGTTCTTTTTATTCCACCTGTCTTTCTTCCAATAATATCTGTAATTCTTATCGCTATTGTTTACATTCCATCTTCTGTCTTTCTCGAAGTCGATTTCTACAGTCTCTTTTCGTGGTATGATTAATGGGTGAGTGGCCATACTTTCAAATGCATTGAAGTCTGCAAATAACTCCCACATGACTTGTCTAGGTCCGCAAATGAATTGCCCATTATTGTTTTTTATTGTTCTGATTAGAATACCTCCATAGTTATTGTTGTCACTCTTAAAAGACAAGTCCACGCCACTTTCGTGCATGAACCATTCGCCAAGTCTTGTTGTTCTTGGTATGGTTATATTTGTTCCTGGTTCATCTGTCTTATTGTGGTAAAATTCGATTTCAACAATTTCGTAAATGTTGTCTCCTTTTTGGATAAGGAAATTCTGAAAAATTGCAACAGCTATAGACTCGAACTGTTCTTCAATTTCTTCTAAACTTTCTGCTCCATTGAGTTCTAGTGCTTTAATTAAATCTTCTTTAGCGTTAATTATTGTATTCTTCATTGTATTGACTGATTTACATCAGTACATCATTATGCGTTGATGTATCGATGTTTTGATGTTTTATTAATTTTATTGCTGTCCGATAAACGTTAACTTCTATATTTGCAGGTGGCTATAAGCGAGTATGCGATGGCCGCCCTGTGTGCGGAAGCGTCATTGCCGCAGAACTGATCTTCCTCCCGATAACTAGGTATCGTTACGTATTTGCCCGCAAATTTCCTCCCCCTCGCAATAACAAGAGAGTACGCTGTTCACTGGATGCTTACAGACCATAGGTTTCAAAATAATACAGTATCATTCTGGAATATAGACAAAAAATAGGGTGCATCTGTTAAATGCACCCTGTTTTTTTTAGAGAAACTTTCTTAATTTTCAAGAGCTGCCGCACCGCCCACAATATCAAGCAATTCGCTAGTAATTGCAGCCTGTCGGGTCTTGTTATATAAGATAGTCAATTCGCTAATTAATGATTCGGCATTGTCGTTTGCCGTTTGCATAGCAACAACTCTCGCTGCGTGTTCAGAAGCATTAGAGTCAAGTAAGCAGGCATACATCTTTGTTTTGATAGCCTTAGGAATCAAAACTTCCAATATGGCAGCCTTGTTAGGCTCGACTATATAGTCGGCAGAAAAACTGTTTTTTCCAGCGTCTGCATCTGCTTCAGTTTCAACAGCGGTGTCGAGGCTAATCGGAAGAAAAGTATTAGATACCAATATTTGGCTTGAAGTATTCTTGAAGTGATGATAAATAACGATAATCTTGTCAAGTTCTTTTTTTATGAACTTGTTAACAATAACGTTAGTCACATTGTCAGTAATAGCTTCAAAAGTAGGTTTGTCTGCGAAAGACTTATAGTTGCCTTGGACATTGAGTTCCAATTTTACAGCGGCACTATATACTTTTTGTCCAATAGGGTAAATCTCAATATTTTCTTTACCTAAGTGCTTGTACTCATCTAAAACAGCGTTCATCTGTTTTATAACGTTAGAGTTAAAAGCACCACAAAGGCTCGAGTTAGACGAGAAAACGACAATAGCAATTCTATTAACGGGACGAATATCGGCCAATTCTGATTTATAATCAGTTTCCGTTTTTAGGAAGTTGTTCAGAATTCGATTCAAACGATTCTGATATGGCTCGATACTTTCAATAGCACGTTCGGCTTTCTTCAGTTTGGCAGAAGAAACCATTTTCATTGCTCCTGTAATTTTCTGTGTAGAAGTGACAGAAGCAATTCTAGCCTTTACCTCTTTTAATGAAGCCATTGTCAGTCAGATTATCAGTTAGACACTAGTAACACCGTTCTCTACGTTAGCTACACCAGCCACACCGCTATTGTTTTTGAAACGGTTGGCAATAACGGCAGCCTCTTTTTCAAGAATTTGTGAAATTTCGTCGTTCAAGACACCGTTTTTCAACTGTTCCATTACATCGTTGTGCGTAGAGCGCATTAACTCAATGAAATTCTTCTCAAATTCGTGAATTTTGTCTACAGGAACATCATTCATCAAGCCTTTAGTACCACAGTAAATTGCTGCAATCTGTTCTTCAACAGGGGCAGGGGAGTACTGAGGCTGTATAAGCAATTGGGTGTTCCTGAGACCTTTGTCGATTGCCATCTTTGTAACAGGGTCCATATCGCCACCGAACTTAGAGAATGATTCCAATTCACGGTATTGGGCTTGGTCTGTTTTCAAAGTACCAGCAACCTTCTTCATTGACTTAATCTGTGCACTACCACCCACACGTGATACAGAAATACCCACGTTAATAGCCGGACGAACACCTGCATTGAACAAGTTACTTTCCAGGTAAATTTGACCGTCGGTAATAGAAATCACGTTAGTAGGAATGTAGGCAGAAACGTCGCCAGCCTGAGTTTCAATAATAGGAAGTGCGGTAAGAGAACCACCTCCCTTAACTTTTCCTTTCAGAGAGTCTGGAAGGTCGTTCATTTTTTCCGCAACGCTCTGGTTAGCGATGATTTTAGCGGCACGTTCCAACAGACGAGAGTGCAAATAGAAGATATCACCAGGATAAGCCTCACGACCGGAAGGACGACGAAGAATCAGTGACACCTCACGATAGGCAACCGCCTGTTTCGACAAGTCGTCGTAAACAACGAGTGCGTGTTTACCCATATCGCGGAAATACTCACCGATAGCAGCACCCGCAAAAGGAGCGTAATACTGCATAGCGGCAGGGTCGCTTGCAGTAGCCGACACAATAATAGTGTAGGCCATAGCACCACGTTCCTGCAAAGTATTTACAATATTTGCAATGGTTGAACCTTTCTGACCAATGGCAACATAGATACAATAAACAGGATTACCTGCATCGTAGTTGGCCTTTTGGTTCAAAATAGTATCGATAGCAATGGCAGTTTTACCTGTCTGACGGTCGCCGATAATAAGCTCACGCTGTCCGCGACCAATAGGAATCATGGCATCGATAGCCTTGATACCAGTTTGCAACGGCTCGTTAACGGGCTGACGATAGATAATGCCCGGCGCTTTACGTTCCAAAGGCATTTCGATAAGGTCGCCCGTGATAGGCCCCTTTCCGTCAATAGGTTCACCAATAGCGTTAACAACACGACCAACCATATTGTCTCCCATCAACAGAGAAGCGATACGCCTGGTTCGTTTAACGGTGAACCCTTCTTCAATCAAGTTAGTAGGCCCCATAAGCACAGCACCCACATTGTCTTCCTCCAGGTTCATAACCACGGCCTTCATACCGTTAGCCTGAGGGAATTCAAGCAGTTCTCCGGCCTCAGCGTTTTGCAAGCCATAGATACGAACAACACCATCGCTCACTTCGAGCACAGTGCCGACCTCTTCAAACTTGGCTTTAGCGTCGATGCCTTCAAGTTGGCTTTTCAGGACCTCTGAAACTTCACTCGCTTTTATGCTTGACATTTAAACGATCTTTAATATTAAACAAAATAGTATAAAATAAGCAATTACAGTGCGCTAGAGTGCGCCTTGTCAATCAAGTTTTTCTTGATCTCTTGTAATTGCGTCGCTACACTGGCATCGAGCAAATTTGATTCCACTTGAAGCTGAAATCCGCCAATAAGGTTTGGATTAACTTCAGATAAGAATTCAACTTCGCCTCCCAATGGCAAATTCGCGATTTGAGCAACAAGTGCTTTCATTTTTTCCTTAACCTGGTCAGACACCTCGGTGGCTGTGGTCAGCTTACCGATAATGATGTTGTTGTCTTTCCTGTAAAGGTCTTGGAAAACAAGACTGATAGACTGGAAGTAGTTCTCTCTCTTTCTATCAATCACCAAGTCAACAAACTTGCTAAATTCGGAACTTACAGGAGAACTCTCGTTTCCAGCAGCTGATAAAAGTAATTTTTTCCGTTCATCAGTGGTGACATGCGGATTGTTCATGGCCTTTTTTAGGTCGGGAACAGCGAAAAAAGCGTTAGAAACGGATTCCATTTCCTGATACACTTTATTTGCAGAGCCGTTCTTTTGGGCGACCTCCAATAAGGCTTTTGCATATCTGACTGAAATTCTGCCTGTATCCATTGTTTACTGCTTGTTTATAGCGTTAATTTCATCTAACTTCTCGTTGATGAATGCTTCTTGGCTCTGTTTGTCGCTAAATTGTTTCTTCAGCACTTTTTCAGAGAGTTGAAGAGTCAGTTCGATAACTTGAACCTTAATGTCTTTTAAAGCATTCTCTTTTTCAGCGTTGATGCTAGACTTAGCATTTTCAATAATTTTAGCGGCTTCGGTTTCCGCTTGCTTTTTGGCTTCTGCAATGATTTGATCCTTAACATTCTGAGCCTCGTGTACAATTTGGAACTGTTGGCTTTTTGCCTCATTAAGAATCTTTTCGCTTTCTTTCTTAATGTTGTTCAGTTTCTCATTTGCATCTTTAGCCGATTGTATTGAATCTTCGATGTATTTGTTCCTTTGTGCAATCATTTCTGTGATTACCGGCCAAGCAAATTTTGCCAATAAGAAGAAAACAATGCCAAAGACAACTAACATCCAGAAAACCAAACCGAATTCTGGTGTTATCAAAGACATGGGCTGAAGTATTTAGAATTATACGAAGAGAGCCAAAATAGCAACAATGATTGCCAAGAATGCAACACCTTCAACAAGGGCTGCAGCCACAATCATGTTGGTACGAATCATACCAGCAGCTTCTGGTTGACGACCCATAGCTTCCATAGCAGAACCACCAATATGGCCGATACCGATACCAGCGCCAATTGCTGCTATACCTGCACCTATACATGCACCTGCCTTTGAGAAAAATGCTGCGCTTGATGCTGCATCAGCAACAGCCTGAAGAATAATTGATAACATAGTTTTCTGATTTTAATTTATTTTTTTATTGATTTTTTCGTTGATTAAGCGTGTTCGTGCTCAGGGCGTTCTTGAGCCATACCGATGAATAAAGCGGAAAGCATAGAGAACACATAAGCCTGTATTAAGCATACAAGGACTTCCAAACAGTCCATAAACACAGCTAAAAGAATAGAGATTACAGAAACGCCGTAAGCGGTGACAGCACCGAACAGAGAACCCATAATGAAGATTAAACCTACCAAGATTAACTGCATGATGTGACCAGACAGCATATTGGCAAATAGACGGACCATGAGGGCAATAGGCTTTGTGAACACTCCTAAAAATTCAATAAACTGCATAATAGGAATAGGACACTTAAGACCCAATGGGACTGCCGGATTGAAAATTTCTTTCCAGTAGTGACCGTTGGTGGTGAAGTTAGTAAAAAGGAAAGTGATAAACGCTAAAACAAAAGTAATAGCAATATTACCTGTAACATTCGCACCACCAGGGAAAATTGGAATAATGCCAATAAGGTTGGTAATCAAGATAAAGAAGAATACAGTTAAGATGTATGGTGAATATCTTTTGTAATTCTTACCGATACAAGCTTTAGTAATGTCTTCTTCAACAGTCAAAATGATAGGCTCTAATAAAGCTTGTGCTCCAGAAGGAGTTGCTAAATAGTCCTTTTTGTATTTCTTTGCAATACCAAGGAACAAAACCAACATGATAGCAGCTACCAAGAATAGGGTAAATACGTTCTTAGTAATAGACAAGTCTAATGGTCTAACTTCTTTGCCATCGACTACTTCTACAATTTTTCCAGCGTATTGACCTTCTTCACTCTGCTTGTAGCCTTTATAGCCACCTTCGTGGAGTTTAGATGCGCAAAACACATCCCATCCGTTCTGACCTTTAACGATACACAGCAGCGGGATGTTGATGTGCTTATCGTTGATAGTGCACACATGCCAATTGTAGTCGTCATTGATATGACCGAAAACAATTTCTGTGATGTTTACTCCTCCTTCTTCAGAATTGTGTTCATTTGCAGATGCTGCATTGATAGACAAACCGAGGAACAGTAGAATGCACCAAAGGAAACGGCAGTTTTTAATGCTATTTTTGATTGAGTTCATTTTGATGTCTGTTGTTTAGTTTTGCTCGAAACGCAGTTTCAAAAACTGTGAATACAACATATAAAACTACAAGGGAAACAAAGAAACTGATTAATTGAGTATTTACTAACCACGCGTACAAGAGAAACACAAGTGCCAGCAGTAAAAGCTTTAGCATGCTGGTAACCATAGATATGTTTACAAATGTAGCATTGTCTCCCTCTATAGCCTTAGCAGTTACAGAAACGACAATAGCGCTTATGGCAAACATAAAGAGAACCAGAGCCGGATATAGCTCGAAATAGTATTCTTTAAGTAGCAGTTTGTAGAGAAGCATGCCTCCCACATTACAAGCTACCATTACGTAACCCAATCGAGTGATACCTTCTTTGATTATCTTGTCAGTAGGTGTCATTAAGCCTCTAAAATCTTTTCAATACACACAGAAATCTTATTGTCTCTCACTTCTGCAAATCCGGAATCAATGCGAATTCTATTTTCTCCATCTGCGTCGATGTAGATGATTTCGCCTTCTTTTAGAGAAGAAATGAGGGCTGCGTGTTGGGGTAGAATGGTAAACTGACCTAACACACCAGGCAAAGTAACTGAGTCAACCTTGCCCGTATAAACAATGCGCTCTGGAGAGATGATTTCTAATTCCATAATAGCAGATTACTTTTTAGCCATTTCAAGCAGTTTCTTACCTTTTGCGATGGCGTCTTCGATGGTGCCAACATTGAGGAATGCCTGTTCAGGAAGGTCATCGACCTCACCGTCCATAATCATCTTGAAACCTCTGATGGTATCTTCAATTGGAACCATAACACCATCCAAACCAGTAAACTGTGAAGCCACATGGAAAGGCTGTGACAAGAAACGCTGAATTCTACGGGCTCTGTTAACAGTGAGTTTGTCTTCGTCAGACAATTCTTCCATACCCAAAATTGCGATAATGTCTTGCAATTCGTTGTATTTCTGAAGAATTTTCTTTACTCTCTGTGCAGTTTCGTAATGTTCTTTACCGATGACGTTAGGATCCAAAATACGAGAAGTAGAACCTAGAGGGTCTACAGCGGGGTAAATACCCAAAGATGCAATTTTACGATCCAACACGGTAGTAGCGTCCAAGTGAGCGAAAGTAGTAGCCGGAGCAGGGTCGGTCAAGTCATCGG
>DGTD01000039.1 GCA_002396385.1 Bacteroidales bacterium UBA4345
TGGGCATGCTCCGTTTTTTCCACTTCTGTATTTACTTCAGCTGGCATTTTCCACCATAAGATACCTTCCTCTTTCATATAGCTTAGAACAGAAGATCGAATTGGCTCGAATAGATTCTTTTCTTTATCAGAATACAGAAGAACATTCCCTCTATTTTTTGCACCATAAAAAACAGGTGAGCCTTTTTCTATAAGAGACGCTTGTTTTTCACCTTGTAATTTTTTGTATGTTGTGTTTTTTTGCATTTAATTCAAATAAAAATAAGTGTTTCTGGTGAAATGGAAAATATGTATGAACTCTTATTGTAATCAATGAGAATATCGTCTTGTTTACAATTATTCAATATGTCAAATACTGCCTGATTCATTAAAAGTGGATGAAAAGTATCTGCCAACATTCGAGCATGAATGGTTTTTATGTCTTTACATATAGAAAAAAAATCATTGTTCCGACTTCCTTTAACCTTTGGTGTGCTGATGACTCCTCTTATTAAATCTTTTATTATTTGTGTATAAAGAAACAGTTCTGATATGATACCGACCTTATTATTTTTTTTGTACTTTAATTCAATTAGGGTAAATTCATTCGCCTTATATCCATATATATCTATGGCTGCTTGATAGCCTGATAAAAATTGTTCCCCTGCTTTTTTTATTCCAACAGGTAATTGGTGGTTTATTACATCAATATCATAATGATCACACATATTTTTCTTTAAACTATGAACCATGTCATATTCAACGGCATTTTCACCATATTCCCCTCCATGTTTTAATTTCTTTTCTGGGCCCTTTGTTCCGAAATTTATCTCCAAATCAGTTAAACCATTTTTGAAATTCTCCACTTCATTTATAAGAGAAGCATCTATTTTAAACCAAGAATAAGAATCTAACATTCTTATAACTCGATATAAGAAACGATTATAATGAGTCTCTTCTTTTAATACCATCTTTGAGGGAATATCCCATTTCAATACTACAATTTCGATTTCTTTCAACCATGCCTTAAGAACAACACTCCAACCTTCAAATGTAGCATTATCATCTTGCATGATTTCTACAACCTTATTCTCACAATTAGACTGTTCTTGTAAATATACCTCTAGCGTATTGTTATCAATTTTGAACGAAATATACTTAGGTAATTTTATGTAATTATTTTTTGTAAGTGACCTTAGTTTTTTACAAATAATATCTGAATCGTCTCCTAAAATATCTTTTTTGTAAATCATAATTATACTATTATTTATTTGAAGTTATACCTACCTGTATAATCCTCAGGTTTATTATGCATATCTTCAAATGCACAAATTAAATAAAAAATTTAAATGCATAATAGAATGTAATTTGTCTTATTTTTGTGAAAAGAGATAAAAACGAGCCTATGACGACGATAATAGCTAACCCGATATACGATTCGGTTTTCAAATATCTGATGGAGGACCAGAAGGCGGCCAAGATCTTCCTATCCGCACTTCTTCAAAAGCCTGTAGTGGATTTGAAGAGGAACGAGTATACGCAGGCCCATGTGGAGGGTGTCTCTGTCTTCCGCATGGACTTTGCTGCGGCTATTGTCGACAAGGATGAGGACGGTAACGAGAAAAGGGAGTTGGTGACCATCGAACTCCAAAAGGCATGGATTCCGAGGGAGATCTTCCGCTTCCGCAAGTATCTGGGCAACCAGTACAGCGACGAGGAGAACAGTTTTGTGGTGTCGGAAAAACCTTTGCGCAAAAGTCCGACGCACATTATCACCATCTACCTGCTGGGACATTCTTTGCACGAACTGGAGATACCTGTAGCCTATATCTACCCGAAAATCTACGACCAGTTCAGCAACAAACTGGATATGGAGGTCCGTAAAATACCGTTCGCCGATGCGCTGGTGCACGACATGATAATCGTTCAGATTCCACGGCTGACCAATATGAGGGTGGTGTCGCATCTGGACAAACTGCTGAGTATTTTTGACCAGAGCCGGAAATCGCTGTCCAAACAGCAGCAGATTAATATCGATAACGACTTCTACAACAACGATAGCGATATAAAAACGGTGGTATTGAGGCTGGAACACGCTTTCCACGACGACGAGACCCGTAAAACGATGGATAAGGAGGATGAGTTGAGCGCAATGCTCTACGATTTCGAACAAATTATCATGAAAATGGAGCATGAACTGAAGGAACTGGATGACGCCTTGAAAGAAAAGAACGATGCTCTGAAGAAGAAGGATGACGCCTTGAAGGAACATTCTGCTCTGAAGGAAAAGGATTCTGCCTTGAAGGAAAAGGACGATCAACTGCTTACTGCCATCAGCTTGTTGCGGTCTTTGGGACTGGATGACAAAAGCATTGCCGAGAAGTTGAACATCGACGTGAAAGACCTTTAAACTGCTTTCGTTTCAGGTCAAAGAGGTAAGAATAAGATAGAACAAAAAAAGGATGCCCATTAGCGGAGCATCCTTTTCTTGTATATAAACACGTATGTTTAGTCGAAATAGCTGGAACCGTCGAAGCAGTGGGTGCAGACCTGCTCTTTCGGCAGGCCGATAGCTTCAATCAGGTCCTCGATAGTGCTGAACTTCAAGGAACTCAGGTTGAACGACTGGCGGATTTCCTCAACCAAGCGGTTGTATTCCGGCGAGTTGGTCGTCTTGTATTTGTCGAGGTTCTTGTCGTGTTGTCCTTCGAATTTTTGGATAATGCGTCGGGTAATTAAATCGAGATCGCTGTTCTTTGAGGCAAAATTCAAGAATTCGCAGGGGTAGATGAGGGGAGGACAGGAGATACGCATATGCACTTTCTTAGCCCCGTAGCGGAAGAGGGCCTCCACATTGTCTTGCAACTGTGTGCCACGAACAATGGAGTCGTCGCAGAAGATGACCTCGCTATCTTTCAGCAGCTGTTTGTTCGGAATAAGTTTCATTTTGGCAATGAAGCTTCTCATCTGTTGGGTAGAAGGGGTGAAGCTGCGTGGCCATGTAGGGGTGTATTTGATGATGGCGCGCTTGTAAGGAATGCCTTTGCCAGCCGCATAACCAATAGCGAAGCCGACGCCCGAGTCGGGAATGCCGGCAACGAAATCGGCCTTGCAGTCGTCTTTCTTACCCATCAGGCAGCCGGCGCAGTAGCGCGAGCAGTCAACGTTCACGTTCTCGTAGGTAGAAACAGGGTATCCGTAGTAAACCCAGAGGAAAGAGCAGACCTGCATCTTCTTGTTCGGAGCGCGCATCTGCTTGTAGCCGTCGGCGGTGATTTCCATAATTTCGCCCGGCCCCATATTGTAGACCGACTCGAACCCGAGGTTGTGGAACGAGCAAGACTCGCAAGAAACGGCATAGGCGCCCGGCTTTTCAGCAATCTGCATAGGAGTGCGGCCCAGTTTGTCGCGGGCTGCCACCAGTTTGTCTTCCATCAGCATCAGCAGCGAGCAGGAACCCTTAATCTTGTTGAAGACATTTTCAATGCCTTCCTTAATGGTCGGCGCGTCAATGATGAGCATAGCCACCAATTCGGTCTGGTTGATTCTGCCTGAACTCAACTCGGAAAAATGCATGTTTTTCGAGAGCAGCTCGGCAGCCAATTCTTCCGCATTGTTGATGCAGGCGATGGTGACAAGGGCGAAACGGCCCAAGTGAGAGTTGATGACGATTGGTTGCGCATCGGTGTCACTGATGACGCCTATACCCGCATTCCCTTTGAATTTCGGGAGATCTGGTTCAAACTTGGTTCTGAAGTATGAATTCTCAAGATTGTGGATGCTGCGGGTGAAACCGATGGTTTTGTCGAACATCGACATGCCGCCACGCTTGGTGCCCAGGTGCGAATTGTAGTCGGTTCCGTAGAACAAGTCCGTCACGCAGTTCTCTTTTGAGATTGTGCCAAAAAAGCCGCCCATATTTATTTCCTATTTTAGTGTAAAAGATTTTTTGTCAATTGGAAATCTTAGCGCCAACTGTCGGCACGTGCATATTCCTGCACATTCCCGTTGGTGATGCAAAATTACGTTACACACGTGAAAAAACAAGAGCGTATTTGGAAAAAATATATTAAAACTTTGTTTACAGCCGCAAATGCGTGGGGAGTATGCCGCTTACAAAAGAAGCGTAAAAAAACCGTGACGGGGAATCGCTCCTCATCACGGCCGATTATGTTTATAAAAACAGAATTATAGAGATGAAAAATAGCTTGTCTTTTTCTAACCCAAAGATAAGGCATGAACTGCTATTATACAACATTTGTCTATGTGCTTGATAACATATAATTGCCATCTTTTTCGGGAAAAACACCCATCCGGCTATTCTTAAAAAGTGGTAAAACGGCACTCAATAGGCGGACTATGTCTTGGCAAACTTCGAAAAAAGCCTTAATTTTGTGTGTTAAAGGAATGTCACCGATTTCTGGATAAATTTATGGCTCTGATAAACGAGAATTATCTCAAATTACCAGGAAACTATCTTTTCAAAGAGATAGCAAGAAAAATTAATGTGTTTCGCACAATGCGTCCTAATGCCCGGATCATCCACTTGGACAGTGGTGACTCGCGGAATATATCAAGAGGCGTGGTGGCCAGTTCGCTCCATAAATCGGTTGACGAGATGACGTTGTCGGGAATGTCGGCCCAACTGCCATTGACAGACCTGACAAAGAATGTGATTAACCGCATTCTGAAAGTTGACTATGAGGCTTATGGCGTGAAACTGACGCCCGAGGAGATTTTCCTTAGCAACAATGCGATGAGCATAGAGTCTGATATCTGTGAATTGTTTAGTAACGACAATGTGTTGGCATTCCTTGACCCATCATATCCCGCATATATTTATTCTGCCGTTAAATCGGGACGTTCTGGTTACCGGCGTGCCGACGGCCGTTGGACCAATTTTGTGTATATACCGTGCAACTGGTCGAACAACTTTATGCCGGAACTGCCGAAGGAGCACTGTGACGTCATTTATTTGAATTTACCGCATAATCCGACCGGCACCACCTTCCCTACAGAAACGTTGAAGGCGTGGGTAAAATATGCGGCCAGCAACGATTCGCTTATCATTTTCGACGCCTCGCACTCGCATTATATAACAGAGAAGGAGGTGCCCCGTTCCATATACGAGATAAAGGGAGCCCGGAAGGTGGCCATCGAGATAAGGAGTTTCTCGAAAACCACTGGCTTTACGGGAACCAATTTCGCCTTTGTCGTGATTCCGAAAGAATTGTCTGCCTATTCGCTCGAAGGCGAGTCGGTGTCGTTGAACACCATTTGGCAACGCCGCCAGATTTCGCTGTTCGGCGGTCTTCCATATCTGACTTTATGTTCGGCCAACGCGCTCTATTCGGAAGAGGGCGTGGAGGAGCGGAAGAAGCTGATCGCCTATTATATGGGTAATGCCCAGATAATAAGGAATTCGCTGGCTGAGATGGGTTTCAAGGTGCAGGGGGGCATCAATTCGCCTTATGTATGGGTGAAAATACCGAATAATACAGGCTCGTGGAATTTCTTCGAGCGGCTTCTTTATGAAACAAATGTCATTTGCTCGCCAGGTGTGGGATTCTGTCCGGGTGGCGAAGGCTCGGTTCGTTTTACCAGTTTCTCGTCGAGAGAGGAAACAGAAGAAGCGATGGAGCGAATAAGGAAGTGGCATTCATTGTAAAGGAACTTGGTAAATGGCAAAAGAATAATAACATTGAATATATATGTGTGGAATTGCTTTTATTAGATTGCGAAAGCCGTTAGAGTACTATTACGACAAATATGGTACTTGGAAGTATGGGCTTGACAAACTCTACCTCCTGATGGAGAAACAGCACAACCGTGGCCAAGAGGGTGCCGGATTGGCGTGTGTGAAGTTAAGGTCGAAGCCCGGTGAGGAGTATATATACCGTGAAAGGGCCGAAGGTACAAGCGGTATCAACAAGATTTTCGAAAGCGTCCATAGCAATTACTGCAATTTGACCCCCGAGCAGTGGAAGTCGGCTACCTTTGCGGCCGAGAACCTGCCTTTCGCGGGTGAGATATATTTAGGGCATTTAAGGTACAGCACAACGGGCCGTTCGGGCATTTCGTATGTGCACCCTTTCTTGCGCAGAAGCAGTTGGAAAGACCGGACAATGGTTCTTGCCGGAAATTTCAACTTGACGAATGTGGATGAGATCTATGCCAAACTGACCAGCATAGGACAGCATCCGCGCGATATGGCCGACACCATCATCATGCTTGAAAACATGGGCCACCAGCTAGACTTGGAGGTCCAGCACAAGTATGACCAGTTTATGGCCGATGGAAGAGATTACCGGGAAGTAAACGCCCTGATTGAAGATAACATAGATGTGGCACAGATTATCCGTAATTCCGAGAAAGACTGGGATGGCGGATATGCCATCTGTGGCATTCTGGGGCATGGCGATTCGTTCGTGTTCCGTGACCCGAACGGCATAAGGCCGGCTTTCTACTATATTGACGACGAGATTATTGTGGCAGCGTCGGAGCGTCCGGTTATTCAAACGGTGATGGACCTGGAAACTGACGATGTGAAGGAACTGCAACCGGGTGAGGCGCTTATTGTCAAGAAAAACGGGTCGTATAAATTTGAGCGGATTCGTGAGCAGAAAACATTAAGCAAGTGTTCGTTCGAGCGTATTTACTTCTCTCGTGGTAGCGACTGCGACATCTATAATGAACGCAAGGCGCTCGGCCGCTTGCTGACACCGCAGATTTTGAAGGCTGTCGGTAACGACCTCCGTCATTCGGTGTTCTCTTACATACCCAATACGGCGGAAACCGCTTTCTTTGGTATGATGGAGGGCGTGGAGAACGAGATGATAGAGGAGAAGAAACGCTTGCTTTCGTCTGGACAGGAATTCACGGCTGAGCAGCTGGACGAGATTCTCAACGCACGGCCAAGACAGGAAAAAATTGTCATTAAAGATATAAAGATGCGCACATTTATCGCCCAGGATAAAAACAGGAACGACCTGGCCGCGCATGTCTACGATATCTCTTATGGCACTGTCCGCAAAAAGGTGGACAACCTGATTGTGATTGACGACTCTATTGTACGCGGTACGACCCTGCGGCAAAGCATCATCAAGATTTTGACACGTCTTGAACCGAAAAAGATCATTGTCATATCTTCTTGTCCGCAAATCCGTTATCCGGACTGCTACGGCATCGATATGTCGCGCCTGAGCGAGTTTATCGCATTCAAGGCAACCATCAGTTTGCTGAAGAGCAGCGGAAGGGAACACATAATAAACGAGGTTTACCAAAAGTGCAAAGCACAGCAAAACAAACCGAAGGAAGAGATTGTAAACTATGTGAAAGAGATTTACGCTCCTTTCTCGGACGATGAAATATCGCGTCAGATCGCATTAGAACTGACGCCCGAAGGTATGACGATGCCGCTTGAAATTGTGTTCCAATCGTTGGACAACCTGCATAAGGCCATTCCGAACCATTCGGGCGACTGGTATTTTTCGGGCAATTATCCGACCCCTGGCGGTAACAGGGTGGTTAACGACACGTTCATTAACTACATTGAGGGTAATGCGAACAAGCGAATAATGTATTAACCCAATAATAAAAAAGACTTAATAAAAGTTTGGAACAATTGTTAAAATACTTCCGTAAATTTTTGTCATTGTCAGCAAAATTTGGAAAGGCGCTGGTAAAGATGCGCTGGTTCAGAAAACTGGGCAAGGCGGTGGCCTTGTTCGTTATTTTCATAGTTGTGCTGATAGCGGCCATCAACTTCAATCTCTTCAATTTGTTTGGCGATATGCCAACCACCGAGCAGATTGACAATACCGCACAGTGTGAGGCTTCGGAAATCTACAGTGCCGATGGTAAGCTGATGGGAAAGTATTTTAGCGAGAACAGGTCTCCCGTCCAGTTCGGGGAAGTTTCGCCCCGGCTTATTGAAACGCTTGTCTGCACCGAAGACGCGCGTTTTTACCAACACCATGGTATTGACTGGCGCGGACTGGTTTCTGCCGCCAAAGATATGGTGCACGGCAAGGCACGCGGGGCCAGCACTATTACCCAGCAATTGGCCAAAAATATGTTCAAAATGCGTTCCGACAAGTTGAACAGGGGGCTTTTATGCGGTAACAATGCGGTCGGACTTGTTATAACCAAGCTGAAGGAATGGATAACAGCCTTTAAAATAGAGTCTAAGTACGACAAGCAACAGATACTGACCATGTATCTGAACACGGTCGATTTCGGCAGTAATGCGTTCGGAATCAGAACTGCTGCCAGAACCTATTTCGGCGTGAATCCTGACGAGTTGACCTATCCGCAGTCGGCTGTGCTGGTTGGTTTGCTGAAAGCGACCAGTTATTACAACCCGAAACTGAATCCGAAAAATGCGCTGATGCGCAGAAACGTGGTATTGGGCAATCTGCGCGATTTCCACTATATCACCCGCGACGAGTATGCGAAATTGTGTAAAGAACCGATAAAACTTGACTACAGTGTTGAAAACAACTACGATGGCTGGGGGCTATATTTCCGCAGTGCGGTTGCCGATTATCTGCGGACCTGGTGTAAGAAGAACAACGTCAATTTATACACGTCGGGACTGAAAATACACACCACTTTGGACTCCACTATGCAGCGTTATGCCGAAAGGGCTGTCTTCGTGCAGATGAAAGAGGTACAACGCCGTTTTAACAACCACTGGAGCGACCGGGTGCCTTGGCAAAACGAGCAGCACAAGGAAATTGACGGATTTGTGGAGAATGTGGCAAGACATTCTGAGTGTTACCCTCCGCTGGAAAAGCGTTTTAAGGGCGATACCTCTAAAATCTTCGCTGTGTTGAACACGCCGCGTAAGATGAGGGTGTTCGACTATAAGGCTGGAGGCCAAGATACTTTCTATTGTTATGAAAATGGGGAAAGAAAGCAATCAATCGGCCGGAAACCAGGAATGAAAGACACGGTTATGAGTCCGATGGACTCGATCCGTTATACCCTCCGTTTTTTACACAGCAGTTTTCTGGTGATGGAGCCAAATACAGGGCATGTGAAAGCCTGGGTTGGCGACCTTGACTTCCCGGCATGGAAGTACGATAAGGTAAAGGCATACCGCCAACCGGGTTCCACGTTCAAATTGTTCGACTATGCCGAAGCGTTCAAGCAGGGAATGTGCCCGTGCGACGAGCGGCAAGACAAATACATAACTTGGGAAGTGTGGGACAAAGGCAAGCGCGTGAAATGGGCTCCGCACAATGCCGATGGTGTCTTTACCGGGCGTGAATTCTCGTTGAAGGCCGCATTTGCACGTTCCATCAACTCAATAGCCGTGCAGGTGGCACAGGAGTGCGGCATTGCAAACATCAACCAGACAGCACGCGAAATGGGTATACACTCGTTCCTGAACGATACGGTACCGGCTACGGCTTTGGGCGCTTGCGACGTGTCTCTGTACGATTTGGTCAATTCGTATTGCACCGTTATAAACGATGGCTACTACCACGACCCGGTGCTTGTGACTAAGATAGAAGACCGGAACGGAAAGGTAATCTACGAGGCTAAAGTGGAGCAGAAAAAGGTGTTGGATTACGAGGTCGCCTTCCTGATGCAGGAGTTGTTGAAAGGAGGACTGACCGAACCAGAGGGTACAACAGGTGCCCTTTGGGAATATATACACCCCATTCTGAAAGGAAACGAGTTCGGTGGTAAGACGGGTACCTCGTCGAACCATTCCGACGCCTGGTTTGTGGGGGTTACCCCTAAACTGGTCGCCGGCTCGTGGGTCGGTGGCGAATACCGCTCAATACATTTCCGTACGGGAGAACTTGGTCAGGGTAGCCGTACGGCTTTGCCTATTTTCGGTTACTTCATGCGCTATGTGTTACAAGACCCTGAACTGTCGAAAGTTTACAGCGGAGAGTTTCCGAGGGCGAAGCAGCGTATTTCGCGCAACTACCTGTGCAAGCGCTATTTCAATCCACAGCCTGCCGAGGCCGACTCTTCTAATTGGGATGCCGAGGGCGCAGACGGTGAACTGCATTTGGATGAATAGACGGATACTGAAAAAATGTCAGTTTTTATGGAAATAATGACATAAATGTCAGTCTACCGCTCGATTAAAAGCGAAAAATGGACCATTTGTGGGGAAGAGGGGCTAACAGTATTGAATTGGTACGTTTATTGGAGCACCTCTGTTAATAGTGTATTTATTATTTAATTTCAGGAAAAAATCCATTGATATGGAAAACAATAATTTTTCACAACGAGTCAAAGATGTTTTAATCTACAGCAGGGAAGAGGCGAACCGCTTGGGAAACAAGTCGATTACTCCAGCCCATCTGTTGCTAGGCATCATTCGTGATGGAGAGGGTGCCGCAATTGATGCCTTGTTGCAGCTGGGTGTGGACTTAAAGCATCTGAAATCGATTATCGAGAATGAGATTCGTGAGCCGATGCATGGCTACTCTGACGAAAACATTCCGATGGACGAACAAGCTATGAATTGCTTGAAGTATTCGACCCTGGAGGCAAGAAAATTGTCTAGTTCTGTTGTCGATACCGAGCATCTGGTTCTGGCTTTTTTAAAAACCAACAACAGTAAGGCCTCACAGTCGTTGCAGATGAATGGTATAACATACGACAAGTTCTATTCGGTAATAGAAAAACAGGAAAACAGCTCCTCGTTCTTTGAAGATAGCGACGATGACAGTTTCTTGTCGGACGACGATGACGAATATGAGGACCCTACCACACAGAAGTCAAAAAATGACGGTCAGCCGGGCTCTCAGAGCAGTACGCCTGCTTTGGACAGTTTCGGTATTGATATGACAAAGGCGGCTGAACAGGGAAAGTACGACAAGATGATTGGCCGTGATGCGGAAGTGGAGCGTGTTATACAGATTCTGAGCCGGAGAAAAAAGAATAACCCCGTCTTGATTGGTGAGCCTGGTGTCGGTAAGTCGGCTATTGTGGAAGGTCTTGCACAGCGGATAGTCGAGAAAAAGGTCTCCCGTCTGCTGTTTGGCAAACGTGTGGTTTCTTTGGACATGTCTACTATTGTGGCTGGCACAAAGTACAGGGGCCAGTTCGAAGAGCGTTTGAAAGCCTTGACCACAGAGTTGGAAAACAGTCCGGACATCATTCTCTTTATTGACGAGATACATACTATTGTAGGTGCCGGTAATTCGCAGGGGTCGCTCGATGCTGCCAACATCCTGAAACCGGCATTGGCACGCGGTACCATACAGTGTATAGGTGCAACCACGCTTGACGAGTATCGCCAGAATATAGAGAAAGACGGCGCTTTGGAAAGACGTTTCCAGAAAGTGATGGTCAATCCGACTTCTGAAGAGGAAACCCTCCGGATTCTGGAAAATATAAAGGACCGCTACGAGGAACACCATTGCGTTAAATATACCCAACAGGCGGTTGAAGCGTGTGTGAAGTATACCGAAAGGTATATAACAGACCGTTGTTTCCCCGATAAGGCTATCGACGCCCTCGATGAAGTGGGTGCCCGTATGCACGTTTCGAATGTCGATGTTCCGGAGTCTATTTTAGCTTTGGAACGCGAAGTGGCAGAAGCACAGAAGGGAAAGTCTGATGCGGTGAAGTCGCAAAACTACGAGCTGGCGGCTGGTTACCGTGACAAGGAGAACCAACTGACATTGGCCTTGGAAAAGGCGCGTATGCGTTGGGAAGATGAACAGAAACACAATCCGGTTACCGTATCGGAAGACGATGTGCGGAATGTGGTCTCCATGATGTCGGGTGTTCCTATTCAACGTATAAATTCAGACGAGAACCAAATGCTGCAGAATCTGCAGTCGGTGATTCAGAGCCAGCTGATGGGGCAGGATGGTGCCGTTGAAAAAGTGGTAAAGGCCATACGCCGTAACCGTTTGGGGTTGAAAGATCCGAACCGTCCTATAGGTTCCTTCCTGTTTTTGGGACCAACGGGTGTCGGTAAGACGCATTTGGCCCAAATACTTGCGAAGGAGATGTTTGGCTCGAAGGATGCCCTTATTCGTGTGGATATGAGCGAATTTTCGGAGAAATTCGCCGTCTCACGTCTGTATGGAGCACCTCCGGGATATGTGGGTTACGAGCAGGGTGGCGAACTGACTGAAAAAGTGAGACGCAAACCTTACTCAATTGTCTTGTTGGATGAGATAGAAAAAGCGCATCCCGACATCTTCAACGTTTTCCTGCAGGTTCTTGACGAAGGACGATTGACAGACGGACAAGGACGTGTTGTGAATTTTAAGAACACAGTCATCATCATGACTTCGAACGTGGGTTCAAGACAGTTGAAGGATTTTGGTACAGGAGTCGGCTTCTCGATGGCGACAGATGAAGAGAATAAGGAGATGGCGCGTGGTGTCATCACGAAGGCACTCAACAAGACCTTCCCTCCTGAATTCTTGAACCGTATAGATGAAATTATAACATTCGACCAGTTGTCGAAAGAGGTCATCAACAGTATTGTTGATTTGGAAATAGCACCGGTACGTTCTCGTATAGAGGCTATGTCGTTCCATCTGACTATAACCGATGCCGCAAAAGAGTTTATTGCTTCGAAAGGTTATGATGTGCAATATGGAGCACGACCTTTAAGAAGGGCGGTGCAAACTTATGTGGAAGACGAGGTGGCAGAGGTTATGATGAACCACAAGCTACAGGCAAACGACGTGATTGTTTTAGATTACAATTCTGAAGAATCAAAGATTGTCAGTAAAGTCGAAACGGTTGAATGCGAAAGTGCTGTTACAATATAAAGAAAAAGCCACTGAAAAGTGGCTTTTTTATTGATACGCTTTTTTTTTAACGGTGTCTGCTTCTTCCTTTTAAGATGACAAATGTGACCACTGGTGCCCCTATAATGGCACACATAGCGTTGATGGGGAGTGTGTATCCGCTTTTAAGCGATTGTGAAACAATGTCGCAGGCTAGTATGATAATAGCTCCATTGAGAATAGAGCCCGGAATTACGTAGAGATGCTTGGTGGTGTCAAGCAATCCTCTGGTAAGGTGGGGAACGGCAATGCCGATAAAGCCAATGGGCCCTGTGAAGGCGGTGGTGAGTCCGGCCAAAATGCTGGTTATAAGTATGCTGTAGTTTCTGAAACGTCGTACATTCACACCTAGGGTCGTTGCGTAAACATCGCCTAAAAGCATTGCGTCAAGCTGTTTCGATAGGAACAGGGTGGCAGCCAGGCAAATAAGCGAAACGGGAACTAATAGTTGAAGTTGAGCCCAGGTGATGGTATTCAAGCTGCCCATGCTCCAGTTGACAAACAGTTTAAGGGAGTCGGGATTGCTAAAAAATTGTATAATGCAGATAACCGCATTGGCAAGACTGGCAAACAAGACGCCTATAATAAGTAGCGTGATGGAGTCGTTGAGTTTGTTCGCCAAGGCGACAATGGCCGTCATTACGGTCAGGGTTCCAACAATGGCGGTCAAACCGATGGTCCAGTTGCCAAGTGTGTATACCGAAATGCCTATTGAGGCCGCAAGCATGGTAACGCAAGCTACAGCCAGACTTGCGCCAGAACTGATGCCGAGAACGTATGGACCAGCCAACGGATTCTTGAAGACGATCTGCATAATGGCACCAGACACAGAAAGAGCGGCACCAGTGAAGATGGCAGCCAGCGCTTTAGGCAACCTAATGTCGAACAGTATTGCCGTGTTGTTCGTTGTCTGTCCGTTTAAATAAGCGAGTAGGGTGTCGGACAGATTGATACAGCGGCCTCCGCTTTTAAGGTCGGTGATGAATAAAAAGACCAAAAGTGTTGCCAATGCAAAAAGCACAATTGTTTTTCTGTTTGTCTTCATGCTACAAAGTTACGAAATAGAAAGCTGAAAAGTGCGTTAAAATGAATTCTGAAAATCATATTCCGAACAGGTGCCAACTTGTTTTTCACGACTAATCGTTATTTTTGTATATCAATAGTGTTTTGGAATGGAATTTACTATAACTTCAGAATATGAGCCGACGGGCGATCAGCCTGCAGCCATCAAGCAATTGTCTGATGGCATTAAGGCCGGTATACCTTATCAGGTCTTGTTGGGTGTAACAGGTTCTGGTAAAACCTTTACTATGGCCAATGTGATTAACGAAGTTAAGAAGCCTACCCTAATATTGAGCCATAACAAGACATTGGCCGCCCAGCTGTATGGTGAATTTAAGAAGTTCTTCCCCAATAATGCGGTGGAGTATTTTGTTTCGTACTACGACTATTACCAGCCTGAGGCCTATCTGCCCAATTCCGACACTTATATTGAAAAAGACCTCTCGATTAATGACGAGATTGAAAAACTACGAATGGCAACGGTGTCGGCGTTGTTGTCGGGCCGCCGCGATGTTATTGTGGTTTCCTCTGTTTCGTGCCTTTATGGTATGGGCAACCCCGAAGACTATTATAACAGTACCATATTTATTAAAGTGGGGCAAACCCTGCCCCGTGATACCTTCTTGCGGCAGCTGGTGGATATTTACTATACCCGGAACGAGGTGGAACTGAACCGTGGATGTTTCAGGGTGAAAGGCGATACTGTCGATATTTACCTCTCTGATTCCGATTTTATAGTACGTGTAAGTTTCTGGGGCGACGAAATAGACAGTATAGAATCGATTGACCCTTTGAATAACATCCATCTTGAAAGTTTTGACGGTATAAAGATCTATGCGGCAAACTTGTTCGTTGCCAGCAAAGATGATATACAGAGGGCTTTACGCGAGATTGGTGACGACCTTGTTGAACGGGTGAACGAACTGAACGAAATGGGCAAGGTCATCGAGGCCAAGCGACTTGACGAGCGCGTTAATTACGATATGGAAATGATTCGTGAGTTGGGACATTGTTCCGGTATTGAAAATTACTCGCGTTATTTTGACCGCAGACAACCCGGACAGCGCCCTTTCTGTATTATGGATTATTTCCCCGACGACTTCCTGATGATGATAGACGAGAGCCATGTGACCGTGCCACAAATACGGGCTATGTATGGCGGAGACCAGGCCAGAAAGAACACTCTGGTTAACTATGGATTCCGTCTGCCTGCCGCTAAGGATAACCGCCCCCTCAAATTCGAGGAATTCGAGTCGCTGGTCAAGCAGATTCTGTTTGTCAGCGCCACACCTGCCGACTATGAGTTGCAAAAAGCTGGAGGCGTGGTGGTTGAACAGGTAATCAGGCCTACCGGTTTGCTTGATCCGGTTATTGAAGTGCGCCCAAGCCAAAACCAGATAGACGACTTGATTGAAGAGATACAGGTCCGTGCGGAAAAGGATGAAAGGGTGTTGGTGACGACTCTGACCAAGCGAATGGCAGAAGAACTGCAAGCCTATTTTGAGAAAATGGGCATTCGTAGCAACTATATCCATTCTGACGTTGAAACGCTGGACCGCGTGAGAATTCTCGACGATTTGCGGAATGGCCTGTTCGACGTGCTGGTTGGTGTTAATCTGCTTCGTGAAGGACTCGACTTGCCTGAGGTTTCGTTAGTCGCAATTCTTGATGCTGACAAAGAGGGATTCCTTCGTTCGAACCGCGCTCTTACACAAACAGCCGGACGTGCAGCCCGAAATCTGAACGGGTTGGTCATTATGTATGCCGATGTGGTTACCGAAAGTATGCGCCAAACTATTGATGAGACAAACAGGAGACGTTCCATTCAGATGCAGTACAATGAAGAACACCATATAACACCTGCTGCCTTGAACAAAAGCAGACAGGGCTCTATACTGGCGGCTCAGGCAACCGATAGCGAAAAGAAGGAAAACAAAACAAAATACTATATTGAGGACGAGGCCGCACACGTGGCTGCAGACCCTGTTTTGGATTATATGAAGGCCGATGATTTGCAAAAACTGATAGACAGAACACAGAAGGCCATGTCTGCTGCTGCTAAAAATCTAGACTTTATAGAAGCCGCCCAGTTGCGCGACGAATTGCTGAAACTGAAAGAGCAGCTTGCAAAAATGCAGGGGTAGTAATAGGCTGAAGCCCTGTTATTTTTTCTTTTCCTCCTTCTTTTTTTCCTCTTCCTTGTGGGCACATTTACTACATATGCCGTAGATGTAGAGGGTATAGTGTGAGGGTGTGAAGTTGGTCATCTTTTTTGTTTTAATGGCCCTCAGTATGTTTTGGTCCGAGAACTCTTTCACTTTTCCACAAACACTGCAAATCATGTGGTTGTGCATACCCGAGTTGTAAGAACGCTCGTATTGCGCAATGTTGTTGTTGATGTGGTGTTTGATGAGCAGTTTGGCGTCAATTAGTAGCGAAATATTGTTGTAGAGCGTCGCACGGCTGACAGGGTATTTGGCATTAATCATATGCTGGTATAACTGGTCGATGTCGAAGTGCCCTTCAATAGAGTAGATCATATCCAGAATGGCAAACCTTTCGGGGGTTTTCCTCAGCGCGTGGTTTTTCAGGTACTCGGTAAAAATCTGTTTGACTGCATTCTTTGTC
Organism: Bacteroidales bacterium UBA4345; assembly: GCA_002396385.1. Taxonomy (GTDB): domain Bacteria; phylum Bacteroidota; class Bacteroidia; order Bacteroidales; family Paludibacteraceae; genus Physcocola. The sequence goes on from DGTD01000039.1 coordinate 16,454, forward strand.
TGCTCGTTCTGTTTCATTTTTTTAGAATCATTCTATATAAACAAAGTTACGAAAAAATGAAGAAATAGTCAATACTATTTAGAATGATTCTATTCTTGTGCACCTTAATAAGGTGCTGTTTTATTCCTCCTCGATATGGTCGAAGTAGTATTTCCCGTCCCAGTTTTTAAAATAATAGAATCTGAACGATTCCAGCCTTAGCATGTTGCTGATTTCCTGGTTAGGGGTGCAGACCGCAAACAGACCGTCTTTTTCGATGATGGTGTAAGAACCGTTTGTTTTGCGTTTATAGTCTTCAATTTCGTTAGCCTCTACATAGTAGAGTGTTTTTCCTGTTGTGTCGACGTTGTTTGTGGAAATGGCGTGAGCGCTGCTGTTCCCATTCTGTTCGTGTACTTCGATATTGAAAGTTGGCAATTTGCGAAGCGAATCGAGTTGTGAGGAGGTCACGCTGAAAGCTCCCATTCTGTTATCTTGCTCGTAAACCAAAAAATTATTGCCATTAGAGGTGGAGTAGCAGTCGCGGATGTTGAAATTCGAAACTGTCTTTTTTGTGATAGGTCCGCCTTCTTCGTTCGCACAAGATAACAACAGGCAGGAGATTGCAAAGCTGAATAGTGTTTTTTTCATATCCCGGACGTTTAAATAAAAAAACGCGCCCAAAAAGATTGAACGCGTTTTATGTTTATACTTCTTTTAATTACCAAGCGAACATAGGGAAGTTCATCATGATGCTGTTAACCTTTTCTCTAACAGCCTTGATGTTAGCTTCGCTTTCTGGGTTAGAAAGAACGGTGTCGATCATCTCAACAATTTCAACCATCAAGTCTTCCTTAGCACCACGGGTAGTGATAGCTGGTGTACCGAAACGGAGACCAGAAGTCTGGAATGCGCTACGGCTGTCGAAAGGAACCATGTTCTTGTTGGTGGTGATGTCGGCAGCAACCAAAGCCTTTTCAGCCACTTTACCTGTCAAATCAGGGAATTTGGTGCGGAGGTCAAGCAACATGCTGTGGTTGTCGGTACCACCAGAGATAATTTTGTAGCCTTTGTCGATAAATGCTTGTGCCATAACAGCAGCGTTCTTCTGTACCTGGCTAGCGTAAACCTTGAACTCAGGCTGGAGCAGTTCGCCGAAAGCGACCGCTTTAGCAGCGATAACGTGCTCAAGCGGACCACCCTGGATGCCAGGGAAAACTGCGCTGTCGAGCAGTTGGCTCATCTTCTTTATCTCACCCTTAGGGGTTTTGTAGCCCCATGGATTTTCAAAATCTTTACCCAGAATAATAACACCACCACGAGGACCACGAAGGGTTTTATGGGTAGTGGTAGTTACAATGTGGGCATATTTAACAGGGTTCTTCAGCAAACCAGCGGCGATAAGACCTGCTGGGTGAGCCATATCAACCATAAAAATGGCGCCAATTTCATCGGCAACCTTTCTAATTCTTTCATAATCCCACTCACGGCTGTATGCAGATGCACCCGCAATGATGAGTTTTGGCTTTTCTGTACGGGCAACCTTTTCAAGATTGTCGTAATCAACACGGCCAGTCTCTTCGTTCAAACCATAGCTGCAAGCCTGGAACATAAGACCAGAGAAATTAACTGGTGAACCATGAGAAAGGTGGCCTCCATGGTTCAAGTCAAGACCCATAAACTTATCGCCTGCCTTCAAACAAGCGAGGAAAACGGCTGCATTGGCCTGAGCGCCAGAGTGAGGCTGTACGTTTACCCATTCTGCACCGAATACCTTTTTCAAACGTTCCTGTGCAAGAGTTTCTACTTTGTCTACTACTTCGCAACCTCCATAATAGCGTTTGCCTGGAAGGCCTTCCGCATATTTGTTGGTTAAGCATGAACCCATAGCACGCATTACTTCTTCGCTAACGAAGTTCTCAGATGCAATAAGTTCAATGCCTCTAACTTGACGTAGATGTTCTTGCTCGATTAAATCGAAAACGGCGTTGTCTCTATTCATAAATATATTTTTATTTTGGTGCTTATTGTATTGCAAAGTTAACGCTTTTTCACAATATATGACTTCTTTTCTTTAAATATTAATGATAATGGGACTGATGCCTGTCCTTATTTTTAATGCATCGAAAATATACACGTTACCGTCTGTTCTGAGAATGTCTTCTGTCTGGTCATACAAGTTAACGCAGACCCTGTATTTTTTGGGTTTGGAAACTGGAGCGCTACCTATGGTTATTTTGCAGTTTTTGGACTTCCATTGGTTTAGCGCGTCATTGAGCTCCGTTTCGTTACCATTGGCCAGAATGAATGTGCTGTGTTTTGCGTCGGCCGATTTTGCGGCAATTGCCATTTGCAGAATAAACCGGTCTTCTTCGCGAATGCCTTTTACTGCAACTATGCTCCCTGCTCCACCTGCATCCACCGTCTTCATTATAGAGTCGGTGGCATTCTCAATTGCGTTCAGCTGGTTGAACGGAATGTAGCAGTCCTTAATCAGAAAGTTTTTTAAAGCTTCCCAATGCGGAGTTTTTCTTTTGAAGATGTTTATAATTGGCATTTTATTGTTTTCTGATGTTGATTTTCAATTCTGTTTGCGAGCGTACTGTTTTCCCGTCTTTCTTTGCAGGTTCCCATTTAGGCATGGCGAAAACGGTCGCCACAGCTTCGGCGTCAAGCTCGTTCCCTTGCGACTGCTTCACTTTTAAGTGCGACAGCGTGCCGTTTTTCTCAACAACGAAAGCAATGGTGACGGTGCCTTGCCGGCCCTTGGCGTGGACGGGGTATCGAACCGCATTTTTCAGATAGTTGGTAATATCGGAAAAACGGGCTTTTTCCTCCACCTCGTTTTCGAGGTAGATGTTGTTGTCTTCAACAATTTTTGCAGCTCTGATTTCAGAATTTAAAGAAGAGTATACCATAAAGCACTCTTCCAGGTTGCCACCGGCAATTGCCAGTTGGTCGCTTATATCGGTAACCGTCTCTTCGCGTACAATCTCGTATGTTTTGTTGTTGATGTGCTTGAATTCCTTCCAGCCCAGGGCGTTGTGGTACGCGTCCTCTTTGCCTTCGGGCACTTTTAGCATAATGGTGTCCGTCAGGTTGTAGAAGGCGAGAATGTTGGCCTTAGGCGGATTGGTGGACTCGACCTTGATTTCGTTCAGTCCGTCACATCCGACAAATGAACTGATGCCAATGCTGTCGACCGAGGCAGGAATGACAACTGCCTCAAGTTTCGGGCAGTTGGCGAATGTGGCGTAACCCATGGTGCGGAGACCGTTCGGTAGCATCACTTTGCCCAGATTGTTGCAGCTGGCGAAAGCACCTCCACCAATGCTTACAATGCTTTGTGGCAGTGCGATGGAAGACAAGGACGAGTCGGCGGCAAAAGCCGTCTCCGCAATGTCGGTAACGGTGTTAGGCAGTTTCAACTCCTTCAGGTTGCCGCAAAAAGCGAAGCACGATTGGGGAATTTCAGTGATGCCGTCGGGAAGCGAAATGTTTTCCAACGAAGAACAACCTTGGAACGATTGTTTGCCTAATTTAGTGACTTTTGCGGGTAGGGAAACAGATTTCAGACTGCTGCAACCGAAAAACGAGTTGCTCCCAATGGAAGTGACCTCGTCTGGTATCCGTATCTGGGTCAGGCTCTTACAACCATAGAACAAGTCTGGTTCCACTTTTGTCAACTGGGCGGGCAGCTCTATTTCGCTCAACTTTTCGCATTCATAAAAAGCACCGTAACCTACCGAGGTGCAGGTGGCCGGTATGGTTATCTTGCTAATGGCCTTACTGCCAGAGAAAGCGTAACTACCAATGCGGATGACACCGTTCGGTATGGTATACAGGGCACCCTCTTTCCCAGCCGGATATTGGAGGATGTATTTACCGTCTTTACTGTAGAGGACACCGCCGGCCGTAGAACAGTATTTCTTGTTGTTTGGGTCGACTTTGATGAATGCCAGTTTCTGACAGCCGGCAAATACTGCGCCACCAATGCTTGTTACTTCGGCCGGAATTTCAATCTTGGAAAGTTCCAGACAACGGGCGAAAGCCTCTTTGCCCAACTTCTTGGTGTGAAGGGGCAGCTTGATGGTTTCCAGAGAATGGCAGTCGGCGAAACATCCGTTCGGAATGTTGGTGACTCCTTGCGGAATATTGATGCTTTTCAGTTTTTCGCACTCGGCGAAAGCATAATCACCCAAAACGGTCACTTTTTCTGGAATGCTGATGCTGGTCAGATTCTTACATCCACCGAAAGCAGAATTACCTATTTGGCTGATGCTGGCAGGCAAGACTATATGTGTCAGGTTGGCGCATTCGGCAAAAGCCTCGTCGCCAATGGCAAGCAGTTCGGTCCTGCTCAGGTCTATGGAGACCAGTTTTCCACTATCGGGGGTTGCCATTGTTTTGAGTATGGAGATGTCTTCTGCGTCAAGCGGTCCGGTCACTACGATGCTGGTGATGGTCTTCAGGTCCACCGGACCTATTTTGCTTTTTAAGCTACCAGCGCTGGCGCAGTTGATGGTAGTCTGTGCCGAAACAGAGAAAGTACCTATAAAAAGGGCTATGGCGATTGCTTTGAGTTTAAGCATAAGAGTCGTAATTAGTTATTGCATAAAGATAATGAATTTTTTGATATTACCTTTATTCCATCTCCAAAATCAGCCTGTGAAATGGCTAATTACTGTATTTTTGCATCGAAAAAACGAATATGAACTTGAAGGTTGATAAATACAGTCTGGCAATTGTTCTAGGACTTGTCATCGTGGTTATTTGGGGAACGTCTTTTCTGTGTTCCAAGGTGTTGGTCGTGAATGGAATGCAGCCAAACGAGGTCTATTTCTTGCGGGCGCTTATCTCGTACGTGTGTCTACTCGCGTTGTGTCATAACCGCATGTTTGCCGACAATGTGAAAGATGAACTTAAACTGGCATCGTTAGGCATTTTTGGCGGTACACTATATTATATTTTGGAAAATACCGCCTTGGAATATTCATATACCACAAACGTGTCGCTGATAGTAAGCGCATCGCCGCTGATAACCACATTTATCTCTCTTTTGCTTTGGAAAAAGCAGTTGTCCGCGAAATTCTGGATAGGGGTAGTGCTGGCAGTAACCGGATTGGTCCTTTTAATTTCGAATGGTAATTTCAGTTATACGGTTCGTCTGTTTGGCGATTTAATAGCTTTGTGTGCCAGTTTCTGTTGGGCATTGTATGCCGTGTTGGTGAAAACCATACCGTCGAAATACTCCGTTTTGTTCATGACAAGAAAAGTATTCTTTTATGGGGTGTTGTTCGTTATACCAACGTTTCTGCACACGCCGTTCACCTATCCGGTAAGTCAGATTTTCACCTTCTCAGTCCTGTTCAATCTGCTCTATTTGGCGCTGTTGAGTTCCTTTTTGTGCTTTGTGGTGTGGAATTTCGTCATTCGGCAGATAGGAGCCATGAAAGCAGCTAATCTGGTTTATCTGAGTCCGGTTTTTACTTTTATGGCCTCGTACTTTTTACTATCCGAACCCTTGACGGTTTATTCGGTAGTGGGGTCGATATTCGTATTGTATGGTGTTTATTTGAGCGAACGTGATAAATGAACATAAAAAGAGAATGATAATCAGTCAAATTGTTTATTCAATTTGTCTATTTTTCTTAAATTTGGGTAAAATATAAATCAAAACTTAAATTATGAAGTTATCAGGAAGACGCGAAAGCAACAATGTGGAAGATCGCCGCGGTGGATCTGTCAAGGCAGGCGGTATTGGTCTTGGAGCTGTAATTCTTGGCATTATAGCCTATGCCACAACAGGTGATTTGGGAACCGCCATCAGCACCGTAGTTTCAAACTCACAGACAACAACCGAATCGACAGGCGAGTACCATGGTACAGCGTTGGAAGATTCGTTGGAACGCTTCAGCCGTCAGATTCTTGCCAGCACAGAAGATGTCTGGAAAGAAGAATTCAGCAAATTAGGTAAAACATACCAGCCACCTACGCTGGTTTTTTATAAGGGTACTACCCAAACTGCATGTGGAACAGGTAGTGCGACTTCTGGCCCGTTCTACTGCTCTGGCGACGAGAAGATCTACTTAGACCTCGATTTCCTGGCTACAATGAAACAGTCGTTAGGTGCTTCGGGTGACTTTACTAACGCCTATGTGATTGCCCACGAGGTTGCTCACCATGTGCAAAACCAGTTGGGCTATCTGGGGGCGGCGCATAAGCGGATGAATGCCGCAAGAAGTGAATCGGAAGCTAATAAGATGAGTGTCCGTATAGAATTGCAGGCCGACTACCTGGCTGGTGTATGGGGTAACAAGGAAAATGCCAAACACTTCTCTTTGGAGGTGGGCGATATGGAGGAGGCTTTAGACGCCGCGAAGAAAATCGGTGACGATTATTTGCAGCGACAGGCCGGCTACAACCAAGTACAGTCTGACGCATTTACCCACGGCACATCGGCACAACGAACCCGCTGGTTGAAAAAGGGACTCCAAAGCGGTAATATAGCAGGCGGTGATACCTATTCAATAGATTATAACAGTCTGTAACCTATAGCAGATGAATATACAAGTCGGGCTTCGGTCCGACTTTTTTTGTCCGTTTTATTTTCCATTGGGTAATATCGTTTAATTTTGTAAAAAAATAATTTATGGAAGCTAATACAATATGTGCTATCAGTACGGCACCAGGGGTTGGTGGTATAGCCGTTATAAGAGTCTCTGGTCCCGATGCGTTAACAATCACCGATAAGATATTCAAACCCTTAAACAAGGGTGTGACGCTGAATGAGGCAGCAAATAAAACGGTGTGGTACGGCGATGTGTACAGCGAAGAAGGTGTGTTAGACACAGTGTTAGTTTCCGTTTTCCGCAACCCTCATTCCTTTACGGGCGAAGATACCACCGAAATCTCGTGTCACGGCTCGCTCTACATACAGCAGCAAATCTTACGTCTGTTGTTGAAAAACGGGTGTGTCATGGCGCAGCCTGGAGAATTTACCCAAAGGGCTTTTTTGAACGGAAAATTAGATTTGAGTCAGGCCGAAGCTGTTGCCGACCTGATAGCTTCAACTTCCTCAGCTTCGCATCGTCTGGCACTGCAGCAAATGAAGGGCGGCATATCGGACGAATTGCAGACCTTACGGGAACGTTTGCTGGACTTTGTATCGTTGATAGAACTGGAACTTGACTTCAGTACAGAGGATGTAGAGTTCGCAGACCGTGAAAAACTGAACGAACTTGTTCAAACTATAAGGAACAGAATATCCAAATTGTGTGATTCGTTTGCGTTGGGTAATGCCATAAAGAACGGTGTGCCTGTTGCGATTATAGGACAGACGAATGTGGGTAAAAGCACGTTGCTGAACTGTATTCTCAACGAAGAAAAGGCTATAGTGAGCGATGTGAGGGGCACTACACGTGATGTGATAGAAGATGTGTTTGTTTATGGTGGTATACAGTTCCGCCTGATTGACACCGCAGGGCTGCGGGAGACAGCCGACGTAGTGGAAAAACTGGGGATAGAACGTTCGTATAAAACGATGGACGAGGCGTCCGTCGTGCTGTTGGTGTGTGACTCGACCGATTCCGTCCCAAATACAGAATCGTTTATCCGTGCGTCTATGGAAAGGGTAAAAGGCAAGAATGTTGTCCTGGTGTTTAACAAGTCGGATATTATAGATGCGGGAAAACGGGCCGAGCTCATGTCGATAGAAGTAGAGGAAGACGTGAAAAAAGTCTTCATTTCCGCCAAGTTGAAAGATAATGTTAATGAACTGTTAGACTGTATGTTGTCGTTCTGCCAAACCGACAAACTGGCGGAAGATTCCGTAATTATCTCAAATATGAGGCATTATGAATCGTTGCAGAAAGCGCAAATAGCAATTGGAAGGGTAGAAGAAGGCCTTAATCTTGGGCTGCCATCCGACTTACTTACACGTGACATTCACGACTGTATTGACGCCCTCGGTGAGATTACAGGCCAAATATCCAGTCAGGATGTGCTGAACAATATATTTAGCAAGTTCTGTATCGGAAAGTAGATTCTGCGTGGAGTCATCCTTCACGGCAGTCTTC
>DGTD01000012.1:0-4154 GCA_002396385.1 Bacteroidales bacterium UBA4345
AATAAATTTGAGCAATTACTTACAACTATTTGTTTACCTTTGCCAAACAGCTTCGCCGTAGTTTTCCTCTTGGGGAAATGAAGATATAATACCCATAGAATGTCATTGGGCGAAAGCTGTGTCCATCGGTCATAACAAGGAATTGCCTTCACCGAAGACTGTCTTCAGCACCTTCTCGCGCACATCTTTCTTCAGGCGTATCTGCAATATGGCCTCCACGGGTTCCTCATCTGGCCGTCCTTTTTCTACATATACTTTGGATTAGATGGCAATTATATGTAAAATAAATTTGAGCAATTACTTACAACTATTTGTTTACCTTTGCCAAACAGCTTCGCCGTAGTTTTCCTCTTGGGGAAATGAAGATATAATACCCATAGAATGTCATTGGGCGAGAGCTGTGCCCATCGGTCATAACAAGGAATTGCCTTCACCGAAGACTGTCTTCAGCACCTTCTCGCGCACATCTTTCTTCAGGCGTATCTGCAATATGGCCTCCACGGGTTCCTCATCTGGCCGTCCTTTTTCTACATATACTTTGGGATAGGTGATGACGTCGATTTCACGCATCGACAAGTTTCTTGCAAAATTTTCAAGTTGCAGGAGACTCAGACGTACATTTCCGTTGAGGATTTTGCTAAACTGGCTTTCCGATGTTCCCATATACTCTGCGGCTGCCGCCTGAGTTAAATTTCTATCACGCATTATCTTCCTAATATTGCTAATAATTTCTTCTGAAAACATTGTTCTTCACTTTCTTTAAATGCAAAAATACAAATTGATTCTGAATTATATATGTTGATATTTGAAAGATATTTTCAAAAAACAAGAGTTTTTCTTACCGTATTTGAAATTATTTTTGTATTTTTGCAATTTGAAACAAAGCATGAGAAAACATTGCATGAATGAACTAAGATTATATCAGACAATAAATTACATAATAATTATTGAGAACAATAACCAACTTTAACATATACTAGTACGTAATGAAAAAAATTTCAACATATTGTATAATTTTAAATTCAAAAAAATGAAAAAAAGGAATCTTTATCTCACTCCGGTGGTGAAAAGTGTAGCATTCAAAGTGGAATCAGGATTTGCTGGTTCTCGCGATAACCCAACCAACGTTGATATCCCAGTTAGTATTACCAATGGTGTTTCTACCGAGTCGATGGGAGAGAAGAACGCATTTGGTGGTAGTAGTATCAGTTACGATGGTTTTTAATCTTTATATCTGAAAGAAAATGAGAAAAATAGCATTTACGTTAATAGCCATTGCAGCAATAGCTATGGTTTCGTGCCAAAAGGATGAGAGTGTCAACGGTCCAGTTTTTAAGGCTTTGGGCGAGAGTGTGACCCATTCCAAAGACAAGACTGTGTTCCACACCGACAACTATACATTTACTTGGAAAGGACGTAATCCTGATAAGGAGGTGGGCGACCGTATCCATATATGGGACGGAGCAGGGCATCATAAGCTGTATACGCCTACCAGTTCGGATGCTACTGTGTCGCAGATTGTGCCTGTGGGAAGTTATAATACGTTGAACTCAACCCCAACAGGCCATTTTACTGCAATCTACCCAGATTATTATTCTGACACAACGGCAGTGAATGTGCCATCAGCCGGGACACCGGTGACAGTCAATCTTCCGTCTATCCAGGGTATTACCAATCAGGAGGATGAATTGAGTCTGCTTCACCTTACCCGCTTCCCGATGTATTGTGAGTCGGACAACCTTCGTTTGGAGTTTAAGAACCTGTGCGGAGCCCTTAGGCTGAACCTACAGCGTACCAGTACCAGCGTGGATAGAATCAAGTTTACTTCCGGTGCTTCTGATCCTTGTGTGTGCGGCAAGTTCTCTATCAATTGGAATAATGGAAACCCGCTACTTACGCCTTGTGTTACCAACAACGAGCATACGGTAGTTCTGGAGTATGCGCAAGCCGTTTCGATTAATGAGGCGACAGACTTTTGGCTGGCATTGCCGGCAGGCGATTATTACAATTTTGTGATTGAGATTTCTTGTATCACCTCCACGGGCCAGCGTGGAACTATGTCGTTTAAAGGCGATGGAACGAAAGCCCTTAAAATTGAGCGCAGCTATGTTACGCCGATAGTGCCCAACTTGGGCGAGCACGGTGCCTCCTTTAAGGGTCAAGGTGTCTTCTCTGTGTCTAATAGCAAGAAAGTCTATTTCTCTCCAGGCAATCTGCAGTGCGTTAACAACCATTGGGAATTTGCTCCACAGCAGTACAAGGCTGCACATGATATGATTAGTTATGGAGCTACTTCTTACGTTCCTGAATATGACCCTGACAGAAATTTTAACTGGGATCTTGTTGGCTGGAGTACTGACTCGTCGGAATATGGGACAAAGCATATTCATGAGGATGAAAACGGCAATTTGAATAATAATAATGTCGACAACTATTCTAATCGTCCATATAAGAATTGGGGGCAGGTGTTTGGTGACGACACTTGGTGGGTGCTGTCGCAGGATGAATTCAACTATGTGATTAATAAAAGGGATAGTGCTGGAAAAATGCATGTAACGGTTAATGGCAATGAACTTACAAATACAAATGTCAGCTATCGTGTCATATATGTGGGTGAACAAAAGGGGTGCATGCTGTTCCCTGATGTGTGCAGCATTACATTACCAACAGGTGTGAGCTTCCCTGACCAAAATGGCCAAACACATTATACACCAGACCAATTTGTGTCTGTCTTTGAGCGGGCTGGATGTATTTTCCTTCCGTATGTAGGCTATGAGCAGAATACCAATGGACATAACGATTTTTTGTTACCCGCAATATTACGCGGAACGTATCACAGTGGTGGTCAGTTCGGTCGATACTGGACTAGTACGCCTGATCCTTCCGCGTATAACCACATGCATGCACAAGCTATGGATTTTAATGGCACCACTATTTCCACATTGTCATCTCAACCAAGGACATGTCTTTATTCTGTTCGTTTGGTGACAGATGTTCCAGCTACCAAATAATGTTATGATGAAAGCTGAAAAGAAGGAGGCTTCTCTTAGTGGAGGAGCCTCTTTTTTTGGTCTATTTGTCGCTGAGGACTTCGATAACGCCGGTGTGCTGGGTGTGGATGGCAACGCCGTGGGTCTCGAAGTAGTAGAAGTAGAAGCCGAAGTGATGCGCTGGGCGGCAGGAACCCACCAGCCGCCATCGGAGGAAATGATGACTTTATGAAAACCCGACGGCCGGTGCGGTCGTTGGTTTCGTCGACGTTGTGGGTGACGAGGTTGGATAACTTCGGTTCGGCTTGGAGCGACGCTAGTATGATGATGAGCATGGATGAGTACCGAATCTTAGAAGAGGCTGGCTGCGCGTTCCTGCCCGCCGCAGGAACAGTGACTAATAATGGATACCTTCCGGGAGGCACCCTTTCAGGTCTTTGCATCAACAGAGAGAGCGACAACTCCGGCACATACGACGGCCGCGCCTATTACTGGACACGTGACTACGTGAAAATATGGTTCGACAGCGAGGCGGGCATCGGGGAGAACGGTACGCTTTTCACTATGGAAAATGGCTGGTTCCAAACTCAAAACTGGAACAAGAACACATACGCCTCAGTTCGCTTGTTCATGCGTGTTCCTACTTCAAGCACTAACAACTAAGAAGTTAACCTTTGGGTTGGACTATAGGTTTTGACCCGAAACGAAAAGGATCCCCGCGTGTCACGTGGGTCCTTTTATTTTGAGGACGGACGCACGATTGACTGATTCCGAAATGTCTCACTTCCACCTACCGCTATTACATGTCCACTATTTCTACACATAAGAGATTCTAACTTGCCGGTACTATTATTTTGCCGAATGGAAAAAAAGTTGTATTTTTGCAATCTGAAAAAAAGAATATGCCATGAACGCTCCTCGCCGCAGATACCCGATAGGGATACAGACTTTTTCCGAGATTAGAGACGGGAAATACGTCTATGTCGACAAGTCCGACTTGGTATGGGAGTTGGCCAATTCGGTCAAATACACTTTCCTCAGCCGCCCCCGCCGCTTCGGCAAGTCGCTGCTGACCACCACGCTCAAGTCCTACTTCGAAGGCCGTAGGGATCTGTTCGAGGGGCTGAAGATAATGGACTATGAGGAGGAATGGCGGCAGTACCC
>DGTD01000012.1:4214-4482 GCA_002396385.1 Bacteroidales bacterium UBA4345
GTGATACACCTGGACCTGAGTCTTGCCAAGAGCAAACAGCAGGCCGACGAGCTACAACGGTATCTTAACTTGATGATGGACCGTTTGAAAGCCTATGGCTCTGACGATTTGGAGAAGCTGCCTGGCGAGCGGCTGGAAGGAAAAATTGAGCGGGCGTATAAAGAAACTGGCAAACAGGTGGTGGTCCTGATTGACGAGTACGACGCGCCACTGCTGGATGTGCTGCACGAAAAAGAAAGGCTAGAAGGGATGAAGGAGGTGATGAAAG
>DGTD01000012.1:4601-4721 GCA_002396385.1 Bacteroidales bacterium UBA4345
TCAGCCAACTGAGCATCTTCTCCACGCTGAACAACATCATGAATGTCTCCATGATGCCGAAATACTCTGCCATTTGCGGCATCACCGAGGAGGAGCTGACCACGGTTTTGAAGGAGGACA
>DGTD01000070.1 GCA_002396385.1 Bacteroidales bacterium UBA4345
CAAAAAGGTTGCTGGACGACACCATCAACGGCAACGAGGAGGCGGTTGCCCGCGCACTCGATGCCGCCCACACCGAGGTAACCAATCCGCTAACCTACAACGACGAGCACTGCTTCCAGAGTGCCATCTGCTTGGCGTATTTCTACGCCAATACCCGCTACACGCTCATCAAGGAGTTGCCGACCGGCAAGGGCTATGCCGACCTGGTGTTAGTGCCTTACTTGCCGAACATACCCGCATTAGTGATTGAGCTGAAGCACAACAAGAGTGCGGAAAGCGCCATCGAACAGATAAAGAAGCGGAACTACTGCCAGGCGTTAGACCAATACTACGACAACCTGTTGTTCGTAGGCATCAACTACGACGAGAAAACCAAGGAACACACCTGCAAGATAGAGCGGTTTGTGAAGTGAGGCAAAGCCAGCATTCTGACAGGCAACAGAATTCTCAGACGACACGTATTTCACAGAGTTCCAGACAGAAGCCGTTATTCTGACCGCACATTTCAGCAAGCGTACTCATTACCACACGTATAGTCAGCTGCCATTGGAAGAACAAAGAGGACAGCGAAGACCGTGTGTCTGTAGAGAGATGCAGTCTTTATAGAAATGAATACAACAAACCAAAACACAATACACATTTGAAAATTTGGCACAACTTTCGCAGTAAAAGCGGAAGAAAAGAATAGAAGATGGGAAAGACAAAGAAAGCGCAATACTTACTAACACTACTGCTTACCATATTTGGTTTGCAGAACACGCAGGCCGGTAACGTCATATACCAAGGCTTCATTAAAGACTCGATAAGCGGCGAGGCGCTTCCGTTCGCCTCGGTCATCTATAAAGGGACACCATTCGGCACAGAAGCCGACTTACAAGGATTCTACATACTGGAAACAGACGCGCTAAAATCGGACAAACTGGAATTTTCATACTTAGGCTACAAGACTAAAATTGTTGACCTGCGCAAAGCCGGCCACAGGCTGAACGTGCGTCTTTGTCCGGAAGATGCGCAAGAGTTAGGAGAAGTGGTAGTGAAAGGTAAACGCCGCGAGAAATACCGCAGGAAAGGGAACCCTTCGGTAGAGTTGATGAAAAAAGTGATAGCATACCGCGACTCAAACGACATCCGCTCAACCGATTTCTATGCCGTAAAAAAATACGAGCGCGTCATATTAGGGTTAAACAATGTGCAGGCGCCCAGCGACTCGTTGAAACGTGCGAAACGAAGTTGGGGTTATATATACGACTACATCGACACTTCGGAAGTCTCGAACAAGACCTACCTACCCATTTCGGTCAGAGAGAACATCAGTGACGTCAGTTACCAGCAGTCGCCCGAGCGGTTGAAACGCACCATCACTGCCCAAAACAACAAAACAATCATGAACATCATGTCGGAAGAGATGATAGACAACCTTTTAAACGAGTGTTTCACCGACGTGCAAATCTACGATAACAATATCGACATCTTCACCGAGAAGTTCATGAGTCCGCTATCGTCACTAGCGACCACTTTCTACCACTTCTACATAACCGACACCACCACGCTTGAAGACGGCGAGCGCTACACAGAAATGACTTTTGTGCCAGCCAATTCAAGCGATCTTGGCTTCACCGGCTATCTTTATATCACCACCGACGGCTCGTATGCGGTAAAAAGGCTGAAAATGGACATACCGCGCGACATCAAGCTCAACATTGTTGAAAAAATACACATCGAGCAAGACTTCAGCAAAAACGAAGACGGCAGATGGGCTATAACACACGAGCGCATGATTACCGAACTGGCCCTGTTAGACGGTCTGCAAGGCGGTTATGCCAAAAGAGACGCCTACTATACCAACTACCAGTGGCACAACATCGACAAAAAGATATTCAGCCGCGAGGAGAACACTGTGACACTAGCCAGTGCCAAGCTACAGGACAACGATTTCTGGACAGCAGAAAGGCCTGACCAACTCAGCAGAAACGAGTCGAGAATCGACACCCTTGTGCAAAAAATGGACGAAAGCACGCTGTTCAACATTAGCGAATACCTGATAAAGACATGTATTGAAGGCTACATGACCATAGGCAGGCACGGATACTTCGACTATGGCCGCGTGATGAGCACCTATTCGAGAAACGATTTGGAAGGGAACCGTTTCCGCATTGGAGGAAGAACCAATCCTGCCCTTAACAAACGCATCTTCCTTGACGGATATCTGGCTTACGGGACAAAAGACGAGCGCTTCAAGCATAAGGCCGAACTGGAATATTCGTTCCGCGACAAGGAATTCAGCAAGATGGATTTCCCACGCCACTCGCTGATGGTTAACACAAGCTACGACTGGGACATTCCTTCCGAGCGTTTCTTAGGCGAATACAACAGCAGTTTCATCCATTCGTTCAAACGTGAGAAAATCTCACAGTTCGCCTATGTCCGCAGCCAGACCTTCCAATACCTGTATGAGAAAGGAAACGGATTCGGCATGCAGTTCAGCGTCAACCACAAGGAAGAAAGTCCGGCAGGCGAATTGCGCTACACCCGACTGGCGAATGCGGAAAATGTGGAGCAGATAGAGTTGACCTCGTTTAACGGCACCTTCTCGATTGCTCCGGGTGTGCACTACTACCAAAACAAGAGCACACGCTACATCATAAACAAAGAGGTTCCACAATTCACGCTCAGCCATACCGTTTCGGCAAAAGACCTGCTGGGTTCGCAATTCAATTACAACAAGACCGACTTCACCTACCGTCAAAAAATCAGTCTGACACCACTCGGCCACATGTTTGTCACCTTGAAAGCCGGGAAGATATGGGACAAAGTGCCCTACCCGTTACTATACATACCTTCCGCCAACTTATCGTACATCAACAGCAAAGAGACCTTCTGGCTGATGAACAACATGGAATTCCTGACCGACCAGTTTGCTTCGGTCGACCTGACGTACAACATGAACGGATTCCTTCTAGGCCGCATACCCGGCATCAGGCGTTTGAACATGAAGGAGGTTTTCCGGTTCAAGGCCATGTACGGCGGGCTGTCAGACAAAAACAACCCCTTCTTAGAGAAGAACGCAGACGACCAGACACTTTTCAAATTCCCCACCGACAGAAATGGCAACACCACGGCCTTCGAATTCGACAGCAAGCCCTATATGGAAGTCAGTGCCGGTTTGCACAATGTGTTAAAGTTCTTCATGATAGAAGTAACCAGACGCATCAACTACCTCGACCACCCACGGGCATCGAAATGGGGTATAAATGTAGGAATGGGGCTATATATGTAAGTTTTTTGTAAATTTGCACCAACAAATTCCAAATAAAAGCAGTATAGCGTCCGTTTAATAAGAGGCGACATATCACACCAAGACAAAATGAACAGAGTTAAAAGAGCATTCGTGGCGGCAGTTGTGTTTGCGATAACCGCAAGCACCAGTGCCTTTGCACAATCGGCATATAAAAACTTCGGGAAGGCCTTAAACTTGATTAACGCCGACAACAAGCAGTACCATTTCGGCTTTATCCTGGGTTTCAACGCTATGGATTTTGACATATCCCAAAGCAAGGTGACAGCAGACGATGGCAAAATTTGGTATGCCGACGTCACTTCGTTAGGAACAGGCTTTACGGTAGGTATAATATCAGACCTGCGCCTTGGCGAGTACTTTGACCTGCGTTTCAATCCGGTACTGATGTTTAACGACCGTACAGTCCACTATGTAGACCAGAAAGGGAAAGCCGCCCCTGAAGACGTCATTGTAAAATCGAGCATTATAGACCTGCCCTTATTAGTAAAGATGCGCGCCCAGCGTATGCGGAACTTCAGGCCCTACCTGATTGCAGGTCCGGCAGCGACTATCGATTTAAGCCGTTCGCAAGACTGCAACCTTCTGCTGAAACAACTTGACTATGGTGTCGAGTTCGGAGTGGGTTGCGACATCTACCTTCCCTATTTCAAGTTGGCACCCGAGTTTAAAATGTTTATGGGCTTTAACGACATGATCGACAAAGACAGGCCCGACCTGGTAGGCACCAGCAACGAGAAGTGGCAGAATGCCATCAACAAACTAACATCGAGGTTATTTACCCTCACCTTCAACTTCGAGTAAAAAACTCAGGCAATAGAAAAAGACGAGAGAGAGCACATCAGAATATGCAGATGCGCTCTCTCTTCTTTTTGGAGTCAGTTTCAGGAAATTATTTCGTTTGGTATCCCAGCCATTACTTATAAAAAGAATTCATATAGAGCAGCTGGCGGTTCATTTCCTCGAAGTTTGGCTGATAGTTGTCGAGTTCATTCATATGGGCATCGTAAACCAGCATATCGCCAGACATATTTTTCTGAACGATTGTGCCGTCGGGAAGGATAAATGCAAAGCCATAATAATCGGCAGCCAAATGCCATCCGCGGTCTGTAGAGTCACTAAGCAGACGGCCGAACGAATAGTCGGAAGTCTTATTGGTAACACCCAACACATCGTGCATAAGGGTCGGCACAACATCGTAATGACTGGTTCTATAGGCGACCTCCCGAGGTTGTTTCCCTGGTTGGTAGAGGATGAACGGAACGTGAATTTGCGCATTCGAGAAGTTAGAGCCGTGTCCCCAATAATTCTTCTTATTGTCGTTGAACTCCTGCGCATGGTCAGATGTGATAATTACGACTGTATTATCGAGCAAATGCCTTTTCTTCAATCCATCGAGGACAGTACCGACCAGCACGTCAATTTGGAACAAAGAATTCCGGTAGAGGTTCCAATACGGAGTCGGGTCAAAATCGGGTCCCAGTTTCATATAGTCGGCAAATTTCCACGAAGGCGTAAACCGTTCTGTACACTCCCATGGTATTTCAAGCGCATGCGCCATATCGTAGAACAGGAAAGAGAAGAAAGGCTTACCCGACGACGATAAAGAATCCAAGCTTAACAGGAAGTCGTCAGTAATCCTTTTATCGCGGTCATAGGCAGTCTTCCCGGGTGTATTGACCCGCAAGTTGGGAATTTTTGCGAATAATATATCCTTAAACTCAGGATATGCAAGCGACGCACTGGCCAAAATCTGGGTGTTGTACCCTTCGTCCAACAACTGTTCAACCAGCAGGGGCTGTTGGCCCGAATAGAGAAAATCGTCGTAATAAGAAGGCACAAGCCCTGTAAACAGGCTGAACACGCCGCCCCGGGTTCCC
Source organism: Bacteroidales bacterium UBA4345 (assembly GCA_002396385.1). Lineage (GTDB taxonomy): Bacteria > Bacteroidota > Bacteroidia > Bacteroidales > Paludibacteraceae > Physcocola. Next base: position 5,176 of record DGTD01000070.1, read on the forward strand.
TCGCTACCACTCAGATGGTTGGAAAAGACCCAAGAAGATTGTGCAAACTTCGCTATATTAGGCGTACATTCCGGAGTGAAAGCCTTGTGTTTCCACGTATCGATAGCGATCAGCACCACATTCTGGCACGTTGCCAGCGCCGTATCAACCACCAGCCTATTCTTTGGATAGTTGAGGGCACTTCCGTGTTGCACATTGTCTAATCCGGCATCGCCGGCGACAGACAAGCCCAGTTTAGCCATCAGTTTATTGGCAGAAACCGGATAGTAATAAGGCAGCAATGCGTTCAAACGACACGACGGTAGTTTATTGGCCTTCGCATAGATATGGTACACATTAGCACCCAAAACCGAGAAGAGGGCAAAAAACAGGAAAGGCCTCAACACCCCTATATTTCTCCGATTGGTCCATTCTGCCAACCGGAAGAGTCCGAACGCCAGAGCAAAGGCGCACAGCAGACCAACAGCCGCACGCATATAAAGCATGACATCGAACACAAAGATGTCGCCCCCCGCCTTCAGCACCATTTGCAGCACCATATTGTTGATATGCAGCCGGTATTGGGCATAAACGAAACCGTTCAACACGACCAGCAGGAACAGGAAACCAGAAAGCAGCACCTGCAGCACATTGGCAACCTTCTTCAAACCAACCAAACGGAACACGGCAGGCAGCAGGAACGTTGGTAGTGCAAAGCCCAAAGCGAGACTGACACACGAGGCGACATAATAGGCAAAACCTCCCCAACCGACAGTGGCGCCAACCGAGGCGTAGTTCCAGTAATTGAGGAACAGACAGGCAACCACCAGAGACGAAAAGATGTACCACCGGAACGGCACTTTCAACAATTGGAATTTATTTTTCAACGACATATCCGCATTATAATGTTTCATACAAAGATAGTCCAAATCTATGAAACAAACGCCGGTCAGGCACCACAGATTGCCACCTATAAAGAGAAACGGAGACACCCGATACCGAATGTCTCCGCTTCGTCGTCAGAAAAAATCTACACTTAAAGAGGATATTCTTCAAAAGCATAAAGAATAGTAGAAAGATAACGTTCGCCAGTGTCAGGCAGCAAGGCTACAATCCGCTTACCCTTGTTCTCTGGCAATTTTGCCAGTTCGAAGGCAGCGAAAGCAGCAGCACCCGAAGAGATTCCGACCAGCAAGCCTTCCTTCTGTGCCAATTCGCGTCCAGTACGGATAGCATCATCGTTTTCGACCGTAATAATCTGGTCTACCACGGCGCGGTTAAATGTTTTTGGCACAAAACCGGCGCCAATACCCTGTATTTTATGAGGACCTGGATTTCCGCCAGAAAGGACAGGGGAAGAAGCTGGCTCAACGGCCACAATCTTCACATTCGGATTCTTTTCCTTCAGCAGTTTGCCGACCCCGCTAACAGTGCCACCAGTGCCGACGCCAGCAACAAATATATCAACTTGTCCGTCGGTATCGCGCCAGATTTCCTCACCAGTCGTACGATAGTGTTTTTCAGGGTTAGCAAGGTTTTCGAACTGTTGCAAGATAACCGAACCCGGAATTTCCTGTCTCAGGCTTTCAGCTTTAGCAATAGCCCCCTTCATACCGTCTTTGCCCGGAGTAAGTTCAAGACGCGCGCCATAAGCCTTCAACAAATTGCGGCGTTCAATACTCATAGAGTCAGGCATAGTCAGTATAAGGTTGTACCCCTTAACAGCCGATACGAAAGCCAGGCCGACACCAGTGTTACCACTAGTAGGTTCAATAATAGTAGCACCAGGTTTCAAGATGCCTTTCTGCTCTGCGTCTTCCACCATTGCGAAAGCCACACGGTCTTTAACACTACCTGCCGGATTAAAGTACTCTAGCTTTGCCACAACAGAGCCAGCAGAAACGCCTTTAAAAGACGCATAACGGTCTAACGATAAAAGAGGTGTATTACCGATGAGGTCGGTGAGTTTATTTGCGATTTTCATATTGTTCCAATTTTTAATATTGATAGTATAGATGATTAAAGAAGAGCCCGTTTAGATGGCATCGAACGCCTGCTGCAAATCGTCGATGATGTCGTCGACATGCTCGGTACCGATGCTGAGACGGATGGTGCTCTCGTAGATGCCTGTGTTGGCCAACTCCTCGGCGCTGAGCTGCGAGTGAGTGGTTGTGGCAGGATGGATGACGAGCGACTTCACGTCGGCCACATTGGCAAGAAGTGAGAAGATCTTCAGCTTGTTGATGAAGATTTCAGCCTC
>DGTD01000059.1 GCA_002396385.1 Bacteroidales bacterium UBA4345
AAACTAGATTTTATGAGACTTCAGAGCAAATCTCAGCCTGCATTTTGACCTATAGAAAAAAAGTCCTGCATTTTAGCCTGCATTTTGACCTATAGGTCATTTTTTACCGTCGGGCTCACTTTTCAGGTGTTGCGCATAGCGGCGGTTCAACACTTCTTCCGATACCCCTTCTTGGCGCGCGGTTATCGGATATTTGGGATATTCCTCCAATAGCAGGTCGTTTACCAGGGTGCGGTAGAGCCATTTGTTGCCGACCAACTGCCACATGGCGGAGAGTGGGGTGAATTGGGACAACCACTTCCCTGTCGCTTTGCGGTTGTAGGCCACATCTCGCCCTTTCCCGCGTGTAATTCCGCCTTGCTTGGGCTTTCCCAATCCTCCTATATGGGTCTTCCCTGTATAGAGCGCCCGTAAGGCGTCTAGGCAGTAAGTGCTCAGTTGGCGGATGTCGTCGGCTCTGTTGATGATGGGGAGGACGAGTGTCCCCCAGGAATACGTGCCGTTTCCCCAATAGAGGGTTTGAGTCAGGCGCCGCATTGCATGGCCGGCAAGTGTCTGTATGCGCTTCTCCGAGGCTTCGGTTGTTTGCTTGCGCAGTCGGCGCACTTGCTTTATCAGGGGTTTGTTAAGGATGGTTATTTCGTCGACTTGGCGTTGGAAATGCTTTACCCATTTTTCCGAGAGGGTGATTTCTCCGCCTCTGATGTCGAAACCCAGAAAGCGGACAAAGCGGTCGGAACGGATGTCTTCCTGTTTTTCTTCGTTTAGGCTGAGGTCAATTTTCTGCAACTCCTCTTTCAGCAGGGTGGTGGCCTTCTCGTAGGACTCGCCTACGAAGAGAATGTCGTCTGAATATCGGACATAACACCCTCCTAGGGCTGACAGTTTCGCATCTAGTTCGTACAGCAACACGTTGGCAAACCACGACGACACCGCACACCCTTGTTTGATTCCCTGGTACGATTCCACAATTTTCCCTTTGCGGGTATCGTAATAGAGGTCTGAATCGTAGTATTTCCTAATTAGGGCAATGACCGATGACGGACCATGGTGTTGCTCTACTTTGTCTAATGCGTTATGGATAACGCTGCGGGGAATGGTGTCGAAATAGTGGTGGATGTCAAACTTGCGTCCCACTACGCAGGGCTCTCCATGGGGGTGCAGTGTTGTTATCTGTCGCGACACGTTTTGCACAATCTTACCGATGCCTATGCCTTCGTGGTACGACAGGCAGGCGGGATGAATCATACTGCCTTCGTGTCTCATCAGCCAGAGGTAGATGGCATGGAATAGCAGACGGGTGAGGGGTGCGTTGATAAAGAAGGTGCGCTCGCCGCCATCTTCTTTCTTTACGTAACCGGTGTGGGGTGGTTCTATGGGGTACTCTCCTGTGTAGATTTGTTCGCAGAGCTTGGCCCTCCCGTTCGGGTCTTGAATGTAGGTTAACACCGATTGGACTATTCCCTTGCGGACGCCCCATTCCAGCACATCGCTCCATAGCGTTTGGTCTAGAAACAACGATTCAAGGATGCGGTCACTCATGATTAGAAGAGAGTATCAAAAAAAATCCAATCGCATAGACTCGGAGCGTTTCTTTAGATCATTTAGATAACAACTGTTTAATAAGCTTTGTCTTATTAAAATAGTTGTTGCAATAGTGTCTACCCGATTGGACAAGTTCGCCCGAACTTTTTTAATAATGGTTTTTTCTATATTTATGGTAATCGAAGGCGCCTCCTGTATTCTTGTTGAAGAATTTCTCTCCGCAATAGTGGAACAGGGCTCTTCCGTCGAGTCCCACTTCTGCTGACTTCTGACGGATGGCCGCCAGACTTTCGTCGCGCGTGCTCCAGGTGTCTTGAATGCAGATGTTAAGGTGTTTTACCATTGTCATCATTGCGTAGTAGGCGCCATCGCCCGCATAGGCGTTGACGAAAGCCTCGGGTAGCGCTTCCCCCGTTTCTGCTGCGAAAAAGCAGCGTCTGGCGTCGTAATCGCAGATCGCATCGCAGAGTTGGGTGGTGTCTTCCGCTTTTTCTATTTCCTCAATTCGCTGGCGGAACGCGTTTGCCAAATCCTCTACCGTGTCGTTGGTCTGCTTCAGCCTGTTCTTGTAGTCGGCAGGAGGTGTTTCTATGAAATAGCTTTTTTCCTTCTTTCCATAGGCATAACGTAAGTTAGGAAGGTACACATAGGGTCCTCCCTTGCAGTCGTCTCTACGGTACTGCCCGTTACGAATCTTTTTGAGTAACAGTTCAAGGTCGTTTTTTGCCATAGCTACCGCCACTTCCTTTGTCCACCATTTCGAGCGTTCCTCGTAATCGTTTATACCTATATCGTTAAGATAGTCAAGAAGCTTGTAGGTGTTGGTTAAAAATTTCCAACACTTTTCATAGCTCATGTTCCTTATGTTCTCGTAGTATTTTTCCTCGCTGAAATTTCCAGACTCGTCAAAGCACATGTTTACCATTTGGGGCAATACCCAGCTGCGGCCCACACGCAGGTTGCGGATGTAGTCTGAATTTTGCACTTTTTCCACCAGTTCCCTCACATCTTCCTTTTTGGGGGTGGGAGAGGTTGGAATGTCGCTTTTTTTGTATTTTGAAAATTCGTCGTCGTGTCCGTGTCCCGAAAATTCATCGTTGTGCCCCGACGATTTTCCAAAAAGTAGCTCTAGAAGAGAACTGAATAATCCTGCCATAATCGATTAAGTTAAATTTGGGGTAAAACGATGCAACCATTACAAATTAGACCATATAACCCTGTTGTATTGTTTATAATGACAAATATACAAATTTTTCAGAATATCCCTCTGTCTGCTGTTCATTTCTGTCACCGCATAGCGGGAAAAGCATGGGGGTGTTTTACATAAAAGACCACCACTAACTCCAAAAACTGGTTAGTGGTGGTCTTAGTTTATGTTGGGAGGGCCGGTTATGCCCTGCCGCATTCGTTTTTTGTGCTGTTCAACGTGTGCACAGTCAAGACTACTTCTTCATAATCTTGGCGGTGAACTGTTCGTTGACTTGGACAAAATAGATGCCTGCTGGCAAGTCGGTAATGTCGCATTCTGCCTGTCCGTTTACACGGTTGTAGGTCTTTATTACCTGACCAGATACATTGGTGATTCTGACGTCGAACGTTAGGTCTTTATTATCCAACGACACGTTGAAGATACCGTCTGTTGGGTTAGGGAAGACGTGTACTTTAACTTTCTGGTCTTCATCCGACAAGATGTCATCCAATTCGATTTCTTCGTCCAATAGGATGTACTCTGTATTAATGCCGTTAGATGATCTTACCGTATTCGTACGTTCTACGCCGCCATAGTTGCAGGCTCCTTCTGTGTAGGCTCTGAAAGAAACACCTTGCTTGACGTTGAATCCTTTCTTCATAACGACCTTGTTCTTAGCCTTGAAGACTGTCGGACCGCTCATAACCGTCACTGCTCCTACATTCGAGTTGCCGTAGTTTGGTGTGGTTGTGGTTACGCTTTCACCTGCATAGATGTTGTATCCGGCAATGGTTTTCGCATACACGTTATAGTTCTGCACGTAGATGTCGTCGATGATGCATGGTGCATAGTTGTTTTTCTGGATGGTAATGACGTAAGGGTAATTCACATTAGTGAATGTAACGTTATCGCCAGTCATTACTTTCATTCTTGAAACGTTGGTTGGGTCTGCCGAACTGGTCAGCGTAATCTTACAGTCGGCAACACCGTTGGTGTTCACGGTTACAGAGGTTCCGCTTTTACTTACCGTCGGATGGAAGCAAATTGGTTCCTGGGTGTAGAACATCAGGTTAGGGTCGCCAAAATAGTGGGCACTCAACTCAATATGGGTCTTGTACGGATAATCACCGTTGTAAAGACCGATGAACCACTTGGCATTGAATGCATTGCCGACCATATTGTTGCCATTTTGGAAGATGTCAGTAAACATCGCTTCTGAACGTGCTGTGCTTAGACTACTCCAACTCCAGGCAGAGTTGCCTGTGACACCAATGGCACCGCCATTGCTCTTCCTCAACATTGTTTCTGTAAAGCAACATGCATCCTTATAGGTACCAGTCTCACAGGTTGCACCGCCAAAAAGGAACGGAAGTTTATCGCCATTGGTCAGGCTCGCCGCATCAGAACTGTAGAAATTGCAATTTGCCCAGCCACTAGAACAACCATGGCCACCATAGAGGGCATAGAGAATGCCTGAGTTGATGCGATTCACAATGCTTGGACCTGCTTGGGCGTAAGTATACCAAGGGGTCCATGAATTCCTATATTCAGAAGGAAGCCAATCGTCTTTTGGCAAAACGTCGCTGCCGTAAGAACTGGCAGTACAAACACGGCTGACGCTTATGTCGCTGTTGTTGACTACGGTGTTATAAGATATAAAGGTTGTTCTGCCAAAGTCGTTGTCGGCATAGCCATCACGCACTCCATCTTTTAAATCGTCTTGAAAATAGGCACAATGAAGGGCTTTCCTATAGAAATTGTAATCGGTAGGTGGTGTTTTTTCGTATTTGATTATCTTGTCAACTACCGTATTCGCCTCTGCTAATGTCGATACCGAGATACGTCCAGTCACAACATCTGGCCCCAAATTGTAACTGTTGGCATTGGTTGTGTTGAAATGGGTGATGGTATCTCCGTTCTTAATATAACGGGTGTTGGCATAAAAGTTGTCCGTGTAGAATAGCACTGGATTCGGGGATATATCCTTCCTCTTATGCTTTATAGATACCTGAATACCAGGCACATCTTCGTGGTCGCCAACTATCGTCAGATAGGCAATTCTGTTGCCATTAGAAGATTGATAAATGGTCTTCATCAGCGATTTGATCTGGTTGGTATTATATCCGTCTACATATTTGACCATACACTCGAAACCCTGCATCGATTTCCATTTGATGAACTTTTGGACGGCCGACTTGTATTCATTGGTGGTAAGTATCAGATATATGTCAGGGGTTACCGCCTTGGCTGCCTTCAGTGATGACGACAACTGATTGTCGATGCTTTGCGGATTCGACACCTTCGATTTCAGGACATCCTTGATAGTGTTCGGAAGGGTGGTGTTGATTTTGCCGCTTGTAAACTGAAGCCTGTAGGTCACACGTTTGTAGCAGCGGATCTTCTTGGTGACCGGATTGAACTGGACCGGATTAACTCTGACAGTAGCGAGTGGTACACTACGGAATGTTTCTTTTCCTTCAAGTGATGTTATCGTTGAAGGGAAGAACTTGTTGGTTGTGTAAACTTGACTTTCCTTCGGAAAATCTACTTTGACTCCTGTAATGTTTTCTCCCCAAGAAGGGCAAACGTAGACGTTCGCGATGTCTTTATATTCTGAGGAAACTACCGATACCTTGACGTTCGACAACGAACCAATGGCAAAGACGTCTTCAAAGTAGGGCAGTTCCGGATTGCCGCGCTGTGCCGATGTCAGTGCATTCGGCATGGAAATAGCTTGGTAGGTCTTATTATTTCCCTTCACATTGTGGATGGTTCCTCCTTCAAAGGTATAGGAGACGTCTATGTAGGAACTGCTTTCCGATATGGTCTTGTTGATCTCGAAATCTGCAGTGTTTACATAACCGTCTGTGAAGGATAGAAACTTGTTCTGGGCCGATGCGGTCAGGGAAAATAATACAGAAAAGCTTATTAGTATCTCTTTCATGATTATTTCACAAGTTTGTTAAGTTCTTCTACCTTTTCTTTTAAATTCTGGTTTTCTTTCTCCAACTGAATCAGGTGCAGGGTCAGTTCTTCCACCTTTTCAAGCAGAATGTTGCTCATTTGTGACACACTCATGCCATTTTCTGCAATTTCAGAGGCTGAAGGTACGCCTGGCAGGTGCTTGTTCGCCTTTACATATGTTTCAACTTCTTTCAGCGACTTCAAGTCGTAGTTCTCGTCGAACACGTAGTCGGCTGCATTAGGCAGTTCGAGGTTCAGGTCTCTGGCTTTGATGGCATCTGCGTTGAGGGCGGTCACTTCTATCTCGTTGTGGCAGGTAATCTTGCCGGTCACATCCAAGTTCTTTTTCATCGACACGTTTCCGGCTGTGAAGGTGAACGAGCTGGCTTTGAAGGCCAGACTGTTGTTCTTCCCTTGGTGGTTCGACGAAATGGTGTTGCCAGTGCTGCTTTCGTTCTTAAAGGTAATGCCACCGCTACCGGTCAAGCCAATATTAAAGTAGTTGCCTGTCGCATTGACGCTCATTCCGCCAATCACGCTTACATCGCCCTTTACGTAAAGCACCTTGCTGTCGATTGGGGCCTCGCCGATACCTACGTGGCCGTTAAAGGTCGTATTGCCGCCTACGTTTAACGTATTGGTGATAGTTGACGGGCCAGTGGCTGAAAAGCCCGATGGCATGGTTACTTTACCGATGAAGGTCGATGCCCCGTTCAGGTAGGTGTAGCCGTCAATAGTCAGTTTCCCTTTGCCGTAAATGTCGCTTGATGCTGTAACCGCTGAGAGGAACGATTTGCCGGCAACTGTCAGCGAACTGCCTACTCTGGCTGTCCCTTGCAAGTTGGTTCCTCCACTCACGTTCAAACGGTAGCTGGTGCTAGGGGCAACGCCTATACCCACATATACCGCACGCCCGTTTGTTGCGTTGAGGGCATCGAGCATGTTCCCGTTTGTTGAATTCCAATACTGCGCGTTTGCGACTCCTGACGACAAAGCGACTGCCATGCCGATCATTAAACTTTTTGTTTTCATTTGAATTTTTTGTTTTAGGAACCCTATTATGTATTGAAAAGAAATCCTTGAGTTCCTGTTAGCAGGACTTCTTTTCCGTTGATAACAATTTTTTAGTGTTTCTGGTTGATAAGTAGTCGAAGGTTTGGCTTCGTGTATGCTCGCATTATGCCGTCTGTCCCCATAATGGTCCTGACTCATACTGTTTCGTTTATCTACTTGTAACTTATCACTATTTGTTGGTTGTTAAATCTCTTTCTATGCAAATTTAGAAAATTCCAATGATATTGTATTTATAAATTCCAATGATTTATTGATACATCTGACTATCAGCTATATAATAATATCTTTGTAATGATTTACATATTTTATATTGCATACGGCATTGCATTTTGTAATTAATGTCGGCTTTGGTCTATCTGTTTTTTGTGGCTATGTGCAAAATAGTTCGGGTTTTAGATGCTTTAATGCTACGATTCATTATTTTGGGGTATTAATAAGTAGGTTTATGAAAAAGAAAGTATTAACGGCGTTGGCCGTTTCGCTGTTAAGCGTCAATATGTTTGCCAAACAAGGTTGGCAGCTGGTGTGGAACGACGAGTTCGACTACCAGGGCGCTCCCGATGAGTCTAAATGGTCGTTCGACACTCAGGGTAATAACTGGGATTGGGGAAATGATGAGGCACAGAACTATACCCCTAAAGAAAATAAAAACGCCTGGGTGGAAGACGGTAACCTTATTATTGAGGCCCGTAAGGAACCTTACCGTTGGTATGGCGACGGACAGACGAAAGAGTACACGTCGGCACGGTTGCGCACGCTTGGTAAGGGCGACTGGCTCTATGGTAAGGTCGAGGTGCGTGCCCTCTTGCCTAAGGGTAGGGGCATGTGGCCGGCTATATGGATGCTGGCTTCTGAGGAAAAGTACGGTGGTTGGCCTAAGAGTGGCGAACTTGACATTATGGAAAATGTGGGGTTCGACCCGACTAAAATACATTGCAACATCCATACCGAAGCCTACAATCACGGTATTGGTACTAACAAGGGAAACACGGTTTCCACTTCCAATCCGAATGAAAACTGGCACATCTACAGTATGGAGTGGGATGCCGAAAAGGTCATTTTCTTCCTCGACGGCAACCAGGTCTTCCGTTTCGATAATGAGCACAAGTCGTATCGCGAATGGCCTTACGACCAGAAATTCCATCTGCTCCTCAATATCGCTGTTGGCGGTTCTTGGGGTGGCGAACAGGGCATCGACAACAGTGTCTTCCCTCAACGTATGCTTGTCGACTATGTGCGTGTGTATCAAATGGGCGAAGTTGACGATAATACGGCGGCTGGAATTGTGCGCAACCACGATTCTTTCATATACCAATGCGGTGGTTTGCTTCATGTTGTGAATGGTGTGGCTGGTAGCCCCTACCGTATAGTTTCTCCTGCTGGTGGCATTCTTAAATCGGGTAGGTTGGCCGACGATGCTACGGTCAATGTGGAAAACCTTGCAAAAGGTTACTACCTCCTTTCCATCGACAACAAATCTTTTCCTTTTATAAAGGAGTAAGCCTTTATAGTACCTTCTTTCGGTGAGGAAAGAAGGCAGGAAGAGACTTTAATAACTATTCTTCTGCTTTTCTGCGATAATCAGTAAAATATACAGTCAGTACCCATGTACATTCACGATTCCACAATAAAATATCTTAAACAGTCAGAGGGGTTGATTTTTAAGTCACTGCCTACTGGTTGTTGTTGTTGTTCTATGTGGATTACTGCTATTGCGGTCGTATTCTTACCGGTATTTATTGAAATTTTTGGCCTGTTTCTGGCGTTGTTGTCGTTGGTGGTCTTTATGGCTGTTCTTTGGGCCTATGCCTTATGGGATGGCAATAGAGAATATATCAAATTGTTGGAGGATGGTTTTGAACTATATGCTATAAAAGGCTTTAAAACGATTCCCAAAAAGTACAATTGGAAGGATGTCGAGAAATTAGAAGTCATTCGTTCTGAAAAATATAAATACTTAATCATTAAGGAAAGAAATAAAGCGAAGGAACTTTCTCTCGTTATTGATTCTTTTGGGGATGGTAGGACTACTCTGAAGTCTGGCAAACCATTGGGCTGTGGTCTGAGCCTTGAGGTGTATATCAAACATATCGACTTAATTTCAAAGGAAGACTCTTTTTCAAAATTTGTATTTGATAAAAACGAGAAAATAGCCACGGAGGAAAACGCTTGTAGCTTTATCTTGAACATGGTGTGTAAACTTAATCCTGCGGCCCGTTCTTCGCAGGCCAAAATCCTTGCTGCTGAAAGAAAAAGAAAATACCAGCTGTTAACCGGTTTCGATTATGACGATGATGTGAATGGCCTTTCCCATGCTGCCGGTGTGTTGCGGAAGTGGGAGCGAGCCGATAAGCAGCGTTTCGTGGAACTGCTGTTTCGTCTTGTGATAACTGACGACGGCATTAAGAACGACGAGTGGTACTTTATGCAGCGTTTAATTGCCGACTTGGGGTTCAACCAGCATTGGCTCGATTACTTCAACCGGCGTTACAGCTCATTACGCACCGAATTCGACTATAAGTACAATGAGCAGAGTTCGCCCTCTTCTTCATCTGTTGACAGTTCTTTACAATCTTACTACAACCTGTTGGGCCTCCCTGCCGATGCCTCCATCAGCCAGTTGCAGGCTGCCTACCATCAGTTGGCTATGGAGAACCATCCCGACCTCCCGAAGAATGCTAATCGCACGGCTGAATGCGAGAAAACTATGACGAAGATTAACGAGGCTTACGAGGTGCTGGCTAGAAGTCTGAATCGTTAGTGGTTCGGTGTAACTTTTGTTGTTTCTATCTACTTATTAGTCGACCTCCCCTTCTACCGGTAGTTCCGGTGGTATCGCTTGGACTTCTCCTGCTTTCTTTTGGCCCACCTGGGTGCTGTCTCCGCCTTCTGTTTCGTTTTCAGGTTCTGGCGCATAAACGTCGCCCTCCAGTTGGTCGACCCTGATGGTGTCACCGCAGGTTGGTACCACATCACCATTATTCTCGCTTGTCGTTGGTCCGCAGGCACTGAGGGCTGCCATTCCGGTAAACAGGCCGGCAATCTTTATCGCTTTTCCTGCGGCTTTGCGTAAACTCAGTTGGTGCTCAATGTAGCGGATGTCTTGCTCGCATTTTTCACACGTGCCACGGCAGTCGCCTTTGTGCTGGCATTCGTTCGGTGCGTAGTCTATCTCGTTCGCGTCGGCTATCTGCTTGCGGATGTTTTTCAATTCCTGGCACAGTTTCTTTCCTTTCTCCATAGTGCTTATGCTTTTTTATTCCTTATTATGTAGTTGAACTCGTCGAAGTGGCTGAACCCCATGCCTTCCAGTTTGGCGCGACTAGCCTTCACTTGTGTTTTGTCGTTAAAGTTGGGTATGCGGGGTAGCCTTATCATGCAACGGTCTTGCAGTTTTTGTTTCACAATCCAGTTCAGGTTGTTCAGCAGCCGTTCGTTACTTTTCCCGGTGTAGGCTTCGTAAATGGTTCCGTCCATATCTTTTATGTCGATGATGAACTGTTTCACGAAGGGTGCGACCCTTTGCAGGTGTTCCAGTGGCACGTTCAGTGCGCTCTCTATATAGATGCTCCATTCGGGTGGACAGATGTCGTGAAATTTTTCAATAAATACGCTGCGTAGCAGGGGCTCGCCACCGCCGAAGGTCACACCGCCGCCTGTCGCCAGAAAGTAGAGGTTGTCTATCATTACTTTTTCCAACAGTGTTTCTGGGGTGTGGAGAACGACACGCGCGTCTGCCTTTAAACTCTGTGGATTTAAGCAGTATTTGCAGGCAAGCGTGCAGTCTCGAAAGGCAACCAGTGTCGTCACTCCGTCACCGTCTACCGGTATCCTTAGGCGTTCTATCCCTATAAATGGGGCTTCCAGTGCTTCTGCCATGCGCTCTTTATGTTGTTCTTATTTTTATTTATAGCAAATATAGCAGATTCTCTCAATTATAAAACTATTTCCCCGTCTGTAAATCGGAATTTCCATACGTATTCATCCACCCCCGTCTGTAAGACGGTATCTCCATAACCGGGTATGGGGGGACGGCGCAGGCGGCACCTCGTGCCCGGCAAAAGACGTGGCGTGAGTGTGTCTGGAAGCCACTACGTGCCCACCTTGTCCACAAACCTAACCATAGCGAAACTCTGCCGAAAGTGTGATTTTTCACCGATTCTTAATTCCGAAAATGTGATTGCTTACCATTTTTTCCCGCCAGTGTGCCAGTATTTAGCCCTCCGTCTGTAAGACGGTATCTCCATAACCGGGTATGGGGAGACGGCGTAAGCAGCTCCCCGTGCCCGGAAAAAAGTGTCGAGCGTGTGTGTCTGGAAGACACTACGTACCAACCCTGCCAGCAACCTATCTCTGCAACGAAAAAACTGCCGAAAGTGTGATTTTTTTGCCGTTTTTAACGCCGAAAGTGTGAATATTTGACAAGAAATATTGCCGAAAGTGTGATTGTAATCAGCTGGCCCTCCGTCTGGAAGACGGTATCTCCATAACCGGGTATGGGGAGACGGCGTAAGCAGCTCCCCGTGCCTGGAAAAAGATGTGGAGCGAGTGTGTCTGGAAGACACTACGTGCCAACCCTGTCCGCAACCTATCTCCGCAACAAAAGAACTGCCGAAAGTGTGATTTTTTTGCCGTTTTTAACGCCGAAAGTGTGAATATTTGACAAGAAATATTACCGAAAGTGTGATTATTTTTATGTATTTGCTTGACTTTAAGTTGTTTGATTATTTTTGCTTCTTTTGGTGGTAAATTTGCTTATTTTTACTTCGGGTTTATAGTCTGTTTTAGTCTTTTTCTTCCTCTATCCACATTTCATAAAGGGCCACAATTCCTAAGTGCCAGAGTTTAGTTGTCTCTATAGCCAGATTCTTATATAATTTGGTGGAGTAAAAACGTCTCATGGCTTCCAAAATAGAACAAGAATGGTCCTCTGCGTAGAGTTTTGCAACTCCTGTTACTTTTCCAGGCAACAGTAGGTGTAGGTTCTTAGAGTTTATTTCCATGTTCATATATTATTTCTTTTGCCTCTATAAATACTAGTTTTGATAGAGATTCTGGTGTGTGGAATAGAAGTTGGTCAACCAGAGTATATGTCCTCAACTCTTTAATTAGTGTTTGTTTATCTATGAAGCCACTTTCAAAAAGAGAAAAAGCAGCATATACTTTGTCGTTGGCAACAGGTCCGTAAACAAAATTGTAATTGTGAGTGAATTGTTTATCGTTTCGGTTTGAATAAACGAAATCGACCCATTCTTCTGTGGCTTTGTCAAACCATAATGTATTTTTGTCTTCCTTTACTAGTTCGATATCTATCTCATAGACATTAACGTAGCCTTTATTTGGTTTTTCTTTGTCCTTTTTATGCCGTAAAACCCATTTTTTCTGCTTGGTCGTAACTTGTTGTTGTATAAAAGCCGTTCCCGTAGTCCAGTGTCCTATTAGAAATTCTTACTTCAGGAGTTGAAATGATTTCTAGACTTCCATGATATATTTCCATTTTACCTCCTTCCTTCTAAAAAATTGTCAATCTCTTCAATTAACCATTGGCTGCTTTGCGTATGTAGGATGTCGTAGTTGGCTGATAGATAATCGACAACGTCATTTTTGAAAAATAGTTTCGAAACAGTTTCCCCCTTTAGTTTTATGTGCTTTTTGTATTGTTCTATGCAGAAACTCACAAAATAGGCGATGTCTATATCTTTCTTGCTCATAGTACTTTTGTTTTATGCAAAAATAATATGTTTTTTTTGGGAAATAACCGTAATCGAAAGATTATTAGTCCTGTTTTTGTTTTGCTATTATGTAGAGAGCCCGTATTCACCCCCCGTCTGGAAGACGGTATTTCCATAACCGGGTATGGGGGGACGGCGCAGGTGGACCTCCGTGCCCGGCAAAAGACGTGGTGTGAGTGTGTCTGGAAGCCACTACGTGCAAACGCTGTCCTTCAACCAATCAGTAACAGTCTCCAATCCGCAAATGTGACTGTAATTTGCCGTCCCCGTCTGGAAGACGGTATCTCCATAACCGGGTATGGGGGGGACGGCGCAGGCGGCTCCTCCGTGCCCGGCAAAAGACGTGGCGTGAGTGTGTCTGGAAGACACTACGTGCCAATCCTGCTAGTACTGTCTCCTAAACACAGAAAAGGAGGACATATCTTTGTTGATACGTCCTCCCTTTATGTTCCTATTCTTCTTTACTCGTTATTGAACAGGTAGAGATAGTCGTAGTGCACCAACGGCTTGTTGCCTTTTTGGCCGATGACCTTCTGCGCCTCCTTACTGCTGTATTGCGATTTGCCGACCCCCAGTTGGGTGCCGTCAGCACCGAAAATCAGCACAATATCGTCCTTTTCAAAGTCGCCCTCAATGCGTTCCACACCTACCGGTAGGATGGAAACGGCCGAGTCGCCCTCTATGATGGCTTGCGTACAGTTGGCGTTCACGTGAATCTCACCCTTGGCGAAGCCTTCGCTGTGGGCAATCCAGCGCTTGACGCTCGATGTTGGCTCTGGCGATGCCACGAAGCGCGTGCACAGGGTGTCCTTCTCGCTGTCCATCAGGTCCAGCAAGATGTTGTCGCGTTTGCCGTTGGCAATAATGACTTCCAAGCCCTCGTCTGCCACCTTGCTGGCAATGTTGGTCTTGGTCTGCATACCTCCACGGCCAAAGCTGCTCTTGCTGGTCTGTATGTATTCGCTCAAATCGCGTTTGCCCGGCAACACCTCGCGGATGACCGACGAA
The DNA here is from genome assembly GCA_002396385.1 of Bacteroidales bacterium UBA4345. Taxonomy (GTDB): domain Bacteria; phylum Bacteroidota; class Bacteroidia; order Bacteroidales; family Paludibacteraceae; genus Physcocola. Next base: position 13,513 of record DGTD01000059.1, read on the forward strand.
CCCTCGTCTTTCGGATTGCCGTTGTAGATGCCGTCGATGTTGCTGAGGATGATGAGGGCCTCGTGGTCCATCATGGTGGCTATAAGGCCGCTCAACTCGTCGTTGTCGGTAAACATAAGTTCGGTAACCGATATGGCGTCGTTTTCGTTCACGATAGGAATGACGTCGTTGTCCAGCATAACACGCATACAGTTGCGCTGGTTCAGGTAGTGGTCGCGTTTGCCAAGGCTCTCCTTGGTGGTCAGTACCTGTCCGCACAGTATGTGGTGGTCGCTAAACAGCATGCAGTAGCGGTGGAGGAGGTGGGCCTGGCCTACGGCCGAGAACAGCTGGCGCTGCGATACCGCATCCAGCTTGTCTTCCGGGTGCACCTGGCTTCTTCCGGCGGCTCCTGCGCCACTCGATACCATTACAACTTCCACGCCCCGCTTCTTTAGCTCGGCCACTTGGTCTACAAGCGCGCTCATGCGGGTGAAGTCCAAACTGCCGTCTGGGCGGGTGAGTACGTTGCTGCCTATCTTTATGGTTACTTTCTTATATCTGAGCATTGCTTTTTTTATCTCTTCTGTATTTTTTTTGTTCCCTTTTTCAACGGGTTTTTATCCGTTTGCCTTAATGCCGGCAATCACGCTCTTGGTGAAGCCGTTTTCTTCCATTGCGTTCAAGCCCTTGATGGTCCAGCCGCCAGGGGTGGTTACCTTGTCGATTTCAACTTCTGGGTTGCTGTGGTTCTGCAATATTAGCTTGGCAGCGCCAATCATAGTCTGAGCTACCACCTCGTGGCAGATGTCCGGACGGATGCCCAGTTCGCAACCGCCTTCTGCTGCCGCACGGATGAAGCGGAGAATGTAGGCGATGCCGCAGCTTGAAATGCTGGTGAATGCGGCCATCTGACTCTCTGGAATAGCGATGGCCTTGCCCAACTTGCCAAACATGTCGAGTACTGCCTGCTCCTGTTCCTTGGTTGCGTTCATCGAACTTACGAAGCTCATGCTTTCAAGCATAGCGATTGCTGTGTTCGGAAGGATGCGGAACAAGGTGAAGTTGCGGTTACCTAGGTAGCCCTTTACTTTTTCAAGGGCAACACCGGCTGCTATTGAAATGAAAGTGTGTTGCTTAGGGTCGAGCGATGCCGACAAGTCGGTTACAACCGGTTCCATCAGCCATGGCTTTACAGCAACTATTACGTAGTTCGCGTCTTTTACGATGTTTTTGCCGTCATCGCTGGTGTTTACACCGGGAATGTCCTTCTTGGTCGCTTCCAAAACGGCTTCACTCTTGTCTGCTACGTACAGGTCGTTGGCTTTTACCAATCCGCTTTTATAGAGGCCACGGGCTATTGCGCCACCCATGTTGCCACCTCCAATTACTGCTACTTTCATTTCTTTTAGGTGTTATTGTTTTGTTGTTTCTCTTTAACTTGTAAAGTTAGTCATTTTTGCGGACTTTCAGTTACCATTTTCAGCCCTAAATGTTTTGCGTATCTCTTTGTTTTCTTATTTTTGTGGAAACAATATATATCGATTTGAAAATGAAAAGATTTTTCTGTGCGGCTTTCTTTGCCGCTTTTTTCTCTGTTTTTTCTGCAAGTGCCCAAACTGCTGATGACGAATACCGTGAACTCACAAAAGAGTATTTAAAATTGTCGAGTTTCGACGCTACCATCGAAGCAATTGTGCCTCAAATGATAGAGCATTGCAAATCTCTTGTTCCTGAAGTTCCTGAGTCGCTTTGGATTTCTCTGTTTGAAAAGTTCGAAGAGAAATTTACTACAGATAAAGTTGTGGAACCAGTGGCAGAAATTTATGCAAAGTATTTTTCTAAACAGGAAATGAAAGAGATTGTGGCTTTCTATAAATCGCCTGTTGGAAAAAAAATGTCAGCTGTCACTCCTGATCTTACGAAAGATTGTATGGAGTGGGGAAAAAATTTGGGCATTGACGTCGCTAAAGAAATTCTTAACGAAGTTAAGGAAAAGGGATATAAGGTGAATATGTAACTTCCCTCCCTCTTTGTTGGGATTGCGCTATACACTGCGGGAGTGTGTCTTTATTTCGACACACTCCCGCTTATCTTGTTCGCCAGTCGCTTTTAATTTTGTACCTTTGTCTTATAATCATATCTTACTATTATGCAACGTAACTGGACTAAAATAAAGGACTACGAAGACATCCGTTTCGAGTTCTTCGAGGGTATTGCTAAAATTACCATCTGCCGCGAGAAGGTGCGCAACGCTTTCCGCCCCCAAACCAACAAGGAAATGCTCGACGCTTTCGCCATCTGCCGCGAAACGCCCGAAATTGGGGTAGTGGTGCTGACCGGTCAGGGCGACAAGGCCTTCTGTTCGGGTGGCGACCAGAACTACAAGAGCCGTGGCGGCTATGTGGGCGACGACGGTGTGCCACGCCTCAACGTGCTCGACCTCCACAAGGCTATACGCTCGCTGCCTAAGCCTACCATTGCTATGGTGAACGGTTACGCCATTGGTGGCGGACATGTGCTTCACCTGGTTTGCGATCTCACTATCGCTTCCGAAAACGCCATATTCGGACAAACCGGCCCTAAGGTCGGCAGCTTCGATGCTGGCTTCGGCTCTTCTTACCTGGCCCGCATTGTTGGACAGAAGAAGGCGCGCGAAATCTGGTTCCTCTGCCGCCAGTACTCAGCCCAAGAGGCCCTCGAAATGGGTATGGTCAACAAGGTGGTGCCTTTCGACAAACTGGAAGACGAAACCGTGGAATGGTGCAAAATTATGCTGGAAAGAAGCCCTATGGCACTGCGTATGATTAAGCGCGGACTGAATGCCGAACTCGACGGACAAGAGGGCATTATGCAACTGGCCGGCGACGCTACGCTCATGTTCTACATGATGGACGAGGCGCAGGAGGGGCGTAACGCTTTCTTGGAAAAACGAAAACCCGATTTCTCTAAGTTCCCTAAATTCCCTTAAGCATGCTCAACGCTTCTTTCTCGAAATACACGCTGAACTTTATTGAACCCGGGGGTACCTCGCGCGGGGTGTTGCACACCAAAGACACCTACTTCATCCGCATTCAAGACGAAGACCAACCCGACATTGTCGGTCTGGGCGAGTGCGCCCTCTTCCGTGGACTGTCGGTGGAAGATACGCCCGATTACGAGAAGGTGCTGGCCGACTGCTGCTGGAATTTCGACAAGTACGAACCCGATTTCCGCGAACGCTTCCGCAACTACCCGTCTATTCTGATGGGCATTGAAACCGCTTTGGCCGATTTGCTCAATGGCGGGAAAATGCAGCCGTTCAAGTCCGATTTTACTGAACGGAAGGGCGAAATACAGATTAACGGACTGGTTTGGATGGGAACGAAGGAAAAGATGCGGGAACGGATGGAGCTGAAGCTCCGTAACGGTTTCCGTTGCATCAAACTGAAGGTCGGCGCCATTAATTTAGACGACGAACTGGAACTGATTGCCGCTATCCGGCAGCGTTATTCGGCCGACGATGTTACGATTCGTGTCGATGCCAATGGCGGCTTCTCGCCCGAAGAGGCGCCTGCTGTACTCGATAAGTTGGCCAAACTCGGCGTACATTCTATCGAACAGCCTATCAAGGCCGGACAAATAGAGGCGCTGGCCAAGTTGTGTGCCAACTCGCCTATCCCTATCGCTCTCGACGAGGAACTGATCACTATCCTCGACAAAGCGCAGCGCGAACTGTTTGTGAGCGAGGTCAAACCGCAGTTTCTGGTGCTCAAGCCCAGCCTTCATGGGGGCTTCTCGGGTACGCAGGAGTGGATTGATGCGGCTGAGGCCAACGGCATAGGGTGGTGGATAACCTCGGCGCTCGAGTCAAATGTGGGGCTCAACGCCATTGCTCAGTGGACCTACCTTAAAAACAATCCGCTGCCGCAAGGGCTGGGTACGGGTGGGGTCTTCTCAAACAACACCCTTCCACAACTCGAACTGGTGGGCGACCGTTTGCGCTATGCGCCACAAAAACCCGAATGGAGATAGTGAGAGAAACAAAAAAAGGAACGCTTCAGGCGTTCCTTTTTTTTGTTTCTATGTCTTGCGGGTTAGTTCCTGACGTACAGGTAGGTGATGCCGTCACTCGTAGAACGGATTTCCAACTCGCCGTTCGACGCTCTTACTATACGGTACGTCATCAGGTCACCGTTGTCGTAATGGATTTTCAAATATCCGTCGTGTACGCTGAATGTACCTGCGTCGTAGTTGACTTCGTGACAGTCGTAGGTGTACATACTGTGACCTCTGAATATCATATACGAGTTGAACTCGCATTCGGTCAATCCCGATTTTGACATCGGATACCAGCGCCCTTCTCTTAAGTACAGGCTGAGCTCCTCGTCGGGGTTGTAGTAATAGTCGTCATCGTCCCATCGGTCGTCGTCTCGGTCTACATACAGGCAAGATGTGGCTGTCATAAGTATGCCTAAAAGAATGGGTATGAGTTTAAGCGATTTTTTCATATGCAGTCTTTGTTTTAGTAGTTGTTACTTAGTTATATTTCAAAGATAGCAATTCTTATGCCAATTGCAAGTGTTTGCCGTGTGCAAATTTCAAATTTCTTTTCCAAAATTAAAAGTGGGGGAGTGGGGCTGTTCCGGCTCACTCCCCCTCAAATAGTCGTTGTGTTCCTTATTTCCTAATCAGGTTCAATATGGTGGTCACTACCGAGTTCGCACTGCTGTTGCCTTTCAGGGCCGTGCTGACAATTGAACTGATGCTCGAACTGTTCAAGTCTTTACCCTTCAACAGGGTGAGCGCCGTAACCACAAGCGACGATATGTCGTTACTCTTGTTTTTCCCGAGCAGGCCTCCCAGTGCGCCAATCGCGCCTGCCAGACCTCCGGTCTTGGCGCTGCTGTTCGCTTTGATTAGTTTGATGACCGTGTCTAATTTCGAGTCTGTAGTGGTAAGTGCGGAAATCGCACTCGCATTTTTTGTGACCAGGTTAATGATTGATTGTGCGTCCATTGTCAATTAAATTTAAGTTACACTTATAGTAGTGGGGGAGGTCGGGCTCCCATTGGGTGGCTGTGCCACTATGGCAAAGATAATCAAACTATTTGTTAACGCAATATTTTACCGCACTTTTTAGGCCTGACTTTACCTAACTGGTTGGGTAGAAAAAAGGGAAAGCGGAACAAGATGGCTTGTTCCGCTTCCTTTTATTGTTGTTTGTGTCGCGTTTACTTTCTATTCTTCAGGTATTCGCTCACGTTCTTCTCAATGCGCGCAGCTATGTCGCTTTCGGTCGCCTTGACGAACTTTTCTCCTACTATGTGCTCGTAGAGTTCAATGTAGCGGTCGCTGACGCTGTTAACGTATGCTTCGGTCATTTCTGGCACTTTCTGGCCTTCCTTGCCCATAAAGCCGTTCTCAATCAACCATTGGCGGACGAATTCCTTTGAAAGCTGTTTCTGCTCCTCGCCCTTCTCAAACTTCTCTTGGTAGCCTTCGCTGTAGAAGTAGCGGCTGCTGTCGGGGGTGTGTATCTCGTCAATCAGGTACACCTTGCCGTCGCGTTTGCCGAACTCGTACTTGGTGTCGACCAAGATGAGACCCTTCTGGGCAGCAATTTCGGTGCCGCGTTGGAAGAGGGCGCGGGTGTATTTCTCCACCTGCTCGTAGTCTTCCTTGCTGACAAGGCCCTGCTTCAAAATCTCTTCTTTCGAGATGTTCTCGTCGTGGCCTTCTGCGGCTTTGGTGGTAGGGGTGATGATGGGTTCTGGGAACTTCTCGTTCTCGCGCATGCCTTCTGGCAGCTTAACGCCGCACAACTCACGGCAGCCAGCCTTGTATTCGCGCCAGGCCGAACCGGTCAGGTAGCCTCTGATAATCATCTCTACTGGGAATCCTTCGCATTTTAGACCTACGGTTACCATTGGGTCTGGGGTCGCCAGTTTCCAGTTTGGAACAATGTCCTGGGTCGCATCAAGGAATTTTGCGGCTATTTGGTTCAACACCTGACCTTTGAATGGTATACCCTTTGGAAGAATTACGTCGAATGCTGAGATTCTGTCGCTTGCTACCATTACCAAAAGGTCGTCACCAATGTTATACACATCGCGGACTTTGCCGTGGTAAACGCTTTTCTGGTTTTCAAACTTGAAGTCTGTTTTTGTTAAAGCTCCCATTTCTTTGTTATGCTTTTATTTGTTTTGGTTCTTTTTCTGCTTTTTTCTCAGCGAGTCGTTTCCGGCGGTCGTCGGCATCGTAGGCTTCCACTATGCGTTGCACGAGTTTGTGGCGTACAATGTCTTTTTTGTCAAACTCTATTTTGGCTATGCCTTTCACCTTCTTCAGTATGTTCATAGCCTCTATCAGGCCCGAGCGTTGGCTGCTGGGCAGGTCTATCTGGGTCACGTCGCCGGTTATCACCATCTTGCTGTTCATTCCCATACGGGTCAGAAACATCTTTATTTGGGCCGTGGTCGTGTTCTGCGCCTCGTCCAATATGACGAATGCGTCGCTCAGTGTGCGGCCGCGCATAAAGGCCAGTGGTGCGATCTGAATGACGTTGTCCTCCAGCATTTCCTTCAACTTGGCTGTTGGAATCATGTCTTCCAATGCGTCGTACAGCGGTTGCAGGTAGGGGTCTATCTTTTCTTTCATGTCGCCGGGCAGAAAACCGAGTTTCTCGCCGGCTTCCACTGCCGGACGGCTGAGGATGATTTTCCGGACCTCGCGGTTTTTCAGCGCCTTTACCGCCATGGCTATCGCTATATAGGTCTTGCCGCTTCCGGCTGGCCCTATCGCAAACACCATATCGTTTTCCTTTGTGGCCTTCAGCATGTCGGCTTGCGAGTGCGTGCGGGCTACTATCGGTTTGCCGCTTACTCCGTAGATGACCAGATCGTCGCTCTCTTTCTTCTCGGCTGGTTGCCGACCCTTTATGAAGTCGATGACGACATCTTCGGGGAGTGAATTGTATTTCGAGCAGTATTTCTCTATTTTGTCCAGTACCGTTCCGAACTGACTTATCTCGTCGTCTTCGCCCATCGCCTTTATGGCGTTGCCGCGTGCCACGATTTTCAGTTTCGGATGCAGGTTCTTTATCAGATGCAGGTTCTCTTCGTTCACCCCGAACAAAACGACGGGGTCAGCGTTGTCTATTAGAAATATCTTTTCTGCCATTTAGTCGTATTTGTATCCCTTCTGCCCTTGATGGGAAAGTGGGGTGCATCGGGCCCTCTTTCTACAGGCTGTGGGGATTTTTATTCTTATTCTTCGTCGTCGCTCTGGCGCTTCTTGATGATAAGGCGCTTAGAAGTGCTCAGCCATTCTTTCGAAATTTGTACCAGGTACGAACCGCTTGAATATTTGGCGGTGCTAAGCGTTATCACGTTATTAACTACCGGATAGTTCGCACGGCTCAACTCTTTTCCCGACTGAGAGAAGATGCTGACCGTTACTGAATCGTTCTCCGATATGTGCTTGCCGAACTGGATGGTGAAACTGTATTGAGCCGGATTTGGTGAAATATATACCGGTATGTTCCAGTCTGCTTTCGCTACCTCGTCTTTTTTGCGAAGGGTGAATGGGCTGACTTCTTCCATGTTCCAGTTCCCGGCTCCGTCTTGGGTACGTACATACAGTACGTGGTTGCCGTTGCTCAGGTTCGACGTCTCCATAGCGAATGCCATATTGTTCCCGTCGCTCTTGATTACCTTACCATTGCCCTCGCCTGGATCGTGGTCGAAGAAGTATTCGGCTTTCTTAGGCTGTTCTGGCGATTTCAGGTAGACGAACGGGGTGGTGATCGACTCGGTCCATGTCTTGTCGCCATTCAGCGCACGAACGCTCAAATGGTGGTAGCCTGGGTCGATATTCCCTATGTTGTAGTTGATGTTCGCAGCGTTGGTTTTCACACTTTTCAGTGAGTCGCTGTTGTTGATAGGTGTGAAAACACCTTTCCCTGCTCCCGGGTCTTCGTTGAAGTAGTATTCTGTTCCAATAATCTCGTCAGCCTTGTCAAACAATACGAACTGGAAGGTCACCGTGTGGCTCCAGCCGTATACGTTTCTACCACGCACATTCAGGGTGTGGAAACCCTGCTTCAAACGGCTGATGTCGGCGTTGAAGTCTTGACGGCCGTTGTCGCATGTGCCTGCCGACAATCCTTTGCCATATCCTGGGTCTTTATCGAAAAAATACTCGGTCGAGATTACTTCTGGCTGTGCCTGAGCAAGCGCGCTAACACCCAACAGCGCTATTGTATAGAGTTGCTTCTTCATTATTTGTCAATTTTGTAGGTAACAGTTATTGGTAAACCTTGGTACGAGTTAACCGATGTCGGACCAGTTACACTTGAAATGACTGGAACATCGGGCAAACCACTGACAACGTATGGCAACACGCCTCCAAATGCGCCAAGCGGACCTCCGTCTGAACTCTTGGTCGAGATTGGGGCGCTCAGTTTGATGCGGTAGTTCGCGTCAAGCGTAAAGTCTGGCTTCTCCATAAAGTTGGTGAAGTCGCCTACATAGTTGTTTACAAATGCCGAGGTGTTGTTCTTGCTTTTGCCCTGGTTCTCCATAATATTCTCTATTACGGTGCAGAATTTCAGGTCGCGCACTGTCCCGAAACGGTTGTATTTTCCGAAGGTGTTGTGCTCTATACGGCTACGTTCAAGGGTTAGAACGTTCCCGCATATGATGTTGTTGCTCACCATTACGTTGTGGGGATAGTTCTGGCCCTGTATGTCGCCTACCACGAAACACTGTTCTATTACACTGCCGTTCACGTCGGTGTTGATCTTTACGGCGGTGCTGCTACCGTTCAGTATCTGGCAGCGTTGCAGTGTCACGTTGTTTGCCTCGATACGCACGTTCGATAATATTACACCCGATATGTTCACGTTATCTGCGGTTATGCGCACGGTGCCGCCAATAAACGACTCGCCGGCCGCATATTCGGTTATCTTGTTCTCTGCCAAATAATAGCCGGGACCCAGAATGGTGACTTGCTTGTTGATCTTCATGTCGTTGAAACCATAGGCGTCACGTTCGCCATAGGCCTGTGACGTTGGTTCCAGATAGATGGTGTCGCCTATTGCTGCATCAAGCAAGGCATTCGACAGGGAGTTGTAGCCTGCTTCAATGTTGGGCGAATTGTTGACTCGTAGAATCTTTGCCTGCATATTCATGGTCATTCCAAATAGCAGTGCGATGATGCCAATTCGTTTTTTCATGTGGTCGTTATTGTTGTTTCTTCTTTCTAAATGCTTGTTCTCAGGTTTTCTGGTTATAGCCTTCTGCCTGATTGCCGTTTTTTATGGCCGACTTTGAGGTGCGTTGTGTCTTTCCCCATTTTTTGCCATTTTCGGCTCCTATTCTTGCAAAGTTGATTTTTTTCCAACTAAAAAGCAAATTTTTCTGTTTGTAAAAATCAACAAACTTGCTTTTTAGGGTGCTTTTTTTGCTCTTCCCGGTTTTCCTCTTGCTGTTGTTCTGGCTTTGCAACCCTCTGCCTCCCTTTTTTCTTGGCAGACATAAATGAATGGGGCGTACCATGGTTAATGTGTGGTACGCCCCTGTTTCCCAGTTTGTTTCGGGTGTTTTTTATTCAATCCAGTGGATGTAGTCTGGCTTTCTCTCTTTTGGAGCTGGTATTTCGCCATTTGCGTATCCGAGTGCTACGTGGCCAATGCCTTCGTATTCCCCTTCAATGCCAAGCTCTTTCAAGATGGCTTTTCCTTCCTCGCTTTCAAACTCTTCTTTTGCGCGGTGTATCCAGCAACTTTCCACTCCCAGCGACTTTGCCGCCAGCATCAGGGTGGTCATGACCGTGGTTCCGTCATATACGGTCAGGTTGTTGTCTTTCTTGCATAGTACAATCATCATGCAGGGTGCTCCGTAGAAGGGGTCGATGCTGTCTTTTCCCATTACTTTTGCGTTCATCTTTACAATGCGGTCGCGCATCTCTTTCTTGGTGACTACCAGAATGATAGGGTTTTGCGTGCCCATGCCGGTCGGTGCCCAGGTGCCGGCTTCGGCTATCTTCGACAATACGTCCTTACTTGGCATTGAGTCGGGGTTGAAAACGCGGCAGCTTCTGCGGGTTTTGATGGTCTCAAGTGTCCCTTTGCAGCACTTTTTCTCGCTGCTTTGCTCACACTTGCTTTGTTCGCATTTGTTCTGTTCGCACTTGCTTTGGCCGCAACTGGTGAGTAATGCGCTGGCAATGGCCATGCTGCCCATTAATTTGATAAATTTCATTTGTCTTTGTTTTTTATGGTATTATAAATCTATCGGTTTGCCTCCGTTCTTCCAGTGGGCTTCTATATCTTCCAACTTCTTGCCTCGGGTTTCTGGCAGGAAGAAGTAGCCCCAAACAATGCCCACCATGGCTACAATGGCGAATACGCAGAAAACGCCTGCGGTTCCAAGCGCGTCGTTGTCGTTGAAGAATTTGGTGAAGCCTTTTATCATCTTGAAGAAGGTCCATACAATCAGGCTGTTGAAGGTCCAGTTGGCTACGGAACCTATCGAACTTCCCACGCCGCGTACTTTTACAGGGAACACTTCGGTGATGATGAGCCAGCCCAATGGACCCATGCTGACTGCGAAGAAGGCGATGTAGCCCAACATGCTGCCTACTATGCCGTAACGCCCAGCGTCGCCCATCGTGTCGAGGTTGGCGAAACAGAGGGCTATCAGAAGCAGCGTGGTCACCATGCCGGTCATTCCCAGGAAGAACAGTTTGCGGCGACCTAATTTGTCGATGAGGAAGAGGCTGACAATGGTGAAGAGCACGTTGACCACGCCTACACTCACTTGCGCCATTACTGCGGCCTCACTGTCGGCGAATCCGGCTTTCTGGAAGATGCTCGGTCCATAGTAGATGACGGTGTTGATGCCGACTGCCTGTTGGAAGAACATGATGAGCGCTGCCAGCATTAGCGGATAGAACATCCACTTCTGTTGGAAGGTCTCTACCAGACCCATCTGGTTGCTTTCCTGTTGAAGGTCGTTCTTCATGTTCGACACTTCTGTCTCTATCACCGCTGGGTCTTCATATTTACGCATAATTTTGCGGGCTTCGTCTTCACGCTGTTTGCTCAGCAGCCAGCGTGGACTCTCGGGCAGAATCAACATTCCAACCAGCAATATGATGGCTGGCACTACGCCCACATAGAACATGGTGCGCCAACAGCTGTTGTCGGTGTTGTCGGCTATGGCGCTGTCGCTTAAGAAGGCTCCCAACAGTCCTACGGTGATGAGCAACTGGAACATCGACACTAACGTGCCACGGATGCGGGCCGGTGATATCTCGGCTATGTAGAGTGGCGTTGAGAACGACGCGATGCCTATGCCGACGCCTAGGAATATGCGCGCTAGCATCAGGTTGGTTACGTCTGGGGCCATGCCACACCATAGGGCGCCTAGCAGAAAAATGACGGCGGCTACCAGTATCACCGTACGGCGGCCGAAACGGTCGCTAAGCGCTCCGCTTACCAGGGCGCCTATCATTGCCCCGATGAGGGCGAATGTGGTGATGTCTTCTATCTGGCTGTCGGTTATGTTTAAATCGGCCTGCATAAACGGTATGGCTCCGCTAATGACTCCGGTATCGAAGCCGAACAACAGTCCGCCTGTGGCGGCTATCGCTGCCATAAACCACACAAAGTTCTTGTTCATGTCTTTTTTCGTTTTAGTGTTTTGTCGTTTGGTATTATTCTATATTGCTAATTATAGGTGACCTCTATAAATTCACTTTATCGAATTGTCTAGGCTGTAGAGGTCACGTTTTACAGCCCAAACAATTACTATGATGCAAAAGTAAAGTAATTAGTCCAAATTACCCACCCCCATTTTTTATATTGTACAACATAAACCACGAGGTACATTTACGCAGTTATCCATTCTGAGTTGTATCTCAGAATCTGCGAGTATCTGCATATGTTATAAACCATGTTTGTAAAGGCGATGTTTGCCTTTGCCCTGACGATGCCAATACACCTAAAGATCAAGCCACGCACAGGCCTGTTCACAAAACAGTAATACACATTTACTTAGCTAATGTAAGCATGGGCCTTATTTGGACTGCTGGCTGGTAGTACCGAAAGGCCACGATTTTTTCATCTTGAAATGTTTCACTTTGTCCTCTGTCCCTATCCTAAAATAGACACTGATGTAAACACGATCATTAAGCCAAGGCTGTCCCGAAGCCCCAAGGGATCTGCCACGAGCAAGAAATTCCCTCAGATTCGCACTAAGAACACTTCCTCCTTCTTCGGGTAGAGAACAATCCATACAGTCAAATTTTGAAAATCTGACTTTCGAAATAGGAGGTAAAATTTTACCGTCTCTTGTTTTCAAAAAAAGTCGTATGTCCTTCTTGTAGTCAATGTCATGTTCAAACCATCCGTTACTCAAATTGGCAGTATATTTCTTTTGGTCTGTCCCCACGTATTCAACGTATAAATCAATAGGCGTTAACAAGCTGTATACCTTATCAAAAATCGGCGTTTGGGAGGCATCTTCAACTTTCACCCTAATCGTCATGCCAGCGCTGTAGTTAGGGGCACAGACATACAGGCCACGCAACTCGAAGCCATGGAAAAATTCATTGTTGACTTTTCCCCATTCCAGTTTAAAGGGCAGGTCTGCTGTTAGACGATAATCTTGTTTAGAGCCAACCAACAACATTTCGTTTTCGCTAATGCGTTTGAATTTCACAATGTTGCACAGCGGGTTGTCGCTGTCTACCGCATAGTTGTACTTATTTTTTATCTTCAAGTGGAAAGTGTCACCATCAAGGGGTTCTGCGTAGGACCTATCAGAACCTTGAGAGGTTAAATTCTGGGCAGAGCATATACTGCTTATACAGAGGAATATAGCAAATACTATCTGTTTCATATTCTTAAGGCACTTAATTTGACGGCTATTTCTCTAACTATTTATGTACAAATATAGCTCATTCTTAGAGTTCAGAGTAACTGAATCCCATTTTATCGTATTATTTCATACACTCTTCTCACACTCTTTGTGCCATCTTTATAAATGACAGTGATGTATATTGTAGTAAAATCTCTATTGACAAAAACGCTTTTCAAATCCTCGCGGAGGGTACCCCCTTTGTTATCTGGCAGGAGACCGTCACAACGGTCAAATCTTTTAAAACTCATTTTCTCAATGGGATACATTTTATCTCCGCCTCTTTCTTTAAAAAAGAAACGTATATCCTTTTGGGGATCGAAGTCATTTTTAGGCCATTCGCACGTTAGGTCGGCGATGTACGGCTTTTGGTCAGTCCCTACGTATGCAACATAAAAACCAATACCCGGCAACAATCTGTACT
>DGTD01000051.1 GCA_002396385.1 Bacteroidales bacterium UBA4345
TCCGTTAAAAAAATGTAGTCTCATGACCAATATTCCGTTAAAAAAGTGTGGTCACGAGGACGAATTCAAGTATTAACAGCCTAAAATATAACATTTTAAAAGAGCACAAAGACGCATTCACAGAAAAGCTTGTTTTTTCGCAACCATGCACTACAGGAAAACATTCCCCTTTTCGCAATCGGAGAGGAATTTGAAAGGAGGAATCAGAGCGGGTTGTAAAAAAAGCGGTTGCCGGGAAAACCGGCAACCGCTGTATGTATAAAATGCAAATTAGAAATCTTATGACTCAGAAACACCAGTTTCAGCGTTCTTACGACGGCTCTCAAGAATAGCAGAATTCTTCTTGATAAGGTCTTCGTCGATCTTGTAGAAGAACAAGGCAGCGATACCGATAGCAGAGCCAAGCAGAGGAAGCGCGGCGAATATGAACTTCAAAGAGCCGATGGTCTCTTCGCTGAGGTTGGTGTTTGCCACGAAACCGATGGTAGCCAAAGCGAAAGCAGGGATAGAGTTTGCCAAAGCCTGGCCCAACTTCTGCGCCATTGTTGCAGATGAATAGATCAAACCAGTAGCACGGCGGCCGGTTTCAACCTCGGCATTGTCGGCAACGTCGGCATACATACTCCACATGATGTAGCCAGAAGGACCGATAGACAAGGTGAAGAGGATGTTCATGATGATGATGAGGCCGATGTTGTTCTTGTCTACCACCAAGAAGCCCAACGAGAGGACAGATGCCAAGATAAAGCAGCCCATCCAGGTCTTCTTCTTACCATACTTGCCAACCACACTCTGGATAGCCATTGTACCCAAAATGGTGAAGATAGAGCCCGAGCTGAGCAACAAGGTAGAAACCAACTCCCAGTTCAATTCAAAACCGAACAGGGTTCCGTTAACAACCGGATTGCCATTGGCATCCATATCGGCCACGCAGTATTTAGCGTAGTAAGGAATCAAGCCGTTGTGTACGAACACGAAGAACAGCATGGCGATGCCGGCAACCGAGAGGGCAATCCAAGGCTTGTTCTGTGAGAGGTCTTTCACGTCGTCCTTCAAATTCGACTGTTCCTTCTTTACAGGCTCCACACGCTCGCGGGTGAAGAAGAAAGTGCACATAAGCAGAATGAAGGCGGCAACCGCATAAACGAAAGCTGTCCAAGAGAAGGCAGCCTGACCCGAACAATCGAAAGCGTTCATAAAGGCAGCAACAATGGTGAAAACGAAACCATAGCTGCACAAGCAACCGATTTGCGCACCGATGTTACGGTAAGCCGATACAGAAGTACGCTCGGCAGGGTCGGCCGAGATAACGCCCATCAGCGCGCCATAAGGCACGTTAACGACCGAGTACATCAGACGGCAGAGCAGGAAGGTGACATAAGCGTAGACCACCTTCAGCGGCTCGCTGAACGCAGGTGTATAGAAAGTAAAGAATCCGATGATGCAGAAAGGAACCACGCCGAACAGAATCCAAGGGCGGAAACGTCCCCAACGCGTATTCTTACGGTCGGCAATTGCGCCGATAATCACATCGAAAGCGATGTCGATAATTGAAACGACCAGCACCATAGTACCGACAGCAGCCGCCTCCATACCGAAATACTCGGTATAGAAAGCAGTGGCGATACAGATAAGACCCCAGAAGAGGTTACATGCCAAGTCACCAGCGCCATAGGCGCATTTCTCTAAGACAGAGAGTTTTTGATTGTTTTCCATGTATAATTTTAATTAGTTTTTATTTTTCCGAATCGGTCAGAATCGCAAATATAACAAAAAAAACGGTGTAACGTTCATTTTACCGCACCGACTGACAGAAAAAGCCATACCTAGATAAGAAGGCACGGCTTTTATGCGGACATGTCCGCCTACGGTCTGTAGAGGTTGGTTGGTTTCAGCACGGTGGAGTCGATGGCTCCGTTGTTAACCACATTGAACACACGGCGGATGTAGTCGCCACTAGGCGATGCATTGTTCCACTTTCCGTGTTTGCAGGAGAAAGGCAGTAAGGCCGCGCTCTGCTCGTCTTTGTCGGAATAGCTCCAGTTACAGAAGCTCACCTTCTGCTTGCCGGCATTCTCGCCCGAAAGCATCAGCAGCCACTTGTCGGTACGGTCGGTATCGATGTTGCCGTCGCCATCGGCATTAGTGAGTCCGAACTCCGAGCAGAAGACAGGCAACTTGCCCAACACCTTGTACATGTACTTGTAAAGGTTATAATAGTCTGGGATTCCCTTTTTAGGACCACCCTCGTTATGCGAGCCCGAATAGAAATGGAACGTGTACATAAGGTTATCGAAAGCCAGCCGCTGGTCCTTCGCAGGCAGGTCAATCAAATCGAGTTCGTTGCCCTGGTAACGCCCCTCAACCAGGCAGGCATCGACCAGCTGGTCCCACTGCGGAGTGCCGCAGATAACGAGCGGATGTGGAGCGCCAATACTGTCGTAGGGTGCGTAGATTTGTGGAATAACCTTGTTGGCATAGCGGCTGATGACTTCCCATGTAGCCCCCTCGCCATTCGGTTCGTTGCAGATTTCGAAAATGACATGCGGCGCACCCGCATACTTCCTCGCCATATAAGACAGGAACGGAGCCGCATCGGCATAGACCTCCGACTCGGGATTGCCCGGCGTAAGGATGTGCCAGTCGACAATGCAGTAGATACCCATCTCGCCACAGAGGTCAACCAGATTGCACATCATCTCGCGCGAACGGTTCGGTGTACGGTTATATCCGCCCTCTTCGACGTACATTGCCAGACGTAGGATGTTGATGTGCCAGTTGCTGACCAGGTTCATCAGCGACTCCTGCGTATAGCAGTCGGCGCACCACTGCCAGCCCATGGTGCTAAAGCCCGCCAGCTGCACCGGCTCGCCCGAAGCGTCGCACAACTGCAGACCGTTTACTTTCAGCGCTCCGTGTTCAGCCACCGGAGAGCCCATAGGATAGGTGTAATGCGTATTGTTGATGGGTTGGTTGGCTGCCAGTTCGGCCATATAGCCCCCACTACCCTGTTTGGCGCACGAAGCGCACAAAAGACCGCACAAGACGGTTCCCAAAAAGTTCCGTAATCTCATCATTAAAAAAGAATTGTGTAAAGATAACTAAGAATGTATAAATATTAGCAAAAAATACAAGTTTTTCATATCTCATTCCTGTTCACCCTTTTTTTGCCGCTGCTGCACGTTTCTTATCGCGCCACCTCCAAATGTCCGGACACAAGGTCAACCACGACGCTTCCACCATTTTTCAGCGAACCGAAAAGTATTTCGCGCATCAACAGCGGGTTCAGCTGCTGGCGCAGCACACGGTCCATTTCGCGGGCCCCGTATTGCGGAACAAAACCCTTCTCGAGCAAGAAACCGCGGGCCGCATCCGTAAGTTCCATCCGCACCTGTCTGGCAGCGAGCCTTTCATCGAGTTGCCGTATCTTCTTATCGAGGATCCGTTCAGCCATAGACTGGTCCATATCGTTAAAGACCACCGTCCCCGACAAGCGGTTCAGAAATTCGGGTTTGAAGGTTTTCTTCACCTGTGCGAGCATCGCCTCACCGGCCGTCACCTTTGAAGCGAAGCCCACCGACGCCTGCGAAGCGTATTGGGCGCCAGCGTTGGAGGTCATAACCAGTATGACGTTCCTGAAATCGGCTTTCTGCCCCTTGTTGTCGGTCAGGCGCGCATAGTCCATCACCTGCAGCAGCACGTTGTAGATGTCGCTGTGCGCCTTCTCAATCTCATCGAGCAGCAGCACACAGTGCGGTGTTTTCCGGATAGCGTCGGTCAGGAGTCCGCCATCCTCATAGCCCACATAACCGGCCGGCGAGCCAATCAGTTTGGCCACCGTGTGTTTCTCGGTGTACTCGCTCATATCGAAGCGGACGAGTTCGAGTCCCAGTTCTTGGGCCAAGACTCTGGTCACCTCTGTTTTACCGACACCGGTAGGGCCGACAAACAGTAGCGAAGCCACCGGTTTCCCGTCTTCCAGCAGTCCGGCCTTTCCCATCTGCACAGCCTCCACCACCTGCCGCACGGCATCGGGTTGGCCGTAAATCTGAGCCGATATTTTTTCCTCAAGGTGTTCCAGGGCCGAATTGTCGTCATCGGCATGCAGCGCCATAGCGTCGACCTTACAAATGCGGGCCAGCACATCAGAAACCAGTTCCTTGTCGACTAACCGGGTTTCCCCGCTTGCGTCAGGATGCAATTCAAGATAGGCCCCCGCCTCATCGATCAAATCGATAGCCTTATCGGGCAGGAAGCGGTCGTTGACGTATTTGGCGCTCATCTCTACCGCATATTCAATAACGCCGTCGGCGTACCGGACCTTATGGAAGTCCTCGTACTTGCTGCGGAGGCCCTCTAAAATCTTCACCGTTTCCTCTTGCGAAGGTTCCAGCACGTCAATCTGCTGGAAACGGCGCACAATGCCCTTGCTTTTGGCGAAATAGCGGTTGTATTCCTGGTAGGTGGTGCTGCCTATAAAGCGGATTTCACCCCCCTCGAGGTAGGGTTTCAGCATATTCGACGCGTCCATCGAGCCGTCGCCAGTACGTCCGGCGCCAATCAGGTTGTGGATTTCGTCGATATAGAC
>DGTD01000006.1 GCA_002396385.1 Bacteroidales bacterium UBA4345
TTCCCTAATGTTTGTCAAGGCGAAAAAGACAGACTCTGGGCTGAGAACGAGGATAAGGAGGGTGAATACTCTTACTTCTGGACAACTGCCGATGGTACGAACCTGACTGGTCAGGAAGTTGAACCTGTTATCTCTTGGGACGATGCGGTTGAGTTTACTGTAATTGCGGTTAACGACCTCACTCACTGTCAGAGCAGCGTTCAGAAGACCATCTACAGCAATCCAATCCCTGCTGTCGGATTCCTTCCTTACGATTCGGTTTGTGCACATGGTTCTATCACAGTAACCGCTTACGGTGCACAGGACTACGAATGGCAGATTAACAACAAGGTGGTTGGTAACGAGGCTGCTCTAACGCTTGACGACCTCACCACTTCAACCCAGTTGTATGTAACGGGTACACTCAGTGGCTGTTCTTCTACTTCGGTTGCTTCTGTAATTGTGGTTCCTAACCCAATAGCTACTATTTCTGAACCTGACGGTAAGGATTACTTCTGTTCTGGAACTACCGTTCATCTCGTAGGTTCTGGCCTTGGTAAGGACGGTGTTTATGAATGGTTGGCTAATGGTGAACCGCTCAAGGTTGATACAGCTCTCTATTCAGAGATTGAAGACCATCCGGCACGCTCTACCGAATATACGCTGACGGTTACTAACGAGCATGGTTGTACCAATACGGTTACCAAGCGTATGAACATTCAGACGTTGCCTGTGGTTGGCATCAACCGCGACAAGAGTTATGTATGTCCTGGTCAGGTTGACTCTGTTAAGTTCCAGGCTGTGAACAAGACTTACAACCGAAATGTTCAGTGGTACTGGGAGTCTGTTCCTGGTCAGCCTGATATTCAAGCTAACCAAATTGAAAACGAGTTCGTAGCTATCATTGACACTACTGTCAGAGTTACCCTGAAGGGTATTGACGATTTGGGTTGTGTTGGTACTGCTACAGTCGATATCCAACTCCGTCAGAAAGATCCGCTCAAGTTCCGTGTGAACCCAAGCTGTATCGACGACGAAAGCCGTACTGTACGTTTCACCGGTATTGTTCCTGAAACAGAAAATACCAAGTGGACTTGGACAGTTGATATGAACGAGAACAGCACTAACGATACGAAACTGGAGGGTGCCATTGCTAACTACACCTACCCTGGTATCTTGGCTGACTCTATCCTTGTGGGTGTGCATGCTGTTGACCCTTATGGTTGTATTTACGACAGCTCTGCCTACATCTACAAGTGGCACGACTTCTGGGCGCCTGACGCATTCTCTCCTAATGGAGATGGATTGAATGACAGATTCGTCTTCCGTGGCGGACGCTTCATCAACGAATTCCACGTTATCATCTATGACCGTCTTGGCGGTATTGTATATGAAGGCGATGAAAATGACCTCTTACGTTCTACTTCCGACGAGATACCTTCTAACTATGGTTGGGATGGTACTTGCAAGGGTAAGGCTTGTCCTTGGGGCGTTTATGGTTACACTGTTACTTACAGCTCGAACGAAAATTCAGTCTTCAAGTCTGGTAAGAAGCGTGGCTCAATTACTCTCATCCGATAATTGTTTCGAATTATGAAAAGAATAGCAAGTATATTTGCGGGACTCTTGATGGCGGCTTCGGCCGCCGCTCAAGTGGACTACACGTTCAACAACAACAACGTGATCCCCTTCAGCTTGAACCCTGCCTTGGTGGGTAACGCGAATGCCATGCGTTTCGGTTTGAATTACCGTATGCAATGGCCCGCTCTCGATAACCATTATACAACGACCCGTATTTCCTACGACCAGAACTTCTATAAGCAGATGGCTTCTGCGGGTCTCTCTTTCACTCGGGACAATGAGGCGAATGTTTTCAAGAAGAATGAGATTGCTGCGGTTTACTCGCACAACATTCGTCTGGAAGATGAATACTTCATCCGTTTGGGCTTACAAATGGCTTTGAACTTGAATTACTTTGATGCTTCGGGGCTTACGTTTGACGATTCTTATGCGGGCGAGGGTAAACCAGAACTGAAGACTAATGACGAGGTAACCGAGGCCCATTGCAATTATGTGGACTTCTCGTTCGGTGCTGCTTTCGTATGGGAGAACAAGTTGACTGTTGGTGGTTCAGTTTACCACATCGGTCAACCGAATAATGGTTTCGACGATAAGGAAGCCTCTAAGGTAGGACGCCGTTATGTGTTCCATGTAAACTATATGCAGGACCTTGAGGCTCGTTCCGGACTCTGGGGACGACGCGATATGTCGAGCACCTATCTCTTTGGTTCGGCTGCTTTCCAACAGCAAGCCGTTGAGGTAGCATCCTCTGAAGATGACAAACGTATTTATCGTTTGGCCTCGCTCAACATTGGCTGTATGACCAATCCGGTTATTTTCGGTGTTGCCGATAAGTATGACTTTACGTCTTCTTTAGGGAACCTGAATGTCTTGTCGTTTATGATTGGTGGTAATTATAAAGGTTTACAGGGCTATTACATCTTCGACCTTTACACCTCGAAGAAGGATAACGGAAGTTGGTCGCACGAGTTTGCGGTTGTCTACGTTATACCGCCTAAGCATTACCGTTATGCTTGTCCAATTGTTTATTGGTAAATATGAATTGTTAGTTATAATAAAAGGCACCGTTTTTACGGTGCCTTTTCATTTGTTGCCGTTTTTTGAGCTTTGCTTATTTATTCGTATTTTTGCGCTATATTGGTACTATAAATGAATCTTTGGTCAGACGAAATACAGCAGTATATACTCGAACACATCGAGCGTGAACCTGATTTCCTTAAAGTATTAACCCGAAAGACGCATCTGCATACGCTTAAACCGCGCATGTTATCGGGTCATTTAGAGGGAAGGCTGCTCAAATTTTTCTGCCAAATGGTTGGCGCCCGCCGTATTCTAGAAATCGGAACCTTTACGGGCTATTCTGCACTGTGTATGGCCGAGGCGCTCCCCGATGGCGGACAAGTGCATACTTGCGAGATTTTCGATGAACTGGAACCTTTCTTAAACCAGGTCTTTGCCGATGCCGGCGATCTTGGCAAGAAGGTGAATCTACATATTGGCGATGCTGCCGACATTGTGCCAAGTCTTGACGGACTTTTTGACGTGGCCTATCTCGATGGTAACAAACGACGTTATGTCGAGGACCTTGAAATGGTTTATCCGAAAATGCGTAAAGGAGGGCTGGTCATTGCAGACAATACTTTATGGGATGGACACGTTATTGAAGAAGAGTCTGTTGCTTTGTATGAACGCTATAAACTTCATCCTGAAGTTCCTGTCTCCTCAAAAGAGGCTCAAACAGTGGGAATTATGGCGTTTAACAACCTTGTTGCCAACGATTCTCGCTTCCAGACTGTTATGGTTCCGGTACGCGATGGAATGACACTGGTACGTATTGTTTAAATGGTTACTTATTATCAGAAAATGAAAAAATATATTGTTCTCTTATTGGCAGTTATGGCTGTGTCGTTTGTTTCTGTTTCTTGCTCAAGTGACGATGATGTTGACTATACGCAGGAATATAATCGCACAAATAAGGAAAAAGGTGAGTTGTTTCTTGCTTTAAATCGCGACTCTGCAGGGGTGAAGGAAACCTACACTGGTTTGCAATACCGTGTGGAAACGTTGGGTAAGGGAATTAGACCCGATGCCAACGACTCGGTCTATATCTCTTACGTGGCGATGCTGGTCGATGGAACTGTGTTTGAATCAGGTAAGTATGGTTTTGAAATGGAAAACCTTATTGCCGGCATGCGTGAAGGGTTGCAGCTCATGCCCGAAGGGTCTGTCTTCCACCTTTACATCCCTTATTATCTGGCATACAATACCGCTTCGAAACAAACGGTTTTCAACGGGAAAATAGTGTCGGTTTCGGCTTATTCGGCTCTTCATTATTATATTAAACTGAATAAGGTGACTTCGATAAGCGAAGCTCCTGAAATTTAATGGCTTTTTATGCACAAGTATACTGTCAAGGAACTGAACAGGATTTCTGTTGAAGAGTTTAAGCAATCCGAGAAAATACCTTTGGTTGTTGTGCTCGACAATGTGCGCTCGCTTTATAATGTCGGTTCTGTTTTTCGGACTTCAGATGCCTATCGTGTCGAGAAAATTTGGTTGTGCGGACTTACTTGCGCACCGCCTAATGCCGAAATCCATAAAACAGCGTTAGGGGCTGAATTTTCTGTCGATTGGGCAAGTGCTCCCGATACGTTGCAGGTCGTTCGGAACTTGCAGTCCGATGGTTATACTGTTTTCTCTGTCGAGCAGGTAGAGGGTAGTGTGTCGCTTGAAGGTTTGAAGTTAGACCCGGCAAAAAAGTATGCTGTTGTAATGGGACACGAAGTGAATGGTGTACAACAAGCGGTGGTCGATGCTTCCGATTTTTGTCTCGAACTTCCCCAATATGGAACAAAACACTCGCTAAATGTGTCTGTTACCGCAGGAATCGTTATTTGGGAATTCTTCAAACAATTACAGCCGCGTTTTTGTTGAAGAAAAATGCGATTTTATTGAATATTAGCCTTTCTGTGATTATATTTGTGCTAGAAGGTTTATCTTTGAATAGTCAATAGCGTTTAGCTTCAGTTGTCTTTCAGATGTCTGTTTATTGTATAACGTTATTGAAGACCTTTTATTATTAGTATATTATAAACGTGACGTTGAGTTTCACCATGAAAAACATTTGCTGGCCTGTCTATTCGATGCTCAAACGTTAATATGTCTGGTTGTGGTATAGTAGGGTTAGCCATATTATATTCTTATGATCGGTAATTCTTTGTCGAATTCTACCAAATGCAGTTCGTTTCGTAGTTTTCTTAAATGTTTTCTGACATCTTTAGTTCTATGGGGCGTTGGTATGTATGCTTCTGCTGAAGAACCAAATGCTGACACTCCGAATATAGGGTTTGAGAATGGTAACTTTACCAATTGGCAACTCTATACGGGATACTATTCCCTTCAGGTCTCCCCCGACAAAGACTCTTCTGTCGTGTATGACTGGAAGTCTGTACAATGGAGTGAGGCTAAGGACCGGTTCGATATAATGAACTTGCATAAAGATGACGATATTATCGCTTGCTCGGAATTTAAAAAGGTGCCAGCTGATCTTTCGCTGACGGCCCGCATCGGTAATCCGGGTCGTTCTGAAGGCGAAACTCATTCCAACACGGGAAGAGCCTATGCCGAACGCATGGTCTATACGTTTACTGTTACTGAAAACACCACCTTGCTGAACTATCGTTATGCCTGTGTGGTTGAGGACCCGTCTAATGCTACCAATCCGCATAATGGTATCCAGCGTCCTACGTTCCAAGTGAATATTACGTCGTTCGACCCTGTGCTTAACCAGCCGGTTACTTTACCATGCGCACAGTTTGAGGCTATTGCGAACAATGCCAGTTCTGACTTGTCGCAAAATCCTAAGTGTGCTGCTTCTTCTGTAGGTGCTAATAAGTCGGTTAACTATTGGTATAAGAATTGGACGTCGGCTGCTATCGACCTCCGTGCCTACGTCGGACAAAAGGTGACAATCGAAATTGTGAACCATGACTGCTTGAGTGGCGCTGATTACCATGCCGGCGCACACGATGCTTATGGCTATTTTTGGGCTGAAACCCGTAAACTCGAACTCATCTCGAAAAACTGTGGAGAGGAAGACCCTACGATTACTGCGCCCGATGGCTTCGATACTTATCAATGGTCTCGTTCCGATAATGGGGTGATTAACTTCGACCCTCAGAATCCCTCTGTAGTGTCTATTCCTCGTGCTGCTTTGTTCGATGGTGTTTCCTATAGCTGTTCTATGAAGAACTCGGGTACCGATTGCGGTGCCATCGAGATGAACACCCAACTGACTCCTATTGAGGTGAAAGTCAAGTTTACTGCTATCGACACTTGTGGCGGTAAGGTTATCTTTAAAAACAATTCCACCTGTTTGAATGACTCTATTGTTAGTTATTCGTGGAATTTTGGAGATGGCATCTATGCGTTTACCCGTGATGCCGAACACTACTATGAGTCTGATGGAGATATTTTTAAGGCAAAATTGTTTGCAACCTCTTCTTTGGGATGTGTTGACTCTTTTTCCCAGGATTTGGCGATTCCTCTGGTTCCAAAACTCACAGTAGACGGTCTTTCCAATGTGTGCCAGGGTGAACATGTCAAACTTACTGTTTTCGGACCGACTGCCAAATCAACGGTCCTTTGGAACGATGGAACTCTGGGCTTCGATTATAACCTTATTGCCGATACATCGCGCAAGTTTACTATTAAAGTAGATGACGAATATGGATGCACTTATTGGGCTACTAAGAATTTGGTTGTAAGACAGGCTCCGTCTGTTTATATTATAGGTGATTCTGCCACTTGCGTTGGCGATAGTGTTATCTTAGTGGCGAACAATGCCTATTCGTATTCGTGGAATACAGGTACTGTTGGCGATTCGCTTATTGTGCGCCCTCAAAGCACTACCACCTATTCGGTGGTAGGACAGGCTTCTAATGGCTGTGAAGGGACTGCTTCTGTTACGGTTGTGGTCAATCCTCTGCCTAATATCTCTATCGATGGTCCTTTGGAACTTTGCAAAGGGGCGGAGAGTAAGTTGCAAGCGTCTGGTGGCGTCTTGTACCAGTGGTCTGACCTCTTTACGGGAGGAAGTCGTGCAATCTCTCCTACTGAGACAACTAAGTACACGGTACGTGGTACTGATGCGAACAAGTGCTCGAATACGGCCTCGTGGACGGTCGATGTTAAAGATATTCCTGAAATAAAGTTTGCTGGCGATACTTTGGTCTGTGCTGGCGAAATTGCGCGTGTAACTGTTTCCGGAGCCGACAGCTATATGTGGGGCGACGGATCCGAACAGAACTTTTATGCGCAATTGCTGAATAGCGATACGGTTTGGACGGTGACGGGTACCACCAATGGCTGCTCGTCGAAAATCACGATCCCTATCACGATTAAGCCTGCCCCTTATGTCTATATTAACGGCAATACCCGTATTTGTAGGGGTGATACACTTGCTCTCTGGGGTATGGGTGCTCAATCTTACCAGTGGGCTACTGGTTTTGTGGGTGATACGCTTATCTCTATTCCCGACGCTACGGCTATCTACCAAGTCGTTGGTACCGGTGCAAACGGATGTTCGAGGATGGCTACTTACGAAGTCTCAGTGTTGCCTTTGCCCGATGTGTCTATTAAGGGCGATGTGAGTGTATGCCAAAATTCGTTGGCAAGGCTCTATGCAAAAGGTAATGCCAATGTTTATTATTGGAGCACTGGCTCCATTTCCGACTCCATCCGTCCGCTTATTAACGATGTGTCGTGGTTTAAGGTGAAGGGTGTTGATTTGAATGGCTGCTCCAGTGTCGACTCTTTCCAGGTGTCGGTTATTCCTCCTCCGTCTTTGTCGTACAGTGGAGAAACTGAAATCTGTCAGGGAAGTTCTACTATGTTGGTTGTCAGCGGTGCTTCTTCGTATCTTTGGAATAATGGATATTCGGCAGCTAACTATCTTGCACACCCTATATTCGACACGACCTATGTTGTGACTGGTTACTTGAACGGATGTTCGTCGCAGATTTCTATTCCGATTACCTTGCGACAGTCTCCTGTGGTTTGGGCCGAGGGTATAACCGATATCTGCCAGGGCGATACGCTCAAATTGTTGGCAAAAGGTGCTAAAGACTATATTTGGGGAAATGGAACGTCAAATGAAATGTTGGTTGCTTCTCCACTCACCTCAAGTGTTTACCACCTTATTGGTACAGATTCCACCGGATGCCGTGGAGAGGCTGATATCCCGGTGAATGTGCGTCTTCGCCCGCTTATTACAATTAATGGCGACGCTGAAGTGTGTGAGGGTGCTGCTGCTACTTTGACTGCTTCTGGCGATGCGATACTCTATACATGGGACAATGGACAAGTAGGGCAGACCATTAATCCGATTATTGTAAAAGAGACCGAGTTTACCGTAAGGGGAACCGACAGCCATACTTGTTCTAACACTGCCACATTTACTGTTCGTCCGGTACTGCCTCCTACTTTGTCGTTCTTGGGCGATACGGCGGTTTGTGTGGGTAGTTCTGTCGACCTTGTCGCACAGGGTGCCACCGACTATATTTGGCAAGACTCGGTCGTTGGCTCTGAATTCGTCTTCCAACCCAAAGCCAGTTGTTATATCAAACTGACGGGAATCTCACATAATTGTTCTGCATCGCGTATGCTGACAATTAATGTGCTTACACCTCCGAACATTCTGATTAGTGGTGACGAGTATGTGTGTCCGGGTGAATCGTTCAACATTTTGGCACAGGGTGCTTCCCGCTTCTTGTGGAGCACGGGCGATACAACGGCTTCCATCTCGTATGCCCCTCAAGTGGCTACTACTTATTACGCGACTGGTTACGATGTGAACAACTGCAGTACTACAAAGAGTTTTACTGTGAAAGTCCACCCTCTGCCTAATGTGGGCATTAAGCTGCTTAGCTATCGTGGTTGCCCAGGATCAAAAGATACTGCCGTGGTTCAGGCTACGGGTGCGTCTTATTATGAGTGGACCAGTGAACCGGAACTCGATGAAGTGGTAAGAAATGTCAATTCCGACAAACTTGCCGTGCTCCTTTCCGATACAACTACTCTATATTTATATGGACGTGACCTTTATGGTTGCCCCAATGAAACGCAACTGACATTGAATCCGCTTCCGCGTAAACACATATCGTTTGCTATTGAACCAAAGTGGATTGAACAGTCGAACCCTACAATTAGTATGAAGGGTGTGACTCCTTCTGAAGCTGTTTGGTATTGGACCCCTGGCGACGGTACTAAGGAGCAGACGGGACGCTTGTTCCATTATCGGTACGACGTCGATCGTTTGCAGGATTCGGTTGAGGTTCTTGTTCGTGCTGTCGATACCATGGGGTGTAGTTATACGGGTTCCGAGTTCCTTTATGTCTGGAAAGATTTTTGGGCTCCAACCGGTTTTACACCTAATAACGATGAGAAGAATGAGACATTCCGTTTCTATGGCGGTAAATATATTACCGATTTCCATTTCTACATTTTTAACAGGCAGGGAGACATTGTGTTCGACGGCAACAGTTTCGACTCTGAGTGGGATGGCACTTTCAATGGCAAGGAATGCCCTTGGGGTGTTTACGGATGGGTCGCTAAATACAGTAGTAACGTTAAGGGTACCAATTTCAGCGGTGAACGGAAGGGTATGGTTACTATTGTTCGATAATATATGTGTTTATGAGAAAATTTATACTTAGAACTTTCATCGGCATTGTGGTTGGTTGCGCTTGTGCTCAAGCTCAAGACTACAACCTTAACAGCCATAACCTTGTACCTTTCAGTATGAATCCGGCCCAGGCTGGTAATGCTAATGCCATAAGGTTGGGGCTCGATTTCCGCCAACAATGGCCTATGCTCGACAATAACTATACGACTGTTCGCCTTTCTTACGACCAGAATTTCTACAAGAAGATGTGCTCGCTTGGTGTGGCCTATTCGCTTGACGATCAAAGCGGTGTTTACCGCTCAAACGAGTTCTCGCTTGTTTATGCCCACAATTTCGATGTGACCGAGTTGTCACATATAAGGCTTGGCTTGCAGGGTACCTATTATTTGAATTATTTTGGTTACGATAAGTTGGAGTATGGTGACCAGTATGATAGCTCGAACGGGCGTGTCGACAACTCTACTATTGAAGATTTTGAGACAAATACGCGTGGACTGTTCGATTTCTCGGTAGGTGCGGTCTATTATGTGGAAAACACGTTCTCGTTAGGTGCTGCCGTTTACCATATAGCGGAGCCTGAAAATGGTTTTGTCAGAAAATCGGAAAACAAACTCGCGCGCAAGTATGTCTTCCATGCGAACTATATGCACGACCTTCAGTACACGAATGGTTTGTGGGGACGGCGCGATTTGTCTGACAACTACTTTTTCGTGAATGCCAACTATCAGCAGCAGGCCGACTTTAAAAAAGCCTACTTGGGACTTGGCGTGTTTCTGACGCCTGTTATTTTGGGGGTTGCCGAAAAATACAATCTCGACGGCGTTTTTGTTACATCGCTCATGGCTGGCTGTTCGGTGAAGGGCTTACAAGTCTATTACATTTTCGACCTGCCTACCTACGAACGTGAAAATGGTGCGTGGTCACACGAAATCAGCCTGGTTTATGTCATAAAGCAAAAAGAACGCTTCCCTTGCCCTATGGTTCTCTGGTGATGGCATGTGTGAAATATCTCTATGGTCCTCCGAAATGTTAAATTTATGTTCTAAAACCATGTTTTTCAATATAAAGAATATCAGTTGTTTATATTGGAATGGAGGTGTGTGTTTGTATATAATTTTACCTAATATGTTAAAATATAGACACTTTGTGGAAAAGAACGCTTGATACCTCTATTTTTCTGTATATCTTTGTATCGCTTTATGCATAAAAACTAATTTTTATATAAAATGAAAAAGTTATTATTATTTGCAGCTGCGTTGTTTGCTGCATCTTTCGCAAGCGCACAGGAAGAACAGAGTCAGAATGCAGAAACTGCTCAGGAAACAGCTTCTCAGAATGCAGCTAGCGGATACAAGCCAGAAGAAGGCTCTTTGTCTGTAGAAGTGGCGTTCACTCCTTTTTCTACTTCAAACGCTCCTGTTGCCCTTGAAAACGGACGCTTGAACGGCGCATATTCTTTCAATGACAATTGGTCCATCCGTTTAGGTTTGGGTTGGGGAATAGTAACAACAAAGACTGAACAGTTAGGTGTTGAAGGAAAAACGCACAATAATGTAATTAGCATAGCTCCTGGCGTCGTTTATTCATTCGATGGAACTGCAAGAATGACTCCTTACATTGGCGCAGAACTAGCTTTCCGCCATACTAGCACTTACCAGGAAGCTGCTGGTGTAAAGGGCGATAAGGCGAAGACTAATGCGATTGGCCTGCAGGCCTTCACTGGTATGAACTATTATTTTACACAGAATGCCTATGTGGGCGTGGAAGTAGGCTTTGGTGTTAGCTATGGCAAGGATGCTGACGATACAAAGACTGTATCTTTCGCTCCTTACGCACAGCCTGCAATCCGTTTGGGTTGGGCTTTCTAACGAGTGTGAATTTCATTCCTACAGCCTCTCTGCTCTGTCAGAGGGGCTTTTTTGTTTGCCTTATTTCAGTTATCTTTACGTAAAAAGATATTTATATGGAAAAACTGACAATGTTGGGTGTTGGCGCCGCTATGGTGACAAACATGTATAACACTTGTTTTACAATCTCACGGGAAGACGGAGAACTTTTCTTAGTAGATGGGGGTGGTGGAAACGGACTTCTAAGACAATTTGAAAAGGCGGGTCTGAGTGTGTTGAATGTGCACCATGTGTTTGTTTCTCACAATCATTCCGATCATATTCTCGGTGTCGTCTGGCTGGTTCGGGCCGTTTGCCAACATATCCGCAAAGAACGTTATAAGGGAAATCTTTACGTCTATGCGCACCAAAAGTCGCTCGACGCTTTGCGTACTATTTGTAGACTGGTTATGCAGCCGAAGTTAAATGCTTTTTTCGACTCTCGCATCATAATGGTTCCGGTAAGCGATGGTGCGCAGATGGATATTCTGGGCCGTCAGACCGTATTTTTTGATATTCAGAGCGTGAAAGAGTTGCAGCATGGTTTTTCTTGCCGTTTGTTGAATGGAAAGAAACTGTCTTTTCTTGGCGATGAGCCTTTCTGCGAGTATGAGCGCCCCTTTGTCGAAGGGTCCGACTACCTTTTGCAAGAGGCTTATTGTCTTTACTCCGAAAAAGACAAGTTCAGACCTTACGAAAAACACCACGGAACGGTTCTCGATTCTTCTAGAAATGCCTATTCTCTGAAAGCACAGGCAACATTGTTGTTCCATACTGAAGGGAAAACTCCGGTTGAAGAACGGCAGTGGAAGTACCTGGCTGAAGCCAAGCAGGCTTTCTCTGGTCGTGTTTATGTGCCAAACGATTTAGACACAATAGTGCTCTGAAACACATTCCTCTTCTCCGTTTTTCAGGCTTAAAAATTGTTTTTTTCTTTTTTCTTTGCTATAATTGTAAATGTGATTGGGCAATTTGCCTAATACAACTTCTTAAATTCGGATTTTAAATTTACTCTACCATGAATTACAGAAATTTAGCGTGGTTGTCCGTTTTTTCCCTCGGGGCACTAATTACGGCATGTGGCACGGCGTCAACTAATAATACCAATTTAAAGCCAACACTGAAAGGAATGAAGTGTGAATTCGTTCCGAACGGTCAGGAAGCTATTATCTACGGCAGTCATTTGACGGGGGCTGATGTCATTTTCCCCGATTCCACTTTTAAGGGAATCAGAGTCTCCGCTGTCGCTGGTAGTAACGATTCTGTCCTTAAGGTGATTGTGCCAAAAGGTTCTACTTCGGGTAAGTTGAAAGTGATTGTCGCTAACGATACGGTCTCGTCAAAATTCCAGTTCCGCGACAGTCGCAATCTGATTATTGATAAAGACGTTCTAAGAGCCACATGGGGTGGTTTTGACCCTTACGATGAAAACGAAGAAGGCGAAAAAGTGCTTATTTCATCTGTAATGCTTGGCGACACCCTCACAAAACTGCCGGCTGCTCTCCCTGAAGGATGTAGCGGTGACTATTTTATGTTGTTTGGCAAATACAATAAGCCTTGGTCTATGCCGTGGACTATGTTTATTCAGTATGCTGCCAATCCGCTTGATGGCGGAAGGGGCGACCATTCTGTGGCTGGGCCGTTCGATGGCTACGACGTGAAGGATCTTGCCCTTAAGTTTGATGTGTATATTCCGAAAGAGGCTCCTTATCAGAAAGTGCATACCGAAATCTATTTCGGCCCTTACGATGCTCCTGACAAGCACGGACGCGACCGTGTTCCTATCTGTTTCTGGGAACCTTACGCTGTTAGTGGCACGTATAGCACCGATGGTTGGGAAACTATCACCATTCCATTAACCGATTTTTGGCATACTGTCACAACGGCTGAGGACAAATTTCCGACACCTATTGACTTGAAGAAGGCTACTAACCTTACTTTTGTTCAGTTTGGTGATACGGTTGGTGGCGTTGCCGACCATTTCGTGATGATGTGTCTCGACAATTTCCGTATTGTGCCTATTAGCGAATAATAGCTGAATTGTTATATATAGGAAATGAGGGTGCTTTGTAGCACCCTTTCTTTTTTGTGACCTTTAAAGGGTCTGTTCCTCAATTGAATATAAAAAATTATTGCTGTCCGCTA
>DGTD01000040.1:0-15108 GCA_002396385.1 Bacteroidales bacterium UBA4345
GAATTTGTTTTATAATGTAGCGAAATCTTGAATAAAGATAAACGAAAAAGGAGCGCTTTTGCGCTCCTTTTTCGTTTATGAGTTATTCCCTTATTCTTCGTTGTATTGGGTTGCTCCCATACAGCTTTCTGCACCTCGCGGCTTTCCGCATTGGTCGTTGCTCAAGTCGAAATCTCCCACTTTTTCAAGCGTAGGAACTTTCTTGCAGAGGTCTTCGTGTCCGTCTTTCTTGATCTCCAGAACAGGAATGAATCCGCAATCGAATGTGAGTGTGTACTTGAAACTGTCCGCAAACTTGCGGTGGCTGTACAAATCCATATCGTCGTTGGTCTTCTGAAGGTGCGGATACGATACGAAACTGTTGTTTTGTATCACATTCTCTCCTGTTGCCTCAACCAGAGAGTTGAATAGCTCAAGTTTTCCGCTTTCTACCATATAGGTGCCGAACATGTTGCAGTTGTACATTTGTAGGGTAGTGGTCTCTTTACCTATCAGACGGATGTTGCTGCAGGCGCTCATTTCTGAATTCGATGTGCGGTTGCTGAAACAGGTTACATTCATGAATTTAATGGCCGGGCTGGCCGCATTGTTCACGTAGAGGACAGCACCTCCGCTCTTCGAACTCCAGTTGGCGTGGAAAGTGGTGTTGTAAACGTTCAGTTCTGTGTTGTTTCCGCTACCGGTTATGCCGATAACACCGCTCTGTTTGCCGAGGTTTCCTGCAAAGAAGGAATTGCAGATGTTCAGTTTCGAGGTGGAACCTATGGCAATACAGCTGTTGTTGCCGTCTTGAGTGACACTGGCGTCATTAAATCCGGTTATCCAGCACGAGTCTATGCTGACTTCTGCTCCGTTGATGTTGAGCGCTCCACCCGAAGATATCTGATTTTTCAATCCCTTCATGTGTATGCCTACAATGCGGAGGTTCTTGACTTTGTTCCCCAAATCGAATATCCGGCCTTTAACGTCTTTTGGCTTGAACACGGTCTCGTAGCCATCTCCCTGTTGGAACATCTTAGGCTCGCTCTTGTCGTCACGGGAGGCACTTTCTGGGAAACCACCGCGAATTATAACATCGGTAAGGTCTTTTACCTTGAACCCCGACGATGAGCTTGGTTTGTAAGTGCCTGCTGTCAGGTTGATGGTAACAGCGCGGTTGGCGTTCTTTTCACGGAATGCACGGGCAATTTGAAGGGCACGGTCAAGTGTGGCGAATGCCTTGCTCCATGTGGTGCCGGCAAAACTGTCGTTACCATCATGCGCGTTTACGAAGAATTCGCCTGGAACCTCGCAGATGTCAGAAACTCGAATCTCGTTAGAACTGATGGTTATTTCCTTTCCATGGCGGTCTTTTCCTTTTATATCGAGCCAGTAGGTTCCCAAACCCACATTGTTCAGGTTTGGCCCTTTCTGGTCTGGCATATCGCTGTAGTTGTTGACCCATTGGTAGGTGAAGTCGGTCAAACCCGACACGGCTGAGGTGAGGGAGGCGTGGGTTTCTCCGTTTGTACACTCCTCTTTCTTGCTGTAGTCGATGGCTACGCTGTATTCTTCCTCATAGGCACCGTAGGTGCTGGCGATGATGTTTCGCTTTATGCCGCGTTGGTCGTAGAGGCACTTGGCGTTTGGCGCACCTGCCTGACCTACAATCGACAACTTGTTGCTTGGTATCAGCACTTGGGTTATACAGTTGTCAACACTGCTTATTTTGTTGAAACTGCCTCCCTTGAAGTTCGCTCCGAACTTGCGTGGGTTGTAGGCGTTGTCTTTCTCTTCGGCAACGAATGGCGACTTTTTAGGGAAGTTGTTGCGGTAGATGTCGGCATTTCCGGCACATTCAACAATAGAGTGGTAGATGTTCAGTTTTCCGTTCTCTTTGTAGAAGTGGTCGCAAATGGTGCTGGAATAAATGTTGCAGACCGGTTCTCCCCCCGCCATTCTTATTACCGAACTTCCGTATGAACCGCCTTCGCCTACAATCTGGTTGCTGTAGAAGGTACTGTTCATGATGGTCACGTTCGGACTCGCATTGTATGTCAGCAATGCGGTACCGCCTTTATCCCGGTTCGTGTTGTGGTTGAAGGTGCTGTTCTTGATGTTGACTTCCGCATCGGTCATAATGTTCAGACAGGCGCCCCACTCGTATCCGGCATTCTTCGAGAATGAGCAATGAAGAACGTTTATCTCTGGTTTGATGTCCATTCGCTTGCATTTGTCGGTGTGTAGTACGCAGACGGCTGCCAACGGCCCTCTGGTGGCCTGTGAAATCCTGAAGTTGGTAAACCAGCAGGAGTCGATGGTTAGGATGGTGTTGTCGCTATAGATGGCACGGCCGTCTAACGAAGTCGCATATTTCTCTCCGTCGAAGTGGATTCCGACTATCTTGATGTTGGCTTTGTCTTCCAACTTGATGATGCGTTGCGAAGACGAGTCGCTTCGGAAGGTAGTCGCAAAACCGTTCGGATTTGCTGGTGAGATAGGGTTGCGGTGAGTGCCGCTTATGCTTCGGTCGGTTGGCAATTCGTCGTAGCCGCCGTATAGCGTTACATTGTCGGGTAGGTCGAATCCGCCTTCCTCGTAAGGTTGGTACACGCCTGCTGCAATGTGGATGGCCATCGGAGTGTTGGCATAAAGAGGAGAGTTGCGAAGCGATTTTATGGTCTTAATCGCTTTCTCCATTGTTGCGAACGCATTTTTCCATGTGGTTCCGTCGCGGTAGTCGTCGCCAGTCTTCTTTACATAGAAATGACCGCGTCCGCACGACTCGTCGTTACGTAGGTTGACGGTTACGTTCTCCTTTGTACGCAATTGCTGGTCACAACCGACAGCTACAACGTAGTATTTTGAACCGTTGCTGTTTACTGGTGTCGACAGGTAGACGTTCTCGTCTTTGCTTTCTATCTCGCCCAACAGTATTGGGTTGTTGTAGCTGGCCCTGTAGAAACGGTAAATAACCGGTAGGGTGTCCTTCCTTTTGCTGCTGATTCGGGTCTTCAGCGTCGTATTGTAGTCCTGGCAGACTTGTGTAGGGCTTGCCTCGGTGACTAATTTCGAGGTCCCTGCCTGCAATTTGGCCAACTGGCGGATGTGGAACGGATTGGAGATGACGTGCCGGCTACCATATTTTACCTCTACAAAGTAAGACTCGTCTGCTTTGTTGGCGCTGCCATAGAAAATAGGCCCAGTCGCTCCAACTATAGCTCTAAGATTCTTGCCGTTGGTCGGACCGATGTACCATTGGTAGGTATATACCGAGTTGGTCAGCGATGCGTTCAACTCCAATGTGCCGTTGGCACAGGTGTAGTCGCGTTTGTCTTTTGTATAGATTTCAGCACTAAGACAGTCGCTTAACCTTTGTTTTACTTTGACGGGCTCCGATGTGGCAGAAAAGACGCCGTCGGTCGCAACCACTTTGTAGTAGCCGGTGTGGTCGGGAATGTAGGTCGCATTCTCTCCCCTTTGCACAGGCTCGTAAGTGCCGTTCTTTGTTTTGCTGAAATACCATTGGCACTTGTAGTTGTTGTTCGGAAATCCTGATGCCGAGGCCGTGAACACCGAACTTTCTGATGCCGATTCAAACGAGTTCTCGCAAATTTCAACGCTGTCTGGGGTGATCTTTACGGTTGGCTTGATGTATGGAATCAGCGAATAGTTGATGTTTGTGCCTTGCAGGCGGAAATAGATGGTCACTGGCGAGTATGGCTCGCGGGCGTGGCCTTTACAGTTGGTAGGCAGGAAGAAGAAACGGTAGTCTAAGTCGGCCGGACTGGCTTCCAACAATTCGAAGTTCTTGACTTTTGCCGTGTTGGTGATGGTCGATGTCTGGATGTCCTCGTTCAAGAACTCCATATAGAAGTGCACATAGTCTTCCAGCGGGTGCAGTACAAAGCTACCCCAGCGCGATTCTTTGTTGTAGCAGAAGTTGGTCGAATCGAGGTTCTCTTCGTCCGTACAGTCGGCTCCCCAGTACGGAACGGCTCTGATGCCTTTCTCGCTAGTACTCAACTGCCAGATGTCTATTTCGCCGAAGTCGCTGAAACGGTGGCCGTTTTTCTTCTTGTAGCGGCATTTTATGGTGTGTTTGCCGTTGAGCCATTTGGTTCTCGAATAGGTCTCGAACCAGCGGTCGTTACGGCCGGTCATATGTTCCCCGTCGACATACCATTCCCATTGCAACAGGTCGCTGTTCACTCCAAGTGGTGGCTCTGCCTCGAACGAAATGGCCGCACCCTTGGTGAATTTGCCGTTGTTGTCAATCTTCTCGCTGTGGTAGATGATTTTCGGACGCGGGAACGTGAACATATGGCGGTAGCTTGGGCGTACGCCTACAAACAATGTGTCGGGTGCTCCGCTTGGCTTGAATGTAAGCCAGATGTTCAGTTTGTTGATGGTGTCGCAAAGGCTCAAACCCATGTCTCGGAAACTGGTGGGTTTCGATAACTTGAACTCGCGGTTGGGGGTAACGCAAGCAATTGGAACCAAGTTCGACAGCTCCGGTATACTTTGGTTGTATGGGCTAAGTTCTGAATCGGAATTACGCAGACTGATGGATGTTTTGGTCGTTACCGTCTCGTCGGCTTTCCAGTGGATGACGTTCGTCTCGTCCTTTGTCTTCATCTTCCGGAAACCGTCTCCAACTTCTTTTGAAGGGAAAAGACCATAATAGTTTTGGGCAGATAGCGGTTCGGTTGCAAGAACCATCAGTATGGATGCTGCAGTGGCGAAGCCTTTTAAAATCTTAGCTATGGATATGCCTTTAGTTCTTTTTATCATAAGGTAGTTATCTTCTTTGCTAACTACAAAAGTCCACAGCGGGTTTGGAACCGGCTGTAGACTGTTGCTTGTAGCTTATTTATGCAAATGTACGCAGTTTTTTCCGATGTGGAACTTTTTTGTCGTTTATTTCTTTATGAACTTCATATGGCGGATGTCGCTTTCCGTTTCTATTGCTATCACGTAGATGCCGCTCGCAAATATGCTGGTGTTGACGGCTATCTCTTTCGAATCGCAATTTTCGCTGTAGACCAGATGCCCTATGTTGTCGTAAATTTGCATCTTTCTCACTTTTTCTCCCGACGATTCTATGTTCAGCTGGTCGTCTGCCGGGTTAGGGTAGAGGAACAGCGTGTTCTGCTCTGTCGCTTTCTCGTTGTACTCCGCTGCCAGACAGTTTTTAATGGTGCCGTTTGGCGCCTTCGGAGTCTTGCAGTTGTACTGGAAGTGTTGCCTGTTCTCGTTGCCGTCGTATGTCCGGCCATACGACTGGTTGGTGCCAATATTAATGATGGTGGTCAACGAGTCTTCTACTGAGTTTGGCGTACTCGATAGCATAATGGTGTTGGTTTTGGTGTCCCCCAACTTGAAGTCAACGTGCAGCGGACCGTTCCAAACGTCATTGTCACACCAAATCAGTTTGTAGCCGTGTGCTGGCACATTGGTCGCTTCCGGCTCTGTGGTTGGAATCCGGTATTTGGTCGGTTTGGCCGAATTGTCTGTTATGTACCAGCCTGCAATATTGACGTCTATGTCGCTGGCGTTGTACAATTCAACCCAGTCGCCATATTTGCCGTATTCGTCTGCATATCCATACATGTAGCCGTCAGATGTATCTTCGCTCTTTATGACGGGTTGGTTCGAGCTGCACACCTCGTTTATGAAAATACGCTGGGTGTCTACACCTCTCTCAAATATGGCTTCCATGCTGTAGTCGTCGCTTATGGTAGTGGTGTAGGTGCTCTTCTTCGAGGAGGTTCCTGTCGCCTTGCCAATCGCATTCATTATCATCGAAAAGGTGAAGTCGCTACTGGTTGCGGTGTTTTGGTGAACCTCTACTGCGATGGTGTTCCCACCCTCCACAAAATATTTTTTGCCAATCTCTACCTCCATCTTGGTGTCGTTTGTGTATTCGTCTGCCAGGGTGGTGTTGGTTACAGTGTCGGCCGAAAGGTTGGTACGGCTGACCTCAACCCCGTTTACATACAGCACAAATGCGTCGTCGTATTCAATGTTGGCAGTGAATTTCTCGTAGTCGTCCAGATTGTCGATGTTGACGTCGGTGCGGAAGTAGGCAGTGATAGGCTTGTCCTCGCTGTCTGGCCCATAGTCTAGTTCAACTGTGTAGTCGTCGTTTGGACCATAGCCGAATTTTCCGCTGCCTTTCTTCCAGCCGGTTGCCTTATAGCCTTTCTCTTTCCAACCCTCTGTCGCTCCTTCTGCTGTGTAAAGGTAGTCCCATTCGCTGCTCTTTGTGAGCAGTTTTGACGAGGAGGCAGACGATAGGTTCCATTGTTTGAATACGTAGCCCTTCGGAGGTATGGCTGTAACGGTCAGCGTTTGGTTGCTGATGTATTTGCTGTCATACTTGTCTTTGTTCCAATAGAGGCCGTTGATGATCCAGTCGGTCCCTGCTATGTTCGATGTTATGTTCAGCTTGACCGGATTACCTCCATAATAGCTGGCAAGGTGTTCGTAAACATAGGAAGGACGCTTTTCGGCGAATTCCTTCATCGTCCTCATCTCGTCGTTGTCGTCGAGGTTGGGCTGCCAGTTCTCGTTTGCTGTCATCGCACAGTACTCAGGGAAGGCGTCTTTGGCAATGCTGTCTAGTTTTGCCTTTACGGTTTCTGGCTTGAACCTTGTGGCCAGCAACATTAGGTTTCTGGTCATAAACTTGTTACGGAACTCGTCGTTCTTCATCAGACTTGCGAATAAGATGGTCTTCCATTTCGACTCTTCACTGAAGGTGTAGGGCTCGTGGCTTGAGCCATTTCCCCAATTGACTGCCGAACCTGTTCCAGCCGAGAATTTAATCATATCGGTGGTGTAGGTCGTAAAGTTAGGACTGTAGCCGGCATACATGCCGAAACCGAAGTCGGTGTCGTACACAATCCAGCGGAAACGCCCGTTGTTCCTGTGACGCCACATCTTCAAATTGTTGCTTGGCCAGTCGGTGTTCACGATGTATTGTTCGAAAGCCATGTAGGTCATATATTCGTCCATGTCCATCAGCTTGTTCATCTTTTCGTAGTAGCCGCTGGTGTTTATACCTACTTGTGCCTCGCTAATCAGATTGTTGTAGGCGTCGACGGTGCCCCCCGAGATGTTGATTTTATTCGTCGCGATCTTGATGAGGTCCACCTCGTCATCGTCTAGGCCGTAGTTGCTGTATACATAGTCTTCGTTAACGTGCTCGTTCAACAGCATAAGCCCTTGGTACTCACCGTTAATGTAGTAGCCGACAGGGCGGTAGGCCTGATAGTCGATATTCTCACCGTGAAGCAGACTTTGCATGAATCCGTCGCGGAAGCGTAGCCCGTCGTAGTCGTTTCCTCCGTTGCGAAGGTGCAGACTCTTGAATTTGGTGATGCTGGGTTTATCGGTGAAGAATGCGTATTTCATCTTGTTTTTGCCGCTACCGCACTTCTTGTTCGCCATCAAGGCGAGCGATTTCGTCTCGTATTGGCGGGAACAGCCGCCCATAACTTTTGCCTCCAGTTCGTGGTTGACCACCGTTTTTCCGTTTTCTATGAACTCGAAGTTCATAGGGCGCTTCCAGTCGCGGTTGTAGTTTGCCGAACCCAAAGACCCGCATTTGCCTGTTACACCGTTTTCTCCTTTGGTACCTATGCCGATGGTCTTGTCTTTAAAGTTCTTTTTGTCGGTAACAATTGAAACGATAGGCAGTTTGCCGACTCCGCTGCAGTACTTGTGTTTGCTGTCGTTGAAGATGTACGAGGCGGTTGCGATCGGGCTGCACACTTTCCCCTTTAAATAGGCGCGCGCCCTGACGACTGCGGTTTTCTCGAATACCAGGGGCTCGCTGTAGAGTTCGCCATTCTCTTTCGTTGGTACTGTCCCGTCGGTCGTATAGTAGATTTTGGCACCTTCTGTCTGGGTGCTTATACTGATGTTTAAAGATTCGGCATCGGCGTAAACGCCACCAGTCTTGCTGAAGGTTGGCGCTGCACATTGGTGCTTGCTTTGGAAAGAAGAGAGGGTGGTCGCAACGTATGCCGAGTCGTTTTCATTGCCGGGGGTTGGCTCCATATAGCCGGCCCCGTTCTTTCCTATTCCGAAAGAGACGTAAGAGCAGATGTCGGGTATGTTTAACGACGACACAATGGCGCCGCTTGCGTTCATCAACGAGATGGTGCCGCCGTCGGCGTCTAGTTTGTAGCTGATGTGCCTGCTTTTACCTGCCAGTTTGTCGAAGTAGAACAAAAGGTATTTGCCTCCGGCTATCTTACAATCGTAGTCAATGGTGTGCTCCTTTACGATCTCTTCCTCCAGCGGTTTGTATACGAAACTGTAGCCATTCAGGTTGATGGTGTCTTTGCCGTTGTTGTATAGCTCCACCCACGGATGATAGTCGTATGTACCCATATCCATATAGGTGTTCAAATTGCACGGCATCGCTTCGTTGATCACTACAGAAGCGTTTGCTGCGTAACTCCCACCTGCCAATAATAATGGCAGTAACACTTTTTTTAATGTTAGTTTCATCATATGCAACCCTTATAGCTCTTTTTTATATTTGGCTGACGCCGTTTGTGTTTTTCCCTTAATCGTTGGAAGGTATGCCTTCGTGTTTTGCGATTTCGGTATTAAATTTTAATGTGTTAGTTCAGTATAACGCAATATTCGGTAAAATACTTAAAATATGCAAATAAACTCAGTGATGTTCGAAAAAAAGAATGATTTTGTACTGTTTCTTGCTCTGAGTCGGAAACGTTGCCTTTCTTGTCTCCTGCCTCTCTATGTTAACGCTCAAGTTATGATTTGCAGCTGTCTTGATATTTTTTCTTTATAGTTTGATATTTTTAGAGGTTGTTTTTGTGTTGATTGAAACTTTTTGTGTTTTATTTTAAAGCAGTGCTTTTTTTTGCTTACGGAAATTCCAGCCGTGCCTAACTTTGTGCCGTTAATTGTGTCTGGAACGGACACTATTTGAATCGCCAAATTTAAACATTGAATATATATGCAGAAGAGATGGATTGTCCTGATGTCCATTATGGCGGTAATTGCCGTCGTCGGACTGTTTGTTGATGAGGGTTCGTTCGGTTTTCAGATGGATCCGCTTGTGAGTACGGCAGATGTCGCTTGGATGATTACTGCCACTATTTTTGTCTTGATGATGACTCCCGGCCTCTCGTTCTTTTATGGCGGTATGGTGGGGGCGAAAAACGTCATTTCGACCATGCTGCAGAGTTTTATCGCCATGGGCGTTATCAGCGTTATCTGGGTGGTTGTCGGTTTCAGCCTTTCTTTTGGCGACGATTTGGGTGGCTTGGGTATTTTGGGTAGCCCTTCCACGTTCTTTATGTTTAAAGATGTCGACGGACACGTTGATGTGAATCTGGCCCCTACAATTCCTTTGGCCCTGTATGCGCTGTTCCAGATGAAGTTCGCCATTATAACGCCTTCGCTTATTACGGGTTCGTTTGCCGAACGCGTGCGTTTTTCGGCCTATATGGTTTTTATGATGCTGTTCTGTATACTTATCTACTGTCCTTTGGCCCACATGACCTGGCATCCCGACGGCCTCTTCCGTCAGTGGGGAGTGGTCGATTTCGCCGGTGGTATCGTCGTGCACGCTTCTTCTGGTGTGGCTGCCCTTGCGGGTGCTATCTTTTTGGGACGCCGTCAGAAAAAGGATGTCAAACCGGCCAATGTGCCTTTTGTCTTGTTGGGTGCGGCCCTTTTGTGGCTGGGTTGGTTCGGATTTAATGGTGGTTCGTCTCTGCATGCCGATGCCCAGGCTGTGAAGGCCTTCTTGAACACCAACACGGCTTCGGCTACCGCTATGATGACCTGGATTTTCTTCGACTGTCTGCGTGGTCACAAGCCTTCGGCTATGGGCGCAGCTGTTGGCTGTGTGGTCGGCTTGGTGGCTATTACCCCCTCGGCGGGTTATGTGACGGTGGGGCAGAGCATCTTCATCTCTATGGTTATCACTATTATCTGTAACGTCTGTGTACACTGGAGCAACCGCTTCCGTGTTGACGATGCGCTCGATGTGTTCCCTACTCACGGTATGGGTGGTATTGTTGGCACCGTTTTGACTGGTATCTTTATCCAAGAAGGTCTGATTGCCTGCACGCACGAGGGAGTGGTTATCTTCCTCAACCACTTGCTGGCGCTTGTTATCGTCATCGGTTACACGTTTGTGGTCAGTTACGGCCTATATTGGCTGACGAACAAGATGATTCCGATGCGTGTCTCTTTACAGAGCGAGAAAATAGGTCTCGACTTGAGCCAGCACGACGAGCATTATGGTTTGGCCGATGTTGCCGAGCGTGAAATTGCGGAATACGCTGAAAAGGAATAAAGTTTTTCCCTCCGACTTTATATATTTGTTTTTAATTCCCGTTGGCCGGCTGTCGAAATGCAGCCGGCTTTTTTTGTTTGTTTCCTCGGCTTGTGCCCAGATTTTTCTATCTTGTGCCCGTTTTTTGTTAGCAGGTGTTGATTATTGGCTGTATTTTTGTCACGTACACTAACTGCAGGTGATTTAGAATTTAGGAATCGATACCCAGAAAAGCCCCCGGAAAACATGCGTTCTCAGGAGGGTTTTGTATCATCGTTCATATAAACTATATTTGCATATCACTTTACACTCTTTTATACTATTATGAGAAAAAGAATTTTAGGTTCAGCCTTGTTGGCGCTTATGGTTGCCTCTTGTGGAAATCAGGGTTCTTCAAATGCAGACTCTGCTAACGGCAATCCTTCTTCTACTACTGAAAAGAAGACGTATGCAACCCTTCGTTTGGAAAATGGTGTGAATGTCAGCCACTGGCTGTCACAGTCCACCAGTCGCGGAGAAGAACGGAATAAACAGATCTCGAAACGCGATTTTGACTCTATTGCGGCTATGGGTTTCGACTTTGTCCGTCTTCCTGTTGACGAGGAACACCTCTACGACGAGAAT
Organism: Bacteroidales bacterium UBA4345; assembly: GCA_002396385.1. Taxonomy (GTDB): domain Bacteria; phylum Bacteroidota; class Bacteroidia; order Bacteroidales; family Paludibacteraceae; genus Physcocola. Next base: position 10,931 of record DGTD01000040.1, read on the forward strand.
ATGAACCGCGACACCGCTGGGTTCCGCTTAATGCATAACGCTGTTAAATGGGCGCTTGAAGATGGAATGAACATTGTGGTCGACTTGCACATTGTGCGTTCACACCACTTCAATAGCGAAAACGAGCACCCGAATACTTTGTTCTCTGACCCTGCTGCCCAAGAGAAGTTTGTGGCTATCTGGAAGGACTTGCAGAAAGACCTGAAGCAGTATCCGACCGACCGTGTCGCCTATGAGATTATGAACGAACCGGTTGCCCCTACACACGAGGCTTGGAACAAGCTGATAGAAAAAACGGTAAAGGGACTTCGTGAGGCTGAAAAAGAGCGTACGCTTATTGTCGGCTCTAATTTGTGGCAGATTCCTAGCACTTTCGACTCGCTCCGCGTCCCTGAAAACGATCCTTACTTGGTGCTCAGTTTCCATTTCTACGAGCCTAGTCTGGTAACCCACCACCAGGCCCCTTGGACCGATTATAGTTTCTATAAGGGCAAGATCAACTATCCGGGTGTTCCTGTCGATAGTGCCGACTTGGCAAAACTTCCCGAAAAGGAACGGGCTAAAATCGCTTCTATGAACGAGCCTTATAACCGCGACACAATGTATTCGCACATGAAGAAGGCCATCGACAAAGCTAACGCTTTGGGCTTGCACCTCTATTGTGGCGAGTTTGGCGCTTATCCTAAATTTATCGACAAGGAAACCCGCCTGCGTTGGTATAACGATGTCTGCAGCGTGTTCCACCAGTATGGTATCGCTAATTGCCACTGGTGCTATAAAGGCGATTTCCCGATTGTTAACGAAGATCTTTCCCGAAACGAGCTGCCCGCTATCCTTAACGGCAAGTAAGTTTTGAAACTCCTTTCTTTTATCCGGACCCCCTGTTGGGGGAGTCCGGATTTTTTTTGCCTTTATACCTTTCTCGACAGCCGCGAACACGTTTTTTTGCTATAAATCCTCTTCTTGCTGAAAAAATCTTATGCAGTATATATGCCAAATTTGAGAGGTCTGTAAATCTGTTAGTTGTGCTATATCGTCAATCGATTTTTTTACATTTTTACATAAATATGTACTAAGATGCGACAAAATTTGTACGTTTTTGGAAGTCGCATTTAATGCTTTGTCACACCTACTGCTTTTTGGTCCTTTGCACTTTCCGCTTTTTTGCCAAACTTTGCATCGAAGGGTTGAGACGACCCGAAGAGATAAATTGAATGTTTGAATTGGAGGGAAACAGTTATTACTTGACCGCATAACCTGACTTAAATATATATGAACTCGGTCCTTGTTTTAGAGTTCGCCAAATATCAAACATCCCTGCCAATTAGAGGCCGTTGTTTGTTCTTTGTAATTTAGTTTGCGACAAAGATGTCGTCCTTTTAAACGGTTTCAGTATTTAGAAACATTGGGGATGGGTCCTTCCATCTCCAATGTTTTCTTTTTTTCTCCTAATTGCTATAACGATTTTCTGTGTCTTCCTATTGTATTCTTCTCGCATATTCTTTTAATTTGTGCGTTATCTGCTTAAAACAATAGCCTATGATTATAGATAAGGAATATCCTGCCACCCATTCAATGTCAACCTCGTGGTATCTTGTCGACGAAGACGGTAATGTGGGAATTATGGAATATAACGATAATGGTCCGGTGCCGCTTGGTATTCCGGACTGTTGTGTGGAAGACTTGTTTTTCGGTACTGATAAATTTAACGGTAAGTTTATTCGCTTCAATTTAACGGATGAACAGATAATGGATTTGTTGATTCCACTTGAGGATGAGGCTATATGGAAATATTGTGATAGTGAACTTAATGGAGACAGGTTCTTAAAGATTGATTTAAATAAGAGGGAACGGTTTCTTGAACTCTGTGAAAATCCAGATATTATAAAAAGACATCCCTTTTGTGTGTCTGAAAAGTCTGGACTATATTACATAAATGTATACAAATGCGTAACTTTCCCCCAAAAAAAAGAAACTAAAACTCGGACCAAGAGCGCCTCAAAGAACTCTCAACCTATCTTTTTGGGGTCTTTGAAAAAAATGCTGGATGAGAATTTGGTGACAAAAATATATAAACAGCAAGAATACTGGGACGAATCTAAAAAGTATCGTAGCCCATATTATCTTTTTATGCAACCATATTCGCCTCCAACTCCTTCTCCTAAGATAAGTTGTCCTGAGTTCCCTGTTTCTATAAGCCAAGTTCCAGAAGATTTTACAAAACTAATGATTCGTCTGCCTGTAAGGTTTAAGGATATAGAAAATTTGCAGATAACTCAATATGTTCCGTGTTATTCTCGAGAGAAAACTTTTGACGTTGACGGATGTCTCTACAAGGAGAGTTTCCTTTCTGAGGAGTCTATTGTCTATACATTGGGTGAATTATGTTGCGATTTTCGTAGTCTCAGCCCCTCAACTTATACAAATAAGCCAACAATTCTTGGTGTATATGATATGAGCGAAGAGAATGAAGACTCTTATGAATGGGAGGATTTCCCAAAAGTCCTATTACGGCAATGTTTGACTGCTCGTTTCCATTTGGTGGACTCGAAGTCTGATAGGTTTTCTGATGATGAGAAAAAAAACGATTTCATTGAATTGTTGAAAGATATCCAACCAAGGATTATCGTATTCTCAAAGGTTGCATATGGGGCTTTTTCGCAGATTCTGAATTTCCAAAATAACAGGATTTCTGTTAATGGGGAAACATTCCCTATTTGCGAACTATCGGGAGTCTCTGTTGACGAGATTCGTGCCTACGCCGATCAACCTTATCGAGGGAAAGAACATCCTATGCTGATTACGAAAGAACAAATGGATAAACTTGTGAAAGAGGGTAAAGCAAAAAGGTTTTATATATGATTGAACTCATTTCTATAGACTTGAGCAACTACTGCTCGAAACAGTGCTCTTTCTGCTATAATCATAGTAGAAAGGAAGGGGCTACTTTGTGGAAACCTTCGGAAGTCGTGGCTTTCGCTTCCGACTGTGTGAAAAATGGGGTGAAGTCGGTGTCATTAGGGGGCGGAGAGCCTTTTGAGTATGAGGGTGTGTTCAATGTAATTGACGCCCTCTTTCCGTTGTGCTATTTGTCGGTAACCACCAATGGCTTGCCTTTGGCTGATGAGGCTGTTTGGGCTCGGCTGATGCGGCATAAACCCGATAAGGTCCACGTCACCATTCACCAACCCGATTGCGATGGTGAGGTCGATAGGGTATTGCGACTGGTGAAGAGACTGGCGCCTACTGGCATTAAGCCGGGATTGAATTTGTTGGTCGGTGCCGATAAGGTTGAATACGCAAGAAGGGTTTACGCTAAGTTCTCGGACGTACTGACTCCTGAGCAGATTATACTCATTCCCCAAAGGTTCGGCAACACGCCAACTCCGAAACAAATAGCCGGGGTGGCAGCGGGAAAACCGTTTCAAAGTCCGTCGTGCCTGCTACGTTGTTCAAGGCCGGCCAATTTTGCCTCTGTGACGTGGAATAAGAAAGTCGGTTCGTGCAGTTATAGCCCAAGCAAGGTAAGCCTGCCCTCCCTCGATTTTAATGGTCTGGTTACCGCTTTGAAAAATGTTGAATGGATGGGTTGTAACGAACAGTGACTAGCTAATAAGTTTTTCTCTCCCAATCCTTAAAAAATCTTCAAAAACGTATAGCCTTATTGGGATAAAATAGTATTTTTGTTGTCGAACTAATTAAATGCTCATACTTAATAAATATTGATTTTTTTCTTGAACCTTATTTGAATTGAATTTTATGAAGAAAAACGGTCGCCCGAGAGGGATGCCGTTTTTTTCCCTCTTTACATTGACAGGCGTCTGAAATCTTGGACTCAGATATATAATTTGTAATTTACCTTAGTCATATATAGTCAAGCTTATTGTATTTCATACTCTCAATCTCTGTGACTTTAGTGGTAGCATAATACCAATTGCGTAGTGGCTGATTTTTAGCACATAGGTAGGCGTATTCTTTCCCCTTGATACGATATAAACGCAAAGATAGATTTTCAGCAACCCGAAAAAGTCACATCAGATAAAAACGGTCGTAGGTTTGGCCTCCGCAATCCCAACAACGAAAAAAGGACACATCTCTGCGATATGTCCTCTTAATCATTGCTCTTCCTTTTGGACTTGAACCAAAGACCCTCTGATTAACAGTCAGATGCTCTAACC
>DGTD01000040.1:15222-89801 GCA_002396385.1 Bacteroidales bacterium UBA4345
CTAACCGACTGAGCTAAGGAAGAATGTATTGCATTTTCTTGTAATGCGATGCAAAATTAAAGCAATTTTTCGAACATTGCAATATATCTACCCAAAAAATATTTTTTAATTTAGTGGAATAATTATAAACGAACATTTTAAGATTAATTGTAGATTTATGGCTAAGCAAATATTAGGTATTGGTAATGCGCTTACCGATATGTTGTGTGTTCTTGATTCCGATGATATTCTCTCTTCTGCTAACTTGCCGAAGGGTAGTATGCAGTTGGTGGATAAAGACACACAGACCTCTCTGTTAAAGTCGCTCGATGGACGTGATGTGAAGAAGGCGCGTGGCGGTTCCGTCCCTAATACGATTGCGGGCATACAGCAACTAGGCTTGCAAACCGGTTTCGTGGGCCGCGTCGGTAACGATGCCGTTGGTGACTTCTTCGAGGGCGACCTTGTGGCTTTGGGCGTTAAACCTATGATTATTCGTGACCCCGAACAGCCTACTGGAACTTGCCTGTCGCTGATCTCTCCCGATGGCGAGCGCACCATGGCTACCTGCCTGGGTGCTACAGGCTTGTTCAATGCGGCTGAAATTAAACCTGAAATGCTGCAGGGCTACGGCATTTGCCACATTGACGGCTATTTGTTGCAGAACCACCAACTCATTGAGAGGGCGATGGAACTGGCTCACGCGGCTGGTGTGAAAATTTCGCTTGACCTGGGCTCTTACAATGTGGTGGCCGATAACTTGGAGTTCCTTCAGCGTGTCATCCCACAATATGCCGATATCGTTTTCGCTAACGAGGACGAGGCCAAAGCCTATACCAATATGGAACCTGAAATGGCGCTTGACGTTCTTGCCTCACAAGTCGATTACGCGGTGGTTAAGGTGGGCTCTAAGGGCTCTTTCATCAAGCACAATGGCGAAAAGGTTTTTGTTAAACCTTTGCCTGGATGCAACTGCATTGATACCACTGGCGCGGGCGACCTCTATGCTTCCGGCTTCCTTTTCGGTTTGGCTAACGGTAAGGATATTGAGGAGTGCGGACGAATAGGTGCCCTGGTTTCTGGTAAGGTGGTCGAAGTGGTGGGCACCACCATCGATGCCGAACGTTGGAATTTTATCAAATCGCAGCTGTAGCCGTTCAAAATCTGCTGAACGGCGGGGCTGCCCAATTCACTATTAATGCCTATGGTGCGTACCTGTTACTTGCTTTTTTTGTTTTTTGCTGTTTTTGGGGGCTGTGCTGCCCAAAAACTCCAGTTGGGTACGCACTCTACCTATTCAAATAGTGCATTCCACACCACTGCGGCCTATCTTGTCGATGTGCAGGTCTCGAAGTTAGACGACGTTCTTCACGAAATTTATGTGGGTATTCAGGATAAACCGACTAAAAACATGAAGTGGTTGTTCAAGAATCTGGGATACCACAACAATGTGGAAGACGACATCGTTATGGCGGAAAAGGGGTTCTTTTTCGATCCCGAAACTTCTAAATATCTGCTCAAACTGGCTATTGCCATGAAGAAGGACGACAAGTTTATGTATTTCGATGTGGAGGGCAACCTCTGCGAGGCCCGGATAAACGGGAAAAAGAACGTTAAACTGACGGTGACCAAAAAAATAAAGATTCTGAACAGCGCTTGTTTTTCGCTTACGGCTATACCACAGCCCGGAGGTAAGTCGCTCATCCTTTTGAAATCGGATATGTCTTTCGGTTGGTTCTTCAATCTGTTCTTTACCGAAAGCCGATACCGGTCTGTTATGGAATGGCGCATTCAAGGCTTGGCTATGAACGTGAAGAAAAGGGCTGAGGGCGACACCGGACCTAATTACTAGGATGTGGACGGCCTTCCCCCCGTAGGGGAACGATGTGCCGCATAATTATATACATACTACAGAGAGATTTAATAATAAAATGTTAGTCAGAATTTATCCCCAAAATCCCCAAGAAAGGGAGATTGACAAAGTCGTACAGTTCCTCCGTGAAGGCGGACTTATCGTGTACCCGACCGATACCGTTTACGGTCTGGGGTGCGACATCTTCAACGCAAAGGCGGTCGAGAAAATTTGCTGGTACAAGAAGATCGACCCGCGTAAGGTGAACCTCTCGTTCATCTGCTACGACCTTTCTAATATCAGCCAGTATGCGAAGGTGAGCGATGCCACGTTCAAACTCATGAAGAAGAATTTGCCGGGCCCTTTCACGTTCATCCTCAACGGCAACAACAGCCTGCCGAAGTTGTTCCGCAATAAGAAGACGGTGGGCATACGTATCCCCGATAACAACATTATCCGTCAGCTGGTGAAGGGCTTGGGTAATCCTATCCTTTCTACTTCGGTGAAGGACGACTCTACCGATGAGATGGAGTACTTTACCGATCCGGAGCTGATGGAGGAGAAAATGGGGCATATAGCCGATGTGGTGATTAATGGGGGCTATGGCGAACTGAACCCTTCGACTGTGGTCGACTGCACTGGCGACGAGCCGGTTATTGTGCGCCAAGGTAAGGGGGAACTTGTCTGGTAAGCCGCTATGTGGGTATTGTATGCTTTGTGCTCTGCCTTTTTCTTGGGCATATACGATGTGTTTAAAAAGCGTTCGCTGAACGGAAATGCGGTTTTGCCTGTCTTATTCCTTTCGGTGTGCATTTCTTCGCTTATTTTTGTTCCCGTCCTGGTCTGGTCGGGCATTTCTCCTGCTTCGGCTGTTGCGGCTGGCATCTATGTGCCTGCTGTTGACGCACAAACCCATCTCTATATTTTTCTGAAGTCCGTTTTGGTACTGAGTTCGTGGGCCTGTGGCTTTTTTGCGCTAAAGCACCTGCCTGTCACCATTTTTGCACCTATCAGGGCAACCCAGCCGGTGTGGACCATCGTCGGTGCGCTCCTTATTTTCGGTGAACAACTGGCTGTTATGCAGGTGGTCGGCATTGTTATTACTCTGGTTTCCTTTTTCCTGTTCTCAACTGCCGGCCATCGCGAGGGTATCTACTGGAAAAACAATGTGTGGGTATGGCTCATTATTGCCGCTACTTTGTTGGGTGCGTGCAGCGGTTTGTACGACAAACACCTTCTCCGCAATTTCGACCGTATGGCCGTCCAAGTCTACAGCACACTCTACCAGGCGCTCTTTATGCTTTTGGTGCTGCTGCTGTTGTGGTGGCCTACACATAAAAAGACTACACCGTTTCAGTGGCGTTGGAGCATTGTGGGTATCTCTGTCTTTTTAGTCGTTGCCGACTATGTCTATTATTTTGCTTTGAGCCAGCCCGACTCCCTCATCTCTGTGGTTTCTACCATCCGCCGTTCGGGAGCAGTCATATCTTTCCTTTATGGTGCGTTCTTCCTTAAGGAAAAGAATCTGCGTACCAAATTCGTTTATCTGCTGGGCGTCTTGCTGGGTGTTGCCCTGCTGGTCGTTAAATAAATAGGGGGGATGGTTGCAAGTAAAGAAGGTTCTGGCGACATTCTGCTCAACCGCGTCCGGTCTGGTTTGGACCTGACCCGGCCGCAAAAAATACGGTTGGTGTTCTTTCTCAGTCTGCCTGCTATCATGGCGCAGATGTCTACCATCGTTATGGACTATATCGATGCCTGTATGGTGGGAAGTTTGGGCGCTAATGCGTCGGCTGCGGTCGGACTTGTCGCCAGCTGTATCTGGCTGATAGGCAGTCTGTGCGGGTCCGTCGCATCGGGGTTCTCGGTGCAAGTGGCCCATTTGGTGGGAGCCACCGACAACTTGTCGGCCCGCTCGGTGTTGAGGCAGTCGTTGTCGGTGACGTTGGCGTTTGGCGCCCTCTTGGCATTGGTAGGCTGTGTCATCAGTCCGTATCTGCCCGTTTGGTTGGGAGGTAGTGCCGAAATAGTGGAAGATGCGGCTACCTATTTCTTTATTTTCTGTCTGGCGCTTCCGGTCTTGCAGGTCAATTGGCTCTGTGGGGCTATGTTGCGTTGCAGTGGCAATATGCGGGTTCCCGCACTCCTCAATGTTTTGATGTGTGTGCTCGATGTTATTTTCAACTTCTTCCTCATATTCCCTACACGCCCCGTTGTACTATTCGGTCATCAGCTCTTGCTGCCGGGTGCGGGGTTGGGGGTTACAGGTGCGGCTTTGGGTACGGCTCTGGCCGAGTCGGTAGTGGCATTGCTGATGTTTTACGCTTTGTGCTGCCGTTCGAGTGTCATGCGGCTGAACCACGAGAAAGGCCGGTTTAAACCTACTGCCTCTGTGGTGGGCAAGGCTGCGCGTATAGGGCTGCCTATTGGTATCGAGCATTTTGTGATGTGCAGCGCCCACGTGGCCTCTACTGTTATTATTGCCCCGCTTGGACCCGCTGCTATTGCGGCCAATTCGTTTGGTATTATTATTGAAAGTTTGTGCTATATGCCTGGTTATGGCATCGGCGATGCTGCTACCACGCTTATCGGCCAAAGCCTGGGTGCCAAGCGGAAAGACCTGTGTGGCAGTTTTGCCCGGCTTTCGGTCGCACTGGGTATTGCCGTTATGTCGGTGCTGGCTGTCGTGATGTATATCTTCGTCCCTGACTTGATGGTGCTGATGACGCCCGATGCTTTGGTCCGGCAACTTACGGTCGGTGCGTTGCGCATCGAGGCCTTTGCCGAACCGATGTTCGCGGCTTCCATTGTGGCCTATGGCGTGTTTGTGGGGGCTGGCGATACACTCTTCCCTTGCGCCCTGAATCTGGCAAGTATCTGGCTCGTGCGTATTCCTTTGGCCGTCTGGTTGGTCGGCTCTATGGGACTTTCCGGTTTCTGGCTGGCTATGTGTATTGAACTCTGTTTCAGAGGTGCCTTGTTCTTGGTGCGTATGCTTTTCGGCAATTGGATGAAGGCTGCACATAAATTGGCTGCCCATCCGGGGATGGATTCTTAACCGTTATTTTTTTTGAACTATATGGAAAAACAGATTGTAAAGAATAGGCGTTTCTTTGGTGAACGCCCTTTGTTCGAGTCCCACCACCTCCGACTCGAAGAAGTTTATATCGGTGAGGGGGAATCGGCTGTAAAGGAATGTTCCGACATTGAGGCCGTAAATTGCAATTTCGAGGGGCACTATCCTTTTTGGCATGTCGACGGGTTGTCTGTCTCGAACTGCCGGTTCGGGAAAGATGCCCGCTCAGCCTTGTGGTATTCCTCGCACCTGAAAATGAGTGATACGGTTATCGACGCTCCGAAAATGTTCCGGGAAATGGACGACTTGCAACTGGTCAATGTGGTCGCCAACGATGCCGACGAATTTTTCTGGCGTTGCAACAATATCGAGGCGGCCAATTTAGTCCTGCACGGCGGTACTTACCCCTTTATGTTCTGTGAAAATATCCGGATCAATGGCTTTGTGTGCGACAGTAAGTATGTGTTCCAGTATGTGAGGAACGTGGAAGTCCGCAATGCGAAAATTACGACTAAAGATGCTTTCTGGGAAGTGGAAGATGTTACGGTTTACGACTCGGAACTCAATGGCGAGTATCTGGGTTGGCATTCCCGCAATCTGCGTCTGGTCAACTGCCACATCACTGGCGAGCAGCCGCTATGCTACGCCGACAACCTGGTCCTTGAAAACTGCTCCTTCGGACCCGACTGCGACCGGGCTTTCGAATACTCGACTTTACAGGCCGACATTAGGGGGGCTATTACCAATATAAAGAACCCTACTTCGGGGCGTATTGTGGCCGATGCCATTGGGTCTGTTACCCTTGATGAAAATAGAAAGGCTCCGGCCAATTGTGAGATTATAACCAGAACGCAGCAGATATGACGAACGACGATTTTAATTTCGATGTGGTTCCCAACCGAAGGGGGACGGCCTGCTATAAGTGGGACGATGTTGCCGACGGTGTACTGCCCCTGTGGGTGGCCGATATGGACTTCCCTGCTGCTCCTTGCATTGTTGAAGCGCTGGAAGAGAGGGTGAAACATGGCGTTTTCGGCTATGTGAAAGTCCCCGATTCGTATTATGATGCGGTTATTGACTGGTTTGAACGACGACACGGGTGGACCATGCAGCGCGACTGGATTATCTATACGTCTGGTGTGGTGCCGGCTGTTTCCGCTATTATTAAGGCGGTGGCTAAACCAGGTGAAAAGGTCCTGGTACAGACGCCTGTCTACAACTGTTTCTTTTCTTCCATCCGTAACAATGGTTGCGAACTGGTTGAGAACGAACTGCTCTTTGCCGATGGAACTTATACCATCGATTTTGCCGATTTTGAACAGAAGGTCGCCGACCCTGCCGTGAAGGTCTTTCTTTTGTGTAACCCACATAATCCGGCCGGAAGGGTGTGGACGGCTGCCGAATTGCGGCGAATGGGTGAACTGTGCTTGAAACACGGTGTTTTTGTTGTTGCCGACGAGATTCATTGCGAAATTGTAAGTCCCGTTTTCACCTTTACGTCCTATGGTACACTGCCAACCCAATTTTTGCAGAATGCGGCTATTTGCACCTCGCCGTCAAAGGCTTTTAATATTGCCGGACTGCAGATTGCGAATATCACGGTTCCCGATGCCGACTACCGCCGGAAAATAGACAAGGCAATCAATATTAACGAGGTGTGCGATGTCAATGCCTTTGGGGTGGTTGCCCTGCAGGCGGCGTACAATGGGGGTGAACAGTGGCTCGAGGCCGTTAATGCCTATATTCATGCCAATTATAAGGTGCTCTGCTCTTTTGTGAAAGAACAGATGCCGGGGGTGGAGGTGTGCCGCCTGGAGGGTACCTATTTGGCTTGGCTGCACTTATGCGGTTTCCCTCCTTCTTCCGATGTTGCCAAATGTCTGGAAAACGAATACGGATTAAGGGTCAGCCCCGGATTTATTTATGGAAGAACTGCCGGACGTGACTTCCTGCGTCTGAACCTCGCGTGTCCTAAGGCTGTTCTTGAAGAGGCTTTGGCACGCTTGAAAAGGGGACTCGATAGTATGGCTGGGTCGTATTCTCAGGAAAGTTGTTAACAATTTGCTGTTTATGAGGGGAAAACTTACGCCAAATTTGTTGGTTAGCTAAAAATTATGTAATTTTGCAACGCTTTTTCGGGTTCGACTCAGAAAATCCGGAAAGTGTGATGGGAAATTAAGCCATTACTAAACTTAATTTTGAGTAACACAAAAAACAATTAAAATGAAATCATTCTCTTTAAATGGCTCTGTAAGAACAGAGACTGGCAAGAAGGCTACTAAGGCTATCCGTGCTAATGGCAACATTCCTTGTATCCTTTATGGTGGTGGCAAGGTAATCTCTACCTTCGTAGTTACTAACAACGATGTACGCAAGCTTATCTACACTCCAGAAATCTTCGTTGTAGAATTGAACATCGACGGTAAGGCTTACAAGGCTATCATGCAGGAAGCCCAGTTCCACCCTGTAAACGACAAGGTTCTCCATATCGACTTCCTTGAAGTTAGCGAAAACAAGCCTGTTGTTATGAAGGTGCCTGTAGTTTCTGTAGGTCACGCTGAAGGTGTTAAAGCCGGTGGTAAACTCATCCAGAACGTTCGCCGCTTGAAGGTTAAGGCTGTTTATACCGATATTCCAGAAACTCTTGAGATTAACGTAGAGTCGCTTGGCTTGAACAAGTCTATTCAGGTTAAGGACCTTTCTTTCGACAGGCTCGAGTTGCTCGACAACCCTCAGAACGTTGTTCTTACTGTTAAGCCTACCCGTGCTGCTGCGGCTGCTATGGCTGCTGCTAAGAATGCTAAGTAATTTCTGAAAATTTTATAGCTTACAAAGCATGAAATATCTGATTGTGGGCTTGGGTAATATTGGCGCTGAGTTCCAAGACACCCGCCACAACACAGGTTTTAAATTATTGGACGCCTTTGCCAAGGCGTCCAATATTGTTTTTAGCGAGGGCCGTTATGGCGCTACTGCACAGTGCAGGGTTAAAAACGCAGAACTGGTGTTGTTGAAGCCTAATACGTATATGAATCTCAGTGGTAATGCGGTCCGTTATTGGCTGCAAACCGAAAAAATACCTGTTGAAAACCTTTTGGTCCTGGTCGACGATATTGCCCTTCCTTTCGGCACTTTGCGCCTGAAGGGTAGTGGGGGGGCTGGCGGACACAATGGCTTGAAGAACATCGAGGCTTTGATTGGCACGGCCAAGTACGCCCGTTTGCGCTTTGGCGTCGGCGGTAACTTCCCTAAAGGCATGCAGATCGATTATGTGCTGGGTAATTTTTCGGCGGAAGAGGCTGCGGCTTTTCCCGAACGTGCGGCTGTCGTTACTGAATTGATTAAAAGTTTCTGTCTTGCGGGACTTGAACTGACTATGACCCAGTTCAATAACAAATAAGCGCCTATGAAAGAAGAATTGAAGGAGGTCCGTGTTGATAAGTGGTTATGGGCGGTTAGACTCTTTAAAACGAGGAGTATGGCGGCTGATGCGTGCAAAAAGGGACGCATTGCCCGAAACGGCTCTAACCTGAAACCTTCGCATTGTGTGCGAGTCAACGATGTGGTAATGGTGAAAAGACCGCCGGTTACTTATTCGTTCAAGGTGCTGGCGCTGACTGAAAACCGGATGGGGGCCAAACTTGTGCCTGAATTTATGGAAAATGTCACTCCTGCTGAGCAACTCGAAATTCTTGAAATGACGAAATTCAGCCTTAACGGTAAACGCGACAGGGGAACTGGACGACCTACCAAGCGTGACCGCCGGCAACTTATGGAGTATATGGGCGACGATGAGGCTCCCGATGCTCCTGCTATTGCCGATGAAGACCTTCCTGGCTTTATTTTTGGTTACGACAGCGATGACGAAGAGGAGGACGATTGATTTTACTTAACACATCTTTTAGAAATTAAGATGTATAGTGTACATATTGTCTATTATTTTCAATAGGTGTCACTTTACCAATCGCTCGATAAACTGTCGGCGCGACTCGCTAATTCCGAAATCGGAAACGCACTTGTTGAGTAGGGCACGTGCCTTTTCGTCAATGCCGAGTTCGAGCATTCCCTTGTAGAGGCGCATATATTCGCGCTCGTTTGGTGTGAACAGCGCTTGAAGGCATATATCTTCTATCTCCTTTGCACGATCTTCGCTAATGTTCAGCGATTTACGGCGAATTTCAAGAAAGAGTCTCTCCTTTTCGCTTATCATGCCATCGTCTTTCAAACAGTCGGCCACAGCCGCCTTGTATTCCTTTTCGGTCAGCGAGATGCTGGCATCCACAAATTCAGACAGCGGCTTGAAATAAGCCACCACGTCGAGTTCCATATTGGTAGTGCAGTCGCTGTCAGAGAAATAGTAATATAGAATATCGCCGTTTACCTTCTGTTCCTTCGATTCGAAGTAAGCCTTTATGTCTTCTCTCTCCTTCGGCATTAATTTTTCGCTGTCGTTCAACTTCAGCGTATAGCGAAGTGAGAGTTGTCCCTTTTCCCTTTCATTCCAGAGCGGTTGCCATTCCTCCATCCAAACCAAGTTAGGGTTAAGCGAAGGCAGTGTTTTCGGCGAAAGGCGTTCCTCGAAATAGCAGACCTCCTCAAAATCTTTCGGTTTTAGGGTCGAGTTCTCTGCATCAGGGTTGAAAGTAGAGTTGGAACCTATGCGGAACCCAAGGTTTACCAATACGTCGTAGTTCTCCTTCTGGCGGCACGAAATCTTGTAATAAGAAGCGCCTGCCGACTGAAAGAACAGCTTCATGTCTTCCATCTTCTTTTCTAGGACGGTAATTTCGTACCGCTTCATATCTATATAGTGGTCCGTCTGTTTCGGATGCGCCACAAAAGCGCCCGACATTTCGGGGTAAAACTTCACATCTTGTGGTTTGTCGAAAATGGTGAAACAGTAGTTGAAGCCCGGTATAGGTTTGTTGTAGAAGGCCGCCAGGATGTCTTCGTCGTTCACTAGCAGCACCTTTTTGCGGTCGGTAAACGGAACATCCATAAACTTCACTGTCCTCATTCTGTCCACATTGTCGCGGTAAAGGTTCTTTGCCCTTTCCTCCATATTAGTCTTTATAAGGGGCAGCAACCAGTTCCGGGCCACAAGTAGCTGCTCGGTCAACAAGAAGGCATTACTGATGTTTAGTTTTGCCAGTTTGTTATCTGGCATAATAGACAGCACCTGCATATAGAAACTAATGGCAATATCGGCGCACGCCTTGCGCTTATGTGTCTTGAATTCGGCTTCCTTCAAGTTGGCATCGGCATAGTAAGGCAGCAACGCTTTCCCGAGGTCACTCTCGCCCAAGCGGGCAAACACTTCGTCAATGAGGCGTATAGTGCCCTCATAGTCGTAGTCGTAATACAAGTTTTGCACATGCTTGAACGTTTCGAGGTCGTCTTTATCTAATCTGAACTTGTCTAAATAGTCGAACCACTTGTCATCAGCAATAGCTTCGCAATAGCGTTTATCGGCAACCTTACGCTCGTCGTTTTCCTCTTCAGCGTTAGCCCCCGACAAATACTTGTCTTTAAACTTCTTTATCTCGTCGAATAAAGCCATAATTCTAATCTTAATCTTTTCTAGAAAAAATACTAAATATTTTTCTTGTCTATTCTACTCTTTTTTATTTTGAAACGCCGATTTCCTGCTGATGTCTACCACATTGCATCATCACCAACTACCTAGGCTCTGCAGTAGAATAAAAAAACAGCTGGCGGTTTCGCCAGCTGTTTTATATGACGTTTATTCTATTCTCTTATTCTACATTGAAAATGTGTCGAATAAAGTTGTAGAGGTGAGGTTGTACTGAGCTACCGTCGTGGCCTGTTCCTGAAATAGAGTGCCATACGTGGTCTACATTGTTCTTCTTCAGTATGTTGTGGTACTGCTCAGGATAGTTGCCAACGGTTCCGTCGTTAGTACCGCCTGAAATGAGAATAATGTATGGCTCTGGGTTCCCATCCTTGAGGTGGAAGTCTGCCTCGTTCTTTATGGTACCTTCATGAACCATAAATTGGTCTTGAGTTGGTACAATACCTGGTGCAGGACACGCTGCACCTACAAATCCGAATACGTCTGTGTTTTGTGTTCCAATATACAATGCTTCGCGGCCACCCAACGAGAAACCTGTAATAGCCGTGTTCTTGCGGCCTTCTTCTACTGAGAAGTTTTCTTTAACCCATGGCAAGAGGTCGTCGAGTAGGTCGCGTTCAAACATGTCGTAGTACCTCATAGTCTGTTGGTCGAATGAGAAACCGCTTGGCTGGTTGCCTGTAGGGCTGGTATACATCTGTGGGAAGACTACAATCATGTCTTTGGTCTTGTTTTCTGCTATGGCATTGGCAATCATCTTCTTTACACCCATTCCGTCGTCGAGCATTGAATTCTCGTCTCCAAAAATACCGTGCAGTACGAACAATACCGGATACTTCTTGTTGCTGTCGTAGTTGTCGGGCAGCATTACTTTCACGTTTTTCTCGTGTCCGGCTGTTTTGGAACTGTATTTATAGGATTTAACTTCTCCGTAGCTGTTATTTGGAATGTTAGGAGCAAACTCTTTCAAGTCGTCACGCAGCTGCTGCATGGTTTCCTTCGGATCGACTTCTTGTTGTTGCTGTTCGTATTTCTGGAAGGTAAGGCTGTCAACATCGGCAACGTTATATTCTACAACAGTACCGTCGGTCATCCACAAATACATTTTGTTGGTTTCTTCTGCCATTGTGTTTGCAGTACACGCAAACAATGTGATAATTGGTAATATTACTTTTTTCATATAGCACATAATTTTTTCTTGTTGTAATTAAGTTTTCTGCCTTGTCGTCAGCAAGGCTTGTAGTGGGGGGTAGTTTAGTCTTTGATGAATTTCACCACCTTGTTACCTACTTTTAGCAGGTAGGTGCCGTTGCTCAGGTTGGTTACAGGTATTTCTACGCTTTTGCCCGATGCCTTAGCGTTGTAAACGCTTTTCCCTTGCATATCGATAACCTGTATGTTGCATTCTTTTTCCGTTCCCGAAATAACGAGAAGGTCCTGGGTCGGATTCGGATACACCTTTATGTTATCGGCTACTGAGGTTGGTGTGCTCGATTGCGAACCCTTAAAGTCAATCCTACGGATTTGGTCATAGGCGGTAGTGTTCAAGGTACTGCCATCTTTTCCCACAATTTTCAAGTCATCTGTTCCGCGGAAATCGATAAACTGAACCTTTGACAATTCAAACGAAGCCTCTTCTTGCGAGAGGTTGACCACTTTTAAATTGGTCGCGCTTATTGCCGTACACGACAATGCCGCTACAAGTGTCATTAGTGTTTTTTCCATTACGTATTCTATTTGGTTGGGGCAAATGTAACGATTTATCTGCACAAAACAATGAAACGGACTAAAATAGTTGGTGTAATATCTTTTTATCGGGCAAGTATGTTTGTTGCGGTGAAAAGGAAAAGGGAAATGTGTCAGCTAGTCTTTCTCCAGAGTCAAAATGTAATGGTACTGAATAGAAGCAGAAAGCCGTTTTAGGGCGATTGCCCCTAAAACGGCTTTGTTGTGAAATGTTGTGTAGCTTATTTTGCTGCCTGTTTAAATTCGAAGTACGTTGGACGGATCTCTGGCCTGACTGCCACACGTGCCCATCGTGGCTTGTCTTCGTTTTCCGTGATTTTGATATTGATTGTATTTTCGTTATTATTCTCTTCTATAGTAATCCATTTCAGAATGGTAGTGTCTCCTTGCTCGTTTATCAAAGCAGGTTGAACAGTCGCTAAGTCTCCTTGTTGTGTTTTAATCAGTTGATGCGGCGTAGAGGTACTGTAATCATATGGTATGCTGCCATAGTAAGAAGAGTCTTTTGTGTTGATTCTTATATCAATTGTCTTCATCCTATGGTTGGCATATTTTAAGCAATGGAATTTATATTCTCCTCCAGTGGCAGGCACTGTTATTTTAGGGTATATACTATCAACACCCGGTTCTTCGCTTTCCCATATTGAAAAAGGTCCAGCTACACCGTTTGTATCTGCCTCATCGTCACTACAACTTGCAAAACCTATTGCCAGAGGCAAAGCGAAACATAATGTTTTAATTAATTTTCTCATAATGTTGTCTTTTGGGTTGTTATTATCTGTATAAAATGTGGATTTTCTTGTTTTCGGTGAAGTTGAAGTAAAGTGTTCCAGAAGAGCCGTCGTCATATACGCCGTCTCTCGGTAATAAAGTACAGAAGAAGTCGGCTTGGAAGAAGCCGTTGTATGAACCTCCCCAACCCCAGTTGTTATGGATATAGTTAATCATTATAGGGGTTGATGATGTAACTACGTAAACGCCATTATCAGTGTTCAGTATGTAGTTTTAATAGAATTTCCTCATCCTCATTGCTACACGACAATGCTAATAAGAAAGGAAGGATTAATAAGAGTTTAAGTTTTTTCATAATGTAGTGATATTTGATTGTTGCGCAAATATACTCGTGTTGTTATGAATTTCGTCCCTAAACTTTATCTGTTCGTCCCTATGCGTTGTTTATTCGTCCCTAAAATCAGTTTATTCGTCCCTAAGGCTGTTTTTTGAAAAAAGTCGGTTTATTTTCTCATAATTAGTTCTTGAAATAGGAATCCGTTGTTTGCCACCTTCCATGTTGATAAAATGGCCTGTAGACGATTCCCGTTCAATAGAAAGGATATGGTGAATATTGACAATGAATGAGCGGTGTGTCTGTACAAGGAAAGGGTAACCGTCTAAAGATTTATGGAGTTGTTTCAGGGTGGCCCTTATTTGCCTAGTCCTGATTTCTGACTCTTCGTAGTAGTGTACGCAAACGTAGTTGGCAACTACTTCTATGTATATGATGTTGTTGGGTCCTAGCTCCAATGCCGAATCCTTATACTCTCCCTTTATAACCACTAGCTCTTTGCTGTCCGCTTCGCCTCCGGAAGTTAAATCGTCCGTCTTCATGGCGGCTATCTTTAAATTTATATCTTTCAGTTCGCGCAGTTCTTCCTCTTTCTTGTAGTATTTTAGGATGAACGTCTCTGGTGTGAACAAAATAAACTCCATAAACAGAATATTACATAGCAGTTTTGGTCCTAAACGAATGAAATTGGTATGGATGCTCAGAAAATAATACTGGAGAGACAGTGTGAAAAGTAGCATTAAAAAGGGTATTACGGCCAGGTCGAGCAGTAATATATGGAGAATTTCGTTATCTCTTATTGCGTCTTTAAAATTAAACAACCCCGATAAAGTGTCGATGACGACAAAACTGGCTAACACCGACACAAAGATTGCTAATGGAACGAAAACCAAAAAGAAATTTCAATCTTGTATGTAGGTGTTGGCTTGGAAGGGTTTAAGCAGCAGGAAGATGAAAAAGCACATGCTACTCACCGACATAGAGAAGATTACTTTGTTTCGCATATGGTTTGATGTTTCTATTTGTACAATAATAAGAAAAAGCGGATTTTATACTGTTCCGACCATCGGTAACAAATGGTTTTCTTTAGCGTTATATTCTCTATACAGAAGTACGTAGTTTGAAATCACAAACAGCAGAGTCGGAGCTCTGTTTCTGCCTATTTTTCAATTATAGCTTTAACCGGTCGGGAGTCCGTCTGCAAAATGCTGTGCTTCAGCAGAACGAACTCCGTGCCAATTTACTGAATGCTTATGACAATGCGTCGGTTCTTTCTTCTGTTTGCTTCGGTGTTGTTTGGCGCAATCGGTTCTTGCGAGCCTTTACTGTATACCCTGATGTTCTTTTCGGGGATGCCCGCATCTTTAAGAACCTCTTTGACGGCTTCTGCGCGCCTTTTACCCATCCTTATGTTGTAGTCTTCTTTTCCTTTGTTGCAAGAATGGCCTGTCACAGAAATCATCTTGTTCGGATTGGCTTTGATATATTCTGCCAACACTTTAATCTGCTCGTCGTTGTCGATGTTTGGTTCCACAACGCCTCTGTCTGATAGGACATCCACCCGTAGGTGCCTGTTCAGCCAACTGAGGGCATACCTGACTTTTTCAAACTCTTCTTTCTCTTTTTCAATCTTTTCTTGTGCCAGCCGTGCCTTCTCTTGCTCGTTGCGGATAGAATCTTCGCGCATACGCTGTATTTTAGCCAAGCGCAGTGCTTCCCGCGCTTCGTCGGTCAGCTCTGTTAGCTTTGTGTCGGCCTTTATTTCCGGGTCGCAGTACGGATAGGCGGCCATCAGTGGAATGTCGTACCTTATCGAGTCTCTCACTTTCGGATATCCGAAAGTGAAACCCACCTTGACGCCTGCTGCCATCAGGCGGTTCCCGTCTGTCAGGTTCGACGATGCGATGCCTGTGTACTCTTTCCCGTTGTAGAGCTCTTTCTCACTCTTTTTCGTAAGGTCGAGTAGTGTGTACGATGCATACGCCCCCATATAAAGGGAGTAGTTGTCTTTTAGGTTGTACAAGAGTCCCAAGTCAACAAAACCCGCACAGGTTATTGCTTTGATATCCGAACTCCCGTAAAAGTTATGATACTTTGTGAAACCGTGCTTGGGCAGGTCGTGGTACTCGATGTTGGTCTCCTTAAAGTAGCCGGTGGCTTCCATCTCTCCATCAATTACATGGTAACGGTTCCATACCGGTAGCATCAGTTTGCCTCCAAGGCCAGACAAGAACTGCCATTTCTCGTTTAAGGGGGCAACAATGTAGAGGGCCAGTGGAACTTCTATGTTTAGCGTCCGTTGCGACTCGGTCCAGCCCGACAAATGGCTCTTGCTCTCGTAGACCAAGTTGTTGTGACGGTGGACTTGCTGCGAGGTTACCAACAGGTCGTCGTAACAGAAATTCGACTTGTAGTAGCTTATTCCCAAGCCGGTTCCCCACCCAACGTGTCTGCCGAACATGTGACGGTAGTTCATGTCGAAAATCCATCCGAAACGCGGATTGTTTTCTCCCTCTTTGTCCAACGATAGCTGGTTCGAGTGTAAACCTCCACCGAAGGAGATTCCTATATTGTTCTTGTACACCACTTGGGCTGACGATGTTAGCGCCAGCGCTAATGATATAACTGTGATCCAAAAACTTTTCTTAAACATGTCGAAATAGTATTTGATTCTTAATACTTCAGAACTTTCACTTCAAGGCCGTCTACCTTGACAATGTAGACGCCTTGTGGCAAATCTACAAAATTAACTTCGGTTTTCGCTCCAGTAAACGTGTCTGATTTTACACGTTCTCCGGCCGAACTGAACACTTCCAGTGTGTGTTCCTCTTCGTTGTCGTTCGTCAGTTCTATTGTCGTGTAGTCGTGTGTCGGGTTCGGATAGGCGGTCAGCTTGTCGGCCTCCACTGCCTCGAAATTGAGCCTGCAGGTCTTTAGTTTACGGTCGTCTACTGTCAGCACTTCCATATAGTAACTACCGTTCAGCGTCTTGTTTTGGTTGTAGTATGGTTTGGTTTCGCCTTCCAACAGAATGTCGTTGTGGTACCACTGGTATTCCAGGAAACGCTCTTCTGTGTTGACTGCAGAAATTACATCTTCGAAGATGTCGGTCATGTAGTCTGCGGAAAGGTTTACCATCAATTCTATATCGAAGGTCTTCGATTCAATGTTGTTTACACTGCGGAACTGGAGTTTCGCTTTGTAGGTGTTGGCGTCGCAGTTCGGTATCGTTACCGGAAGCGTACCGTTTTCCGTTATGTCGACATAACCTGTGTTCTTAAATCCTGCCGCTTCTGCTTCTTTTGAGTAAATAATGCGGAAGGCGGCCGGATGGTTTTCGCCTGAAACCACATAGCGGATGTTGTCGTCCGTAGCCGGACAATAACCGAATGCAGGAACGATAATTGAGTCAATGGCATAAGGAACGGTGCCCGCCTGTATGGTTACCAGCACTTCTTCAGAGGCGTTGTGGTTTTTGTCGCCGGCTATTCTCACAATATAGTTGCCTGGTGCCAGTTTTACAGCCGGGTCTTTAACAGGTGCGAACTTCTTCTCACCTTCCTTTTTCATCTCCATCCCCTTTTGCAATCCTTCAATCTGGCCGTCTTTGGTGCCGGCTTCGGTCTCTGCTATTGGGGTGAGTGTCGGCATTTCGGTGTCAGCCTTCAAAATGGTCCACTTAATGGTATCAGGCCTTAAAATATAGTTCTTGTTGTCTACACCCGAAGCTATCGCCTTATAGCTGTTCGCATTTGTGGCTGTGTCGCCTTTCACTTGCACCTTCACTTTGTCGCCATCTAGAACTCCTTGTAGCGTGTGGCTTACTTGTTGTCTCTTGCCGTTATAGGTGAATTCGGTCTCCCCCCACTCAAGGGTCAGTTCACGGGGCTCAATCTTAAAGTCGGCGGTGGTTCCTATAAAGGTGTAGTAGCCGTCTTTATTGTCTGTTACAGACACATGGGCCGTACCTGCGTTCGTGTTGGCCTTATAAACGATGTTGTATTCGTCAGCCGGTACCTTGACTCCGTTTATAAACAACTCGACAACGGGCTCTTTCTTCTTGCCGTCGTATACAATTTCGCTATTGCCCGGATTTACCACCACCTCATATCCCATAGTAGGGTCGGTCAGCGGAACGGTTTCCCCTGTTATCGGATCTACAATGGTCTTTTCGCCTGTGATAGGGTCGGTCGTGATAGGGGAGATCTTGTTTGCCTTTACGGTCAGCACTCCCACCTTCTCTGTGATGGTATAGTTGCTTGCCAGTGTCCCGTCTTTTGACGTAACTGTAAACTCGTTGTCTACCTTTCCGACTGCTGTAATAGCACCTGTAACTGCAAAATCGAAAGAGTCATCGCCAAAGAGTTCACCTTCTGTCAGGGTTACTTTTGGTGCTGTGTGTTCATTGCCGTCGTAGACCCAGGTCTTGCTTTCAGACTCGAATGTAATGGCTGCTGGCTTAATTTCGTAACTGCCTCCTTTGGCCTTGAAAATGTAGTTGCCGCCTTCTTTGGCCTCTACTGTAAATGTCGCCTTGCCTGCGTTTATGGTATTTTCGTAACGGATAGAGTAGTTCTCTGCCGGTATTTCGGTGTCTCCGTCTTTTACAATAATTGGTGGTATCTGTTCTTTGCCGTTGTAGGTAAAGTTGTTCTCGGTGGCAATGATGGTGATATCTGTCTTTCTGGCACTGATTGTCCATTCCGTTTCTTCCCCTGCACCGATCGTGTAGTTCTGGCTACTCAGCTTTTCCACCTTCGCCGTATAGTTGCCGGCGTTAGTCTTTGCCTGGTTGCTGTATTCTTCCACCTTTACCTCCTCGTTGCCGACAACGCCTTTATAGGCTACAACCGATACCGATTTTTCAGTGCCGTCGAAGGTGAACTTCTTCTCAGACCATACAAGGGTTAACTTCTTTGGTGCAATGGCCGCAAAGGTGTCGAGGCTTGTTGCTGACAACTGGTAGTTCGCTTTGTCTGTTCCCTCAATCGTATATAAGATTTTTACCGGCTTGTCTGTTCCTGCATTCGGGTCGTTATAGGCGGCATCGGCGTTGATAATTACATCGTCTCCGTCTATTATACCTGTTGTGATTGATGAAACTTCAGCTTTAACGGTACCGTCGTATTCCTTGCCAGTGATTTCGGTAGCGACATTGATGACTGCCTTTGCGATCTCAAACGTCGCTTCTTTGGTCTCAAAGGTGTAATTTGCTCCATACTTTGCCGATACGGTTACTTTTGCCTCTCCGGCTCTGGTGTTTGACGTATAGCTGAGTTCATATTCGGAACTGTCAATCAGTTTGTCTCCGATTCTGACTTCAACCGTTGGTTCCTTCGGAAGCTTATCGTAAACATAGCCGCTTGTTGGAACCGCTATGGCGATAGAGTAGTCTTCTGCAGGAACAACTGCGCTGATAATCTCCCAGCTTATACCCGCATTTTCTGGCAACTTATAGTTGTTGTTGTCCAAGAGGTCTGCTGTAGCAAAGTGCTCCCTTATTTCGGCCGACCGGTTGTCGCTGTATTCGCTAACGGCCACCTCGTCGCCTTCTGCGATGGATGATATGTCGACGGTGGCAGTCACTTCTTTCTCATCTCCGTCGTATTCAAATGTGGTTGGCGTACTCCAAACGAGTGTCACTTCCTTCTGCTCGATAATAGCGTCGAATTTTGGCTTGTTAACAGTAAGATAGTAGTTGCTCACCACACTTTCGTCTCCCACCAACGCCATTTCTGTCGCACTCAATTCCGTTTCGCCTGCCTCTTTTTGTGCAAATACGCCATTCCTGACGCTTACAGTTAGCACATCGTTTCCAACTTTTCCTGTGAAGACAGGGTCGGCAACGGTCTCTGCTGTGAACTCGTCGGTTCCGTCATACACTTTGGTTGCCGTTCCGCCGGTTACAGTGATGACGGCCGGATTGATAGTGAATTCAATATCCTTCTGCTTGAATTCAGAGGTGCTTGTCGGCACGACGCTGACCTTACCCGTGCCGGCATTCTTGTTGTTGGAATACACTAGCGTGTAGTCGGTGTTTTCGATCAAAACAACGCCATTGTATTTAACAGTTACTTCAGGTCGTTGCTCTTCGCCATTGTAGGTCAGGGCATCCGTAGGACCAGTTATCTCAAGCCCGTCGGTTATTTCCCAATCTTTGCTTGCATTCTCTGGCAGCTTGTAGTTGTTGTTGCTCAAAGCGGTGGCGGTGGCCGTATGCTCACCTTTTTCTACCGACTTGTTACCCGTGTAGGCCGATACACTGACAATGTCGCCTTCCACAACCGACGATGCCTTTATGGTAGCGGTTACTTCTTTCTCCAATCCGTCGTAGGCAAATGTAGTTGGCGTACTCCAAATGAGCGCCACTTCTTTCTGTTCGATGGTAGCGCTAAGGGCTGGACTGTTTTCTGCTAAAATGTAGTTCCCTGTTGCGGCTGCTTCTCCAGCCAACTGGTATTTTGTGACGTTCAACACGGTTTCTCCCGCGTCTTTCTGTTCAAATAAACCGCTTTTCACATTTACGCTGATGTCATCAGTTCCGACCATACCTTCGTAAACAAGGTCTATGGCTGTTTCTGTGGTGAAATCGTAGCTGCCGTCGTATTGCTTGGTAGCGTTGCCGCCTGTTACAGTGATGACTGCTGGCTGGATGGTAAATGTTGCCTCTTTTGGGGTGAACGCAAGGGTGCCGGTTGAAGTGACACTGACCTTTGCTGTTCCCGCATTAATGTTGTCGGTAAACTCGAGGGTGTAGTCTGTGTTCTCAACTATTTTTTTGTCGTTGAATAAAACGGTTACTTCCGGCTGTTGCTCCTTGCCGTTATACGTGAGTTCTTCAATAGGCAGTATTTCAAGTCCGCCTACAATCTCCCATGCTATGCTTGCGTTTTCCGGCAACTTGTAGTTGCTGTTGTCCAAAGCTACAGCAGTGGCCGTGTATTCCCCTTTGTCAGCCGACTGGTTGCCGCTGTATTCCGATATGGTTACCTCGTCGCCTTCAACGATAGAAGAAGGTTCAATATTGGCGGTAATTACCTTCTCTTCTCCGTCGTATACGAAGGAGGTTGGTGTACTCCATGTGAGGCTCACTTCCTTCTGCTTGATTTCAGCTTTAAATTTAGGTGTTGAGGATGCTAGAACATAGTTGTTGACGGTTCCTGCAGAACCATTTAGCAGCAGTTCGGTTATTTCTAACTCGGTCTCTCCTGCGTCTTTCTGTGCGAATACGCCGTTCTTGACGATAACTGAGATGTTGTCGCTTGCAATCTTGCCAGTTACAATAAAGTGGGTGATGGTTCCGTCGGTAAACTCGTTGTTCCCATCATACACTTTTGTCGCCGTTCCGCCTGTTATGGTGATGACCGCCGGATGGATGGTGAATTCGATATCTTTCTGCTTGAAATCAGAGGTGCTTGTCGGAATGACACTGACTTTAGCCGTTCCGGCATTCTTGTTATCGGAATACTTTAAGGTGTAGTCGGTTTTTTCAACAAGAATAACGCCATTGTATTTTACGGTGACTTCCGGCTGTTGTTCTTTCCCGTTGTAGGTGAGGGCCTCTGTTGGACCGGTAATCTCGAGTCCATCGGTAATTTCCCAGAATTTGCTTGCGTTCTTTGGTAGTTTATAGTTGTTGTTGCTTAAAGCAGTGGCGGTGGCGGTATGCTCACCTTTTTCTGACGATTGGTTGCCCGTATAGGCCGATACACTGACGACATCGCCTTCTACGATGTAAGATGCTACTATGTTGGCAGTTACTTCTTTAACCTCGCCGTCGTATGCGAAGGTTGTTGGGGTACTCCAGATAAGGGCCACTTCCTTCTGTTCTATCACAGCGGTAAGCGATGGCTTTTCGTTTGCTAGTGTGTAGTTTCCCGATTTAGCCTCGTTGCCTGCCAGCTGGTATTCGGTCACGTTCAGTTCGGTCTCTCCTGCCTCTTTTTGGGCGAAACTTCCCGATTTTACTGTTACTGAAATATCCTCGTCACCGATTTTGCCTGTAAAGGAAATGTCGGTGCTGGTTTCTGTTGTGATGTTCACATTCCCGTTGTACACTTTCGTTGCCGTTCCTCCGGTGACGGTAATAACAGCAGGCGCTATAGTGAACTCGAATTCCTTCTGCTCAAAAAGGGTGGTGTTGGTCTCTTCGTTCTTTATCGGAAGGATGGTCACCTTTGCTTGCCCAACGTTTTTATTGTTAGTGAACGCTAGCGTGTAGTCAACATCTTTTTCAAGTTTCTGCTCGTTGAACGATACCTTTATCTCAGGTTCCTGTTCGTTGCCATTGTAGGTAAGAACTTCGTTCAAACCGGTTACTGTCAGTCCGCTGGTTATTTGCCAAATTATATTTCTTGTCTTGTCGGCTATCTTATAGTTGTCGTTGTTCAGTGAAGTGGCATAAGCAATGTATTTTCCGATTCCTTTTGCGTTGTTGCCGTCATATTCCGAAACAGCCACCTCGTCGCCCTCCACAACCGAGGTCGGATCGACTGTGGCGGTCACTTCTTTCTCTTCGTTGTCGTATGCGAAGGTGGTCGGAGTGCTCCAGACAAGATTTACCTCTTTTTGCGTTATTACGGCCTCGAGAGCGGGTTTGTCATCCGCCAGCGTGTAGTTCTTGATTGTGTTTTCGTCGCCCGCCAACTGGTATTCGTTGACGTCCAGCAGAGTCTCGCCCGCATCTTTCTTTGCGAACGCCCCATCCTTGACAGTTACGGCGATTTCGTCCCCGTCAACAATTCCCGTCGAGTTGACGGTCACTTGCGTTGCTTCCGTCAAGTTGGTAGTGCCGTCATAGACTTTTGTAGCGCTTCCGCCCGTCACGGTAATGGTGGCCGGATTGATGGTGAACGTGAAGTCCTTTTTGGTGAACAAAGCCGATTCGGTCGGCACGACGCTGACATTTGCGGTTCCGGCATTCTTGTTGTCAGAGAATACTAAAGTGTAGTCTACCCCCTCGGTCAGTTTGCTGTCGTTGAAATAGACTTCCATCTCAGGCTCCTGCTCGCTTCCGTTGTAGGTGAAGGCCTTGTCCAGCCCGCTGACAACGAGTCCGCTGGTTATCTCCCAAGTGATAGAGGCGTCTTCCGGCAGCTTGTAGTTGCTGTTGCCCAAAGCGGTGGCCGTTGCGGTGTGCTCACCTATTTCGGCCGACTTGTTGCCGGTGTATTCCGAAACAGCCACCTCGTCGCCCTCCACAACCGAGGTAGGGTCGACCGTGGCGGTCACTTCTTTCTCTTCGTTGTCGTAGGCGAAGGAGGTCGGATTGTTCCAAACAAGACTTACCTCTTTTTGCGTTATTACGGCCTCAAGCGCAGGTTTGTCATCCGCCAGCGTGTAGTTCTTGAGCGCGTTTTCGTCGCCCGCCAACTGGTATTCGTTGACGTCCAGCAGAGTCTCGCCCGCCTCTTTCTGTGCGAACGCCCCCTCCTTTACTGTAATTGTGACGTCGTCCCCGGCAACAATTCCAGTCGTGTTGACGGTCACTTGAGTAGCCGCTGTTAAGTCGGTAGTGCCGTCATAGACCTTCGTAGCGCTTCCGCCTGTCACGGTAATGGTGGCCGGATTGATGGTGAAATTTATATTCTTCTGTTTGAATTCAGAGGTGCTTGTCGGCACGACGCTGACCTTAGCGGTTCCGGCATTCTTGTTGTCAGAGAATACTAAAGTGTAGTCTACCCCCTCGGTCAGTTTGCTGTCGTTGAAATAGACTTCCATCTCGGGCTCCTGCTCGTTTCCGTTGTAGGTGAACACCTTGTCCAGCCCGTTGATAACGAGTCCGCTGGTTATCTCCCAAGTGATAGAGGCGTTTTCCGGCAGTTTGTAGTTGCTGTTGTTCAGAGCGGTGGCCGTTGCGGTGTGCTTGCCTATTTCGGCCGACTTGTTGCCGGTGTATTCCGAAACAGCCACCTCGTCACCCTCCACAACCGAGGTTGGGTCAACTGAGGCGGTTACTTCTTTCTCTTCGTTGTCGTAGGCGAAGGAGGTTGGAGTGCTCCAGACAAGATTTACCTCTTTTTGCGTTATTACAGCCTCAAGCGCAGGTTTGTCATCCGCCAGCGTGTAGTTCTTGAGTGTGTTCTCGTCGCCCGCCAACTGGTATTCGTTGACGTCCAGCAGAGTCTCGCCCGCATCTTTCTTTGCGACCCCCCCCTCCTTTACTGTAATTGTGACGTCGTCCCCGGCAACAATTCCAGTCGTGTTGATGGTCACTTGAGTAGCCGCCGTCAAGTCGGTAGTGCCGTCATAGACTTTTGTAGCGCTTCCGCCCGTCACGGTAATGGTGGCCGGATTGATGGTGAACGTGAAGTCCTTTTTGGTGAACAAAGCCGATTCGGTCGGCACGACGCTGACCTTAGCGGTTCCGGCATTCTTGTTGTCAGAGAATACTAAAGTGTAGTCTACCCCCTCGGTCAGTTTGCTGTCGTTGAAATAGACTTCCATCTCAGGCTCCAGCTCGCTTCCGTTGTAGGTGAACGCCTTGTCCAGCCCGCTGACAACGAGTCCGCTGGTTATCTCCCAAGTGATAGAGGCGTCTTCCGGCAGCTTGTAGTTGCTGTTGCCCAGAGCGGTGGCCGTTGCGGTGTGCTCACCTATTTCGGCCGACTTGTTCCCGGTGTATTCCGAAACAGCCACCTCGTCACCCTCCACAACCGAGGTTGGGTCAACTGAGGCGGTTACTTCTTTCTCTTCGTTGTCGTAGGCGAAGGAGGTTGGAGTGCTCCAGACAAGATTTACCTCTTTTTGCGTTATTACAGCCTCAAGCGCGGGTTTGTCATCTGCCAGCGTGTAGTTCTTGAGCGCGTTCTCGTCGCCCGCCAACTGGTATTCGTTGACGTCCAGCAGAGTCTCGCCCGCATCTTTCTTTGCGAACGCCCCCTCCTTTACTGTAATTGTGATGTCGTCCCCGGCAACAATTCCAGTCGTGTTGACGGTCACTTGTGTAGCCGCGGTCAAGTCGGTAGTGCCGTCATAGACTTTCGTGGCGCTTCCGCCTGTCACGGTAATGGTGACCGGATTGATGGTGAAATTTATATTCTTCTGTTTGAATTCAGAGGTGCTTGTCGGCACGACGCTGACCTTAGCGGTGCCGACATTCTTGTTGTTGGTGAACTCTAACGTGTAGTCTACCCCCTCGGTCAGTTTGCTGTCGTTGAAATAGACTTCCATCTCAGGCTCCTGCTCGTTTCCGTTGTAGGTGAACACCTTGTCCAGCCCGTTGATAACGAGTCCGCTGGTTATCTCCCAAGTGATAGAGGCGTTTTCCGGCAGTTTGTAGTTGCTGTTGTTCAGAGCGGTGGCCGTTGCGGTGTGCTCACCTATTTCGGCCGACTTGTTGCCGGCGTATTCTGTAACAGTCACCTCGTCGCCCTCCACAACCGAGGTAGGGTCGACCGTGGCGGTCACTTCTTTCTCTTCGTTGTCGTAGGCGAAGGAGGTTGGAGTGCTCCAGACAAGACTTATCTCTTTTTGCGTTATTACAGCCTCAAGCGCAGGTTTGTCATCCGCCAGCGTGTAGTTCTTGAGCGCGTTCTCGTCGCCCGCCAACTGGTATTCGTTGACGTCCAGCAGAGTCTCGCCCGCATCTTTCTTTGCGAACGCCCCCTCCTTTACTGTAATTGTGACGTCGTCCCCGCTAACTATTCCCGTCGAGTTGACGGTCACTTGTGTAGCCGCCGTCAAGTCGGTAGTGCCGTCATAGACCTTCGTGGCGCTTCCGCCTGTTACGGTAATGGTGGCCGGATTGATGGTGAATGTGCTGTCCGTTTTGGTGAACAGAGCCGATTCAGTCGGCACGACGCTGACCTTAGCGGTTCCGGCATTCTTGTTGTCAGAGAATACTAAAGTGTAGTCTACCCCCTCGGTCAGTTTGCTGTCGTTGAAATAGACTTCCATCTCGGGCTCCTGCTCGTTTCCGTTGTAGGTGAACACCTTGTCCAGACCGTTGATAACGAGTCCGCTGGTTATCTCCCAAGTGATAGAGGCGTTTTCCGGCAGCTTGTAGTTGCTGTTGCCCAGAGCGGTGGCCGTTGCGGTGTGCTCACCTATTTCGGCCGACTTGTTGCCGGTGTATTCTGTAACAGTCACCTCGTCGCCCTCCACAACCGAGGTTGGGTCAACCGTGGCGGTCACTTCTTTCTCTTCGTTGTCGTAGGCGAAGGAGGTTGGAGTACTCCAGACAAGATTTACCTCTTTTTGCGTTATTACAGCCTCAAGCGCAGGTTTGTCATCTGCCAGCGTGTAGTTCTTGAGCGTGTTTTCGTCGCCCGCCAACTGGTATTCGTTGACGTCCAGCAGAGTCTCGCCCGCATCTTTCTTTGCGAACGCCCCCTCCTTTACTGTAATTGTGACGTCGTCCCCGCTAACTATTCCCGTCGTATTGACAATCACTTGTGTAGCCGCCGTCAAGTCGGTAGTGCCGTCATAGACCTTCGTAGCGCTTCCGCCTGTTACGGTAATGGTGGCCGGATTGATGGTGAATGTGCTGTCCGTTTTGGCGAACAGAGCCGATTCAGTCGGCACGACGCTGACCTTAGCGGTTCCGGCATTCTTGTTGTTGGAGAATTCTAGCGTATAATCTATATCTTTCTTAAGCTCGGTTCCATTTAATACGACAACTACTTCTGGCGTCTTTTCCGCTCCGTCGTAGATGAAAGTGCCAGTGATCGAAACCTCTAGTTTGTCTGCATCTTCGTTAGTCTCAGATGCAGGCACCTCTGATGCTGGTGCGGAATGAGGGTTTTCAATAGTATCTTCGGCCGTAACAGATTGAAATGTGCACAACATTGCCATCAAAACTATGGCAAACAAAGAATTGTGGTTATTATTCATTTTTATTGTATGAATTTTCACTTTAAGTCCTTTTTATATTCTTGCAAACAACTGTCTTGAAATAGACATTGTTTTGAAAAGCAGTGTTATCTATATTTTTAGATAGCCGACCTGCTTTCGAAAATTTTTGCAAAATTATAGAATAAATTCCTAATCATCGGGTTGATTTAAAAATAAGTTGAATGAATTTGCCTATATTTTTTTTGTTGTACTTTTCAGAATAGACACTTGAGAACTTTTTGTCGGTTAAAACAGAACTTTCCCAAAATGCGTAGATAGCAAAAGCTAGAAGTGGATTGATATTGTTTGGCTGTGTTAGGAATCGAAAAAACAATAAATTCAATGGGTTGGTCAAAAATAAACCTCATGATGAGGCTGATGTAGGCTCGAGTGCGATTCTTTTACGATAATTATGAAAAGTTCGGCGTAAAGAATCGTTTTATTTTGAGTAACTTCGCATCTGTATTTTCTGTATAGACATGTTATCTAGCAATCTGTGAAATTTGTCAAATACCTATATAAAAAAAGAAAAGGCGAAAAAGTCTTTTAGTCGTATGGTGTATGCTAGTAAGCATGATGTGTGCGAATGCAACCATACAATTCAAGATGTCCGTGCCGTTTCCGATTGAAAATGCTTTAACAAAGAGAGGCCTTTCATAAAGGTTGAATACGCCCTCTTGACCTTTTATCCTCGCAAGCCAACTTATCAACAATTTTTACGCGGAGGTGTTGATAAGTTGTTTGTATTTCCGTGGAGGATGATGAACGGCCATTCCTTCTTTTTCTGCAATTTTGCTGTAATTATTGCTTGAAACGTATGAAAGAATTGTTTTCACTGATAATCGACCTCTTGCACACCGATGCCTGTGTGGTTGTTCCTGGTTTGGGTGGCTTTGTTACAAACCGTAAGGCGGCGTCTGTTGATGAACGCTCGGGTTTGTTCTGCCCGCCTTCTGTCCAAGTGGTCTTCAATCCGAAGTTAAACCACAACGACGGACTTTTATGTCAGGCATGGGCGTCCTACCACAATTGTTCTCTTGTGGATGCATCCAAGCAGATAAATGCGGTTGTCGGTGAAGTGAAAAACACAATAGCCGCAAAGGGAACTTTATACGTCCCTGGTTTTGGCACTCTCCGCATCCACGGCAGAAGCTACTCTTTCGTATCAGGTATTGACCAGCAGGGGTTCAGCGAAAGTTTCGGATTGCAGGAATTCCGTCTGCCTGCCATTGAGCCGGACCAGCACAGAAACACTGCGCAGGTCAAGAAGGTTTTGGGTATAGGCGCTGTAGCTGCTATGGTGACGGCCGTGCTGTTAATGCCCACCCACAACCAGACTTATTTGCAGAATATGGCTTCGCTCCTCCCCATTTCATTTAACAACAGTCAAACCATAAAAACGCTTTCTACTGTGACGGCGCGGGCTTCACAGGTAAGCCAGGCCGCCGATGCCTTGAAAGTTGAAACTGCCGATAAGGAAGAGCCTGCTCTTTCTCAGACGCCTTCTTCGGAAAACGGACTCTTTTATGTGGTCTTGAAATCGTTTTCAACGACTGCCGAAGCCGACTCGTTTGTAGGACGCTGGCAACCGCGTTTGTCCGACAAACTGGCTGTCGTTCCTGTAACAGAGGGCTTTGTTGTCGTCGCATGTGCCAATACGGCCAATCCTGAACTTGCTAATAAAATGATGGAGAACGTTCGTAGCAAATCTTCTTTTAAAGACACTTTTATACTCTACAAATAAATGGAACAGAATAACTGTGTGGTGTTGGACGATGCCGATTTACAGGCTGCCGCCCAAAAGGGTCCTGTCGCATTCTTGAACCTTATTCTTGACGCAATCGGTGAGGTTACCGGCGATGAGTTTGGGGCAGAGGCTATGGCCAAACTGAGCGGTAACCAGCACGCGCTTAACTCGCTCCGCATATTGCGCGATGAGTTTGAGACCGGAGGCTTCGTCAACCTTGCACAAGATGGTTTTGGCCCTTATATTTTCGACAATCCGTTCGCTAAAGCGCTCCGCCTGTGGGGTGCCCACGATTTGAGCCAACTGGTTTACAAAGCCAAACGGGTGTTCGATGCCAACCGTATAGTGTTGACTACCGTTGTTGACAATGATGACGATTTTGGCGCCTTATTTGATAAAATGCAGCCACTGTTCGAAAAAATAGAGATTGAGGTAGAGGCGGAATTGCCTGCCGCTATGACCGCTATTGCTGCTTATGTAGACCAGAATTTAGAACAATTTATCGTTATCAGAAAATAGTTCAGACAAATAGTTTTTTGTAATTGTAGTTACTTTTTCATACCTTTGCCATCCAAAACATGGCTGTTTGGATAACAGCGCTTTTTCAGATAAATTTTTTAGTGAAAAATAAATGAATATTGAAAGAAAAAACATTGATGAGGTGAACTTGACCCTCACAATGCAGGTTGAGAAGGCCGACTACATGGAGGCCGTCGACAAGGCTCTTAAGAACTACCGTAAGAATGCTAACATACCGGGTTTCCGCCGTGGTTGTGTTCCTATGGGACTTATCAAAAAACAATATGGTAAGGCTGTCGAGGCTGAAGAGTTGAACAAGAAGGTGGGTGAAGCCCTTTATGAATATATCAAGAAGGAAAACCTCCAGGTATTGGGCGACCCTCTTCCAAGTGAGACCGAAAAGAGTGACGTGGATTTGGATTCTGACAAACCAGTTAAACTCGTGTTTGATGTTGCCCTCGCTCCTGCTTTCGACATTGAATTGAACGGACGTAACCAGTTGACCCAGTACGAGATCCAGATTGACGACAAGATGATGGACGACGCTGTTAAACAGTATACTGGCCGTTTCGGTTCTTACTCGCAGGCTGAACAGGCTGAAGAGAACGACCTTATCAAGGGTTTGGTAGAAGAACTTGAGAATGGCGCTGTGAAAGAAGGCGGCGTCAAGAACGATGCTGCTATCCTCAGCCCTAAATATATTTCTGAAGAGGCCAAGAAGGCTTTCCTGGGTGCTAAGAAGGGCGCCGTGGTTACCTTCAACCCTAAGAATGCGATGGAGTCTGACACAGAGGTGGCTGCTTTCTTGAAGATTGACAAGGCGAATGTCGCCGATGCCGATAAAGACTACCAGTTCACCATCAACGAAATTACCCGTTTCAACGAGGCTCCTCTTGACCAGGACCTCTTTGATAAGGCATTTGGTAAGGATGTTGTTAAGAGTGAGGATGAGTTCAAGGCTAAGTTGAAGGAAGAACTTGCTGCTTCTCTTATCATCGACAGCGATTACAAGTTGCTCTCTGATGCCCGTGCCACCATTCTTAAGAAGATGGAAGACCTCAAGTTCCCTGAAAACTTCTTGAAACGCTGGTTGAAGTCTACCCATAAAGAGAACTTGTCGGACGAGGCTATCGATAAACAGTTCCCTTCTATGATTGAAGGCTTGAAGTGGCAGCTTGCCAAGGAACAGATTGTAAAGAAAAACGACATCAAGATTAACGACGACGATATGCTCAACTTCGGTAAGAAGGTGGCTCGCGCCCAGTTCGCCCAGTATGGAATGATGTCGGTTCCAGATGATGTGGCAGAAAACTACGCAAAGGATATGCTTAAGGATAAGAATGCCGTTAAGAATATGTTTGACCGTGTTCTTGAAGACAAAGTCCTCGGTGTGGTTAAGGGTACTGTCAAACTCAACAAGAAGGAAATCTCTTTAGACGATTTCAACAAACTAGTTGAGGGCGAGGCTAAGTAAATGTTTGTTACAACATAAGTCTTATGAAAATCTCGGAATTTTGTTCCGAGATTTTTTTTTATTCCCATATTTTTCGTATATCTTTATATAACGAAAGACACTAAATTCACGAAATGTTGGGTTGTTTTAGGCTTGTTTTGTGTGGATTTTAATGCTCTCGTGTCTCTTTTTTATTTAGTGAATATGTATTAATTATAGAAATATGAAGAACGATTTTAGAAAGTATGCGGTAAATCACCTCGGAATGAACGGATTGGCTCTCGACCAGTATGCTAAGGCTACTGACAGTTACATTAACCCTAGCATTCTTGAGGAACGTCAGCTCAATGTCACTCAAATGGATGTTTTCTCTCGTTTGATGATGGACCGTATCATCTTCCTAGGTTCCGAAGTTGACGATTATACTGCAAATGTTATTCAGGCACAACTCCTTTATTTGGATTCTGCCGACCCTGGTAAAGATATCTCCATCTATATCAACTCTCCTGGCGGTTCTGTATACGACGGCCTTGGCATTTACGATACGATGCAGTTTATTAAGAGCGATGTCTCTACTATTTGTACCGGTATGGCTGCCTCTATGGCTTCCGTAATTTTGGTTGCTGGCGCAAAGGGCAAGCGTTTCGCCTTGCCTCACTCTCGTGTCCTTATTCACCAGCCTATGGGCGGTGTGGCTCCTGGCACACAGGCTACCGATATGGAGATTACTACACGCGAGATCTTGAAATTGAAGAAGGAACTCTATGATATCATTTCCGAGCATTCGGGGACTGCCTATGAGAAGGTTTATGCCGATGCTGACCGCGATTACTGGATGACGGCCCAGGAAGCCAAAGAGTATGGTATGATTGACGAGGTCTTGTCTCGACACAAAGCTAAATAATTCGTGGTTTTTGCGGACTAGTTCCTTATATTATGGCAAAAAAGAATGAACAGTATTGCAGCTTCTGTGGCAGACCCGCTTCGCAGACCAGAATGTTGGTTTCTGGACTCGATGCGCTTATTTGTGACGAATGCGCACAGCAGGTGCAAGAGTATATGCTTAAGAATTTAAAGAAGACTAGTGGAACTTTTAACTTTGGTGACAAGCCAATTCCAAAGCCTTCTGAAATAAAAGCTTTCCTCGACCAATATGTGATTGGTCAGGATCATGCGAAAAAGATACTTTCCGTTGCGGTCTATAACCATTATAAGCGTTTGACTCAACCCGATGACGAGAACGATGTCGAAATTGAAAAGTCGAACATCATTATGGTCGGGTCTACCGGAACAGGAAAGACATTGCTCGCAAGGTCTATAGCAAAGTTGCTGAGTGTGCCCTTCACCATTGTCGACGCTACTGTACTTACCGAGGCGGGCTATGTGGGTGAGGACATTGAAAGCATTCTGACCCGTTTGTTGCAGGCTTCCGACTATGACGTGCCTGCGGCAGAGGCTGGAATTGTTTTTATCGATGAAATTGACAAAATAGCCCGTAAAGGCGACAACCCTTCCATTACGCGCGACGTGAGTGGCGAGGGTGTACAGCAGGGCTTGTTGAAGTTGCTCGAAGGCTCGGTTGTGTTGGTTCCTCCACAGGGCGGACGTAAGCATCCCGACCAAAAAATGATTGCGGTTAACACAAAAAACATCCTCTTTATTTGTGGAGGTGCCTTCGAGGGCATTGACCGACGGATATCAAGCCGACTCAATGCGCAGGTCGTGGGCTTCAGTGCGGCAAAAAACAAGGAAAAGATAGATACCGATAATCTTCTTCAGTATGTTACTCCGCAAGATTTGAAGTCTTTTGGACTTATTCCTGAAATCATTGGCCGTCTGCCAATGCTTACTTATTTGAACCAGTTGGACCGTGCGGCTTTGCGACGCATTCTGGTTGAACCGAAAAACTCCATTATCAAGCAGTATATAAAACTCTTTAAGATGGATGGTATCACCTTGAAAATTGATGAGGAAGTCTATGACTTTATTGTTGACAAGGCGGTTGAATTCAAACTGGGAGCTCGTGGACTTCGTTCCATTGTCGAGACAATAATGATGGATGAGATGTTCGTTCTTCCTTCTTCTGGCAAGAAGTCTTTCCACCTTACTCTCGACGAGGCTAAACAGAAAATTTCGCGTGAAGAGCTGTCAAGGTTCGCAAGCGAGTGATATTTTTCTGCAAAAGGTTTTGTTATGCATTTGAAGTGTTATACATTTGCACTCCAAATGCATTATGGGCGTTTTTCGACTTTTTGCGGATGTTTTTAAGGAGGATTTCTTATGGTAACAGACAAAGAGCTAAAAGACCAACTCAAACTGCATTTTGGGTTCGACAACTTTAAGGGTAACCAAGAGGCTATCATAAAGAATGTGCTGGCCGGAAAGGATACCTTTGTGCTTATGCCAACTGGCGGCGGTAAGTCGCTTTGTTACCAGTTGCCGGCTTTGTTGATGGAGGGTACAGCTATTGTAGTCTCCCCGCTTATTGCACTAATGAAGAACCAGGTCGACGCTATCCGTTCTTTTAGCGTTGATAATGGAATTGCCCATTACCTTAATTCTTCGTTGACTAAATCGGCCGTTGAGTCGGTGAAGGCAGATGTGAGAAGCGGAAAAACAAAGCTTCTGTATGTGGCTCCCGAGTCCTTCGCTAAAGAAGAGAACATCGAGTTCTTGAAAACCGTTAAGGTCTCTTTTATCGCTATTGACGAGGCGCACTGCATTTCGGAGTGGGGACACGATTTCCGCCCTGAATACAGAAACATAAAGCCTGTTGTCGGACAACTGGGTAATAATATCGGCATTATTGCCCTTACGGCTACGGCTACAAAAAAAGTACAGCAAGACATTCAGAAATGTCTCGATATGACCAATGCCGATGTCTTTATGTCGTCTTTTAACAGGGAAAACCTCTTTTATGAGGTCCGGCCAAAAACCGACAATATAGACAGGGAGATTATCACCCTTATCACACGTGAGTTCTCCGGACAGTCGGGCATTATCTACTGCTTGAGCAGGAAAAAAGTGGATGAACTGACCGAAACGCTTAAAGTGAACAACATTAGTGCTTTGGCCTATCATGCGGGAATGGAGACCGGTCTGCGGTCCGAAAACCAAGACCTCTTCCTTTTTAAAAAGGTCGATGTCATTGTCGCTACCATTGCGTTCGGCATGGGTATTGACAAACCCGATGTGCGCTTTGTCATTCACTACGATATGTCGAAGAGCCTTGAAGGGTACTACCAGGAAACTGGAAGGGCAGGAAGAGATGGCAACCCGGGACGCTGTATCGCGTTCTACTCGAAAAAAGACCTCCAGAAATTGGAGAAGTTTATGCAGAAGAAGTCGGCGTCTGAACAGGAAATCGGCAGACAATTACTGAGG
Source organism: Bacteroidales bacterium UBA4345 (assembly GCA_002396385.1). Lineage (GTDB taxonomy): Bacteria > Bacteroidota > Bacteroidia > Bacteroidales > Paludibacteraceae > Physcocola. Next base: position 48,472 of record DGTD01000040.1, read on the forward strand.
GAAACGGCCGAATATGCCGAAACTTCTTTGTGCAGGCGTAGGGTACTGCTTCACTATTTTGGCGAAGAGTATACCAACGATAATTGCGGAAAATGTGACAATTGTTTAAAACAGAATAATCAGAAAAACCAAGTGGATGCAAAAGGACTATTAACAACGGTTTTAGATACTGTGAACGCGCTTAATGGAAAAGCGTCTATCGATTATGTTATCGATATTGTTCTCGGAAAAACAACCAACGAAATTGAGGAAAACGAACATAACGAACTTGAAACTTTTGGTGAAGCTAAGGATTCTTCTGAAGGGGTCTTGTCTAATGTTATCAATCAGGCGGTCGCTGAAGGTTATCTTGAAAAGGATGCCGACGACGATGGTCTCATTTCTGTTACTGCCGATGGCAATAAATTCTTGAAGAAGCCGAAAGCTTTCAAAATTGCTGACGATGACGACGACAGCTCTGACGATGATGCCGATGCTCCGATGAGTGGTTCGGGCGCTGACTCGTTTACTGTCGACCCTGAACTTTATGGCTTGTTGAAAGATTTACGGAAAAAGGTCGCTCAGAAGTTCGACTGCCCTCCGTACGTCGTTTTTCAGGATCCGTCGCTTGAGGCTATGGCTACTGTTTACCCAATCTCGATCGAGGAACTGCAAAACATTCCGGGGGTTGGCGCAGGTAAGGCGAAACGCTATGGTGAAGACTTCATCAAGCTGATTAAGAAACATGTGGTGGAAAACGAGATTGAGCGTCCTGAAGACCTCAGAGTCCGTTCGGTTCCTAACAAGTCTAAACTGAAAGTCTCTATTATCCAGGCTATCGACCGAAAAATTCCGTTAGACGATATCGCTGAGTCTAAAGGGCTTGATTTCGATGAACTTCTTACTGAAATCGAGTCTATTGTCGAGTCGGGTACTAAAATCAACATCGATTATTTCCTGACCCAGATTATGGACGAAGACAGAACTAACGACATTTTCGATTATTTCCGCGAGGAGTCGGAGTCTGACGATATAAACGATGCTGTGGAAGGACTTGGCGGCGACTATACAGAAGAGGAAATTCGACTTGTCCGCATCAAGTTCCTTTCGGAAATGGGTAACTAATTATTGAATTTTTTATTGGCAGGAATGCTCTTTCCGGGCTTCCTGCTTCTTTCGTAAAATATTGTTGAAATGGGAAAACCTGTTTTATTGGTTCTGGCGGCTGGTATGGGTAGCCGCTATGGCAAGTTGAAACAACTTGATGGTGTCGGCCCTTCTGGCGAGACTATCATGGATTATTCTATCTACGATGCGATACGTGCTGGCTTTGGCAAGGTCGTTTTTGTGATCCGTCACGATTTTGAAAACGATTTCCGTGAAAAGATCTTAAAGAAGTACGAGGCTGCAATACCTGTCGATATCGTATTCCAGTCGCTTGATGCGCTTCCCGAGGGGTTCTCGCTGAATCCGGAGCGTGTGAAGCCTTGGGGAACGAACCATGCCATCATGATGGCTAAAGATGCCATTAAGGAACCGTTTGCTGTTATTAACGCTGATGATTTCTACGGTAAGGAAAGTTTCCAGACTTTAGCCGATGGCCTTAATGCTATGCAGGGAAAGCAAAATGCCTATTGCATGGTTGCTTACCGATTGGGCAATACCCTTAGCGACCACGGCTCGGTTTCTCGCGGTGTTTGTACTAAAAACGCCCAGAACCATCTGACTTCGGTCGAAGAGCATTACGAGGTGCAGCGTACCGATAAGGGGGATGTTATTTTCAAAAACCAGAAGAATGGCCAATTCGAGTCTATCGACGAGAACTTGCCGGTTTCTATGAATATGTGGGGATTCACTCCTGACTATTTTGCTCACTCCGATGCCGATTTCCGTAAGTTCTTGGCGGCTAATGCCGACAATCTGAAAGCGGAGTATGGTATTCCTACCATGGTGAACAAGCTTATCGAGACCGGTGCTGCTACTATCGAGGTTTTGGAAACCCCTTGCAAGTGGTTCGGTGTTACTTATATTGAAGACCGCCCGGTTGTTGTTCAGAAGATTGCTGATCTGGTCAACTCTGGCGTTTATCCAACTAAATTGTTTTAAATGAAGAGAAGAATTCTGGTTACTGGTGGTACTGGGTACATCGGTTCTCATACCGTCGTTGAATTGATTGAGGCGGGATACGAACCTTTGATTATTGACAATCTTTCCAACTCTAACATCGGTGTGCTTGATGGTATCCGAAAAATTACGGGGGTTACTCCTGTTTACGAGAACATCGATTTGAAGGACTATGCCTCTTTAAACAAGTTCTTCCAAAAGAACCAGGGTATTGAGGCCATTATAAACTTCGCTGCCAGTAAGGCGGTTGGCGAGTCTGTCAAGTTGCCGTTGCTCTATTACCGCAATAACATCACTTCGCTGTTGAACTTGTTAGAGTTGATGCCGAAATACGATATCAACAACATCGTATTCTCATCTTCTTGTACCGTTTACGGACAGCCCGATACGCTGCCTGTCACTGAACAGAGCCCGATTAAACCGGCTACGTCTCCTTACGGCTACACGAAACAGATGAGCGAGGTGATTATTACCGATACGGTTCGAGCTTGCCATGGCATGAAGGCGATTCTTTTGCGCTATTTCAATCCGATTGGTGCGCATCCTTCTGCCGAAATTGGCGAATTGCCGAACGGTATTCCGAACAACCTGCTGCCATATGTTACGCAAACAGCTATGGGCATCCGTGAAAAACTGCGCATCTTTGGCAACGATTACGACACGCCCGATGGTACTTGCATACGCGACTACATCAATGTGGTCGATTTGGCAAAGGCGCATGTGGTTGCTGTTTCAAGAATGCTTGAGAAGAAAAACCGCCGTCCTGTCGAAGTGTTCAACTTGGGAACAGGAAATGGTGTCAGCGTGCTTGAAATTGTCAATGCGTTCAAGGCGGCTACCGGTGTTGATGTCCCTTACGAGTTCGCTCCCCGACGCGAGGGTGACATTGAGAAAGTTTGGGCCGATGCTTCGTATGCCAATAAGGAATTGGGCTGGAAGGCGGAAGCTACTTTGGAAGAGACCCTGGCCTCTTGTTGGAAGTGGGAGATGAAATTGAAAGAGAATCACGAAAAAGAGCAAAATGCCTGAGGCTTGCTCTTGATTGTACATAAAATAGGCGGTGGAAACTGTTGTTTCTGCCGCTTTTTTTATATATTTATTGTGGTTTTGAAAAACGGGTGTCTTTATGGGAGAAGATTTGAACATAAACCAAATAAGGAAGGACAAACACGAGTGGGCTACCATGCTGCTCTTCCGTTCCTCCTACTCTTCCTTCCCTTTGGGTGAGATTGAGAAATCGGAATGCCCCGATTTCCTGATTCACACAAAGAAGGGACTCCTGGGTATTGAACTGACCGAACTGAAATACGACCGCCAAAACGTCTCGTTTAATCCGCGTGGACACGAGAAGTGGCTGGAGTCGATTATGGAGGGAGCCCAGCAGGAATTTGAGAAATCTTCCGACCAGAAACTGGTGGTCGACGTCCATTTCTTTAACGAATTGGGTCCGGCTGTCTCCCGTCCGAAAGATGAACCTTCGCTGCTGTTGCACGACGGTCTCAAAGAAACTATTTTAAAGATTGTTACAGATAACGTGCCCGAGGCTACCGGACAGCAATACATCGTAAACCGACAGAGTAAATACGGGTTCTTGAACCTGCCCTCTATTATAGAGGCTGTTTACATAAAGAATGTGACCGGACGCTATGCCGATGGCCTTTGGTATGCCGGCATTTCTGCTATGGTTAAACCGTTGTCGGTGGAAAGTGTGGGGCAGCGTATCGCCGACAAAAACTTGAAAATAGCGCACTACAACCAACAATGCCGGAGTATGTGGCTGATGATTATACAAAACAGTTTCCTGATGTCGAGCCTCTACGATCCACAGAAAGCCTACCGGGCCTTGCATCACCGCTATTTGTCTATGTTTGACCGTGTTTTTGTTTTTGAACGTTCCGAAGGTGTGGTAACCGAATTGCCGATTATACGGGTGAAACAGAAACAAGGCTGAATTTTTATGCGTCTTCTTTGTGTTTGTATGCAGGAAAAAGTAGGTGTGTTTGTCACTTTTTGAGGAAAAAAGACTCTGAGATTGCTATTTTATTATTAAATTTATTGGTCTAATTGGGCGGAATCTCTCTGTAGGAAACGTTTTAGGACTTTTTAGCCTGGAAATGTGTCCTCGGTTTTTGGCTCCGTCTTTATTGTAATTTGTTCAATCTAAACTTGTTGTCCAAACGGACTATTCTTGGTTTTTGGACGTGCAGGAACTACAAAATATAAGATACTTATGCGGTATTCTATTTCTAAACTCAAATATTGGCTCACTTGTTTGCTCGTGTGTCTGACTTTGTTCCCTTCTAATGTGTCGGCATTGACTGAAATTGCAACGGCTGACAAGTGGTTGGAAGTTGCAAAGAAAATGGCTGGCAATGCAGGCGCCGCTGCTCTTAAAGATGATTATGTGATAACGGCCGACCTTGACTTCACCGGAAAAAAATTCATTCCTTTCGGTGGCTTGTCTGTGCTTGGCGCTAATTACAGTTACAGCATACAGAAAGCCTTTACTGGAACTCTGGATGGACAGAATCACAAACTTTCAAATATTACTGATTTCATATACCGCAATAACTCGTCTGATTATGAAATTGGTGTTGTCGGATTCGCAAGGGGTGCTGATTGTGTGATTAAGAATCTGATTGTTGACAATTACGTAGGAAATAAGAATTGGGGCTGTTTTTCGAATGCCCGCAACAGTGGCGGTATCTGTGGTAATATGTCGGGTGGCACTATTGAAAATTGCGCACTCTTGAATTCTTATATTTTTGGCGGTAGTAATCCTACGGGGGGTATTGTCGCTTACTTGAATGGAGGAAATGTCAAGAATTGTGTGGTTGACAACGTAGACTTCGACAATACGCCGGGAACGGGCTCTGTAATTGGTGGTATTGCCGGTAACATTGCTGCTTATAGTGTTGTTACCGATTGCTATGTTAATGCCAATTTTAAGGAGGTGGAAAATCGTACGGGTGGCCTTGTTGGTATGATTTCCTATACTACTGGTAAGAAATCGCTTATTGAGAATTGTTATTCTACAGGATACCTGAATATGGGAAAGGGCGACGAATTGCAGAATAATGGAGGCCTTGTCGGGTATTTGAGTTCTGCTGATGTTGTCAATTGCGGTACGTCTGATTCTATCAGTGTCTTTGTTTCAAATGCATATTATCCACAAACTACAGGTGGCGCATTTGGTTATATTGCCAACAATCAAGTATCTTCCCGAAATGTTTATGCAACAGGTCGTTTGTTCTTCTCAGATGAGCGTGGTACGAACAAGATGACGGGTATGAACACGTTCTATGGAAGCTGCAAGCAGGATGTCGTCTTTGAGGTTCCTGACAACTGCTACAATGTTCGTGAGTATTACGAATATATGGAGGAGGGTAACTATCTGGTTGGTGAGGCTGGTATTATTTATGGCGCCCATGCCACTCTTGTCTCGAAAGACTCTGTCCGTTCGGGCTGTTTGGCCAATCGGATGAACGATGACCAAGGACTATCTGTCCTCGATGATATTGTTTGGACTCACCGGAAGGGTTGTTTTAACGACTATCCGGTTCCTTTTGCACAAAGTCACGAACTGCTCGACTTTTTGGCTTTTGTCGGGGTTATTTCTTCTGACGATGCCGATGCTCTGAAAACAAAACTACCTTCTTGCGGTCAGGAGCAGTCTGTCTTCCATATTAAGTCGGTTGCCGATATGGCTGCTGCCGCCAAAATGGTGGCTGACAATGAAGCCTCGTGGAGCGATGGCAAGACTTTCATTGTCGACAACGACATTACGGGTGCTGTTACCACTGTTATCGGTTCCATTGAAAAACCATTCTTGGGTGTTTTCGATGGTGGGGGGCACACCATCAATATGGCTATAACTGGAAATAAGGCCAATGTGGGTGTTGTTGGTACTGCTGCTGGAAGTGCAAAAATTAAAAATGTATATACTACCGGTAGTGTTTCGGGTTCCGAAAATGTGGGTGGTATTGTTGGCTCGGCTTCTGCGAAAGTGACCATCTCCAACTGCGCTAATGGTGCGGCCGTGTCTGGCTCGTCAAAAGTGGGCGGCATTGTCGGTGCCAGTGCCGGTTCTATTTCTGGATGCTTGAATGTGGCTACCATTAAGGGTAGTTCTTATGTAGGTGGTATAGCCGGGACGGCTGCTAACTTGATCGATTGTTCCAATATGGGCTTTGTCGATTGTGGCAATCCTGCCTCTTCGGCGGGTATTGCCGGCAGTGCTACCGGGACTGTTAAGAGCTGCTTGAGTGCGGGATATGTGGAAGGGGCTTCTATCGCTAATGGTGGCACTCTCTCCAATTGTTTCTTCGACGAAGCTTTGGCTTTGGGTGGACAGCCTGCTGCTACTCCGTTTGTTATGTCGGCTGACCAGGACTTCGGACTCCTTTCTACTTGGGACTCGGAAAAAGGACGTTATCCGGTCCCTGCTGCTGTCGCAGCCTCTCCTATGGGACGGGTGGCTAAGTACCCAATTTATTTTGTTGCTGGCGACAAGGCAAATAATGTGATAGACACGGTTACTGTTTCTTCGGAGTGGACTTGCTCAAAGAACGATGTCTTGAAATACCATGTGTCGGCCTTCCTTCCAATAAAGCAGGGCAGTGCACTCTTGTCTGTTGCCGAAGGTGCTGTTGTTAGGTCTATTCCTGTTACAGTTGCCAAAGATGTGTTGTTCTCTGGCGGTTACGGTAATGTGTTCTCTCCGTTTAAGATAACGAAGAACAGCGATTTGGTGGATATGCGGGACTACGTGGTTAAAACCGATGGCGCCGAGGGCCGAATTTTCGAACTACAGAATGATATTACCGATGGACCTATGACGTCGATGATTGGCTCGTCGAAATACCATTTTAAAGGTACATTCCGCAGTGTTGCGGGAAAAACTTATAACATTCCGGTTGATATCATGGTTTCGACTACTGCTCCGGTGGGACTGTTCGGTGAAAACGAAGGACTGATTGAACGTGTCAGCGTTACCGGATCTGTCGAAAATGGCGGAAGTGGACACAATGCGTATGTTGGCGGTATCACAGGCTTTAACTCCGGACGGATTGTTTCTTGTGTCAACGATGCCACTGTTCGTGCTACGGGCAATTGTTCTGCCGGTGGCGTTGCCGGTGGTTCTACCGGATTTATTTCTGCCTCTGTGAATATCGGATCTGTAGCAAGTGCTTCCTTCGCTGGTGGTATTACTACAAGTGCGGAATCTTCTCTCGAGGTTTCCGATTGCTTTAATGGCGGAGATGTGAAAGCTACTACTGCTGCCGGTATTGTGGCTATGACCGATGGTACACCTTCTATTAATCCTATTTTCTCGAATAACATCAATGTGGGCGCTGTTTATGGCTCTAAAGATGCCGATGCCCTCATTTATAAGAATACTGCAGCACCTATTATTACGGGTGGTATTTACGATAACCAGCACAGTCTGGCTACTTCTGCAAACGAGACTGCTGTCGCGGATTCTTCCCGGAAACTTACAAACGAGAAGTTGACGGGCTGGACTTCAACTCCTAATGCGCAATACCCGCAGATTGTGGTTGGTAATGCGGCTAAGGTGGCTGCCGCTCCTGTCTTCTTGAACAAGATAGACTCGGCAGATAATGTGAAACACGATTTTACCGTTGCTTCCGGTGTGTCGGTCAGGTCCGCTCAAGGCTTACTTAAGATTGAAGGTAACAAGGTTACCCGTGTGCGTGCGGGTAACGATACACTTATTCTTTCTGCCGGATTGTTCTCACGCCGGGTCCCTATTACCATAGAATGTGCGTGGGATACGGTGATGGAGCCTGATGTTGATGTCTGCAACGTGTATGCCGGTGTCACCTATACCAAAAATACAGTTTTAACGGTGTCTGAAATCACCGATAATACCAATCCGAATGCCGATTGTGGCATTGTGCACATCAAAAAGGTGAACGTTTCTGTTGGCGAGGCTGGTGAAGTCTTGAAGTTTACCGGGTGTGGCTCGTATGAATATAAAGGCGAGGTGTTCAAAAAAGACACTTTCTTTACAAACAAAGATTGCGATTATGTAAACATTTCGATTTATCCGGCTGCTTCTATCATTGACTCTGTCGTACGGTTGTCGTGCAACCAGGAGTCTTATACTTATAAGGCTTCTAATCAGAAGAAATATACTATAGTCAGAGGTGAACAACCTATTTCTGATTCGTTATTGGTTGTCGATTCTGTCCGTAGTAAGGTTTGTGATTGTGATTCCTTCATTCGTCGGGTCATAGTGACAATACCTACATCAATTACAGAAACAGTGATTGCCGAAAACCAGTGCAATACCTATAGCTATCAGAAACTTAATGGTGAAACCATTACATTAGGTTTCCCTCTTGAAAAGCGTGATGCGGATGAGTTTTATATTAAACCCGATTTTCAGGATGTGGTTTATCGCGATACCAATTTCACGTCTGGCAAAGAGTTTGACAAGATAAACGTGGTAAAAGTCAGCATCTTCAAATCGCTGTATTTAACTGATACTATTTCACACGTCGGCACCGAGTGCTCGTCAGCGAAAATTGTTTTATCGAATGGTGAGGAAATGGAGCTTGCAGGAGAGCGTTATTTGAACGATACTGTGTTCTACGATTCGCTTATGTCTTCTGTTTTTGAGGGTTGTCCTCAGACGATTGCCAAGTATAAGGTTCGTCTTAAAGGTATATCTGCTGTAAAGGATACTATCTATATCGGTAGCCATACTGCAAGTAAGTGCACTACCTGTGAGATGCCTATTGATTTGAGTAAGGTTGAAGGTTCTGAATACGAAAATGTCGGCTTCTGCGATGTATTGACCTATAAAATGAATTCTAACAGCCGCGAAGTGAAAAAACGGTCCGACTTTATAGAGAAGATTGAGGAGAACGAAGATGAATCGAGTTGCGGTGCTGTTACACCGTATAAGATACGGATTAATTCTTCTGTTCATACGAAGGAATCGCTGTGGGCTTGCGACTCGTTGATATATAAAACTCGTGCAAACAAGACTATTGTAATCCGTTCCGATACTTCTTTCTCCGATACTGTTGTCGGGGTGGTTCCTGTTTGTGGCTGTGACAGTATTTGGGATGTGAAGGTCCGCATTTATTCGCCTGAATTCAAAGACAACAAGGTGGAAGCCTGCGGTTCTTATGTCTTCTCATATCTTGATAAGACCAAAACTGATGTTGAAATTGTTAACGATACTGTTATTGTAGACACTCTTAATAATCATTTGGGGTGCGACAGTGTCATTCGCAGGTCTGAAATTGTTATACACAATGCATTTCCAGCCGAGGCTAATACCGCTGTCGAGGCTGTCGCATGCCAGACATTTACCTACGTGTCTCCTTTGAAGGGAGACATCGTTTGCCGTGTCGATACCATGTTTAACGACTCTTTGGTAACAATTTATGGCTGTGACAGTGTTATTCCTGTAAAGATAAGGATTGTAGAGCCGGTTGTCATTGATTCGGTAATTCATGTTTGCGACGAGTTTATCTATAAGAAACGTCAGGGAGGTACCATTATAGTTGAGTTGGGTGACAATCCTTCCATTATAGACTCAACGCTGATTACTGATGTGTGGAAAAATGTTGATCCTGATTTATGCGATACGATATTTAACCTGACGGTCTGTTCGCATACCGCGAAAATTGTCAGGTCGCAGGTTGAGAATGTTTGTGGAGAGCGAGAATATACCCGTTTCGACGGCTCTTCATTCAATATCCTTCAGTCTGTTACTGTATACGACACTTTGAAGAGTCGGGTGTGTGATTGTGACTCTATTGTCCATATCGATAGTTTCACTGTTGGAACGCCTTTCTATCCAACTGTTGATACTGAACTCGACACTACTTTGTATGGCTGCCGTTTCAATGAGTTGCTTACCTATGTCCGTAAGTCGAACGCTTGGAATTCCGATACAACTATTTCCTATGTTCCTGTTAGTTCTGAGTCGGCCAACCAAAAAGGTTTCTTAGATATTGTTAGGAAAAGTAATCCGAGTGTTGTTGCTCTCGATACGATTCGTGAACGGACTGAAACAGGGCGTTATGTTACCCATTACTATTGGCTGGCTCACGATACCATGCGCACAGTTACCGGTTGCGATAGTGTGGTCGCATTCCATGTCGAGTACGATGGTCAGCACACTCTGGGACGCCGCTATTTCTATGTTGACCATACTTATGCTCCTTTTGTTTTTGACGGCGTTACCTATAAAGAACCGCCGTTTAAGAAAGGTGTCGCTTCGCACGACTCAATAGAGGTGGTGCTCCCTTCCACTACTGGTGGGTGCGATACTTCGTATTATGCAATGATAAAGATGTATCCTTGCAAAGTGATTGACACCACCATACATTGGTGCGATATGGCCACTTTCTATAATTTGCACAACGTGCAGATGAAGTTCTATAACGATACCGTTTATACCGATACGGTACGTTACAACATCACGACTTCCGATACGGCCCGATGTGACAGTGTAATAAAAACTTGGCGTATAAAGGTGGGAACTACAACTCCTGTCTCTGCTATTAGTCCTGTTTATGTCGGTGGTTGCGATGTCGTTACTTTCCACCGTTCCGGTATAGCTACCAATATGTATGCGGAAGATACCACGTTCTCTGCTTCAACCATGTTCCGTTGCCGTTATATTAATAAGTCGGGTTGCGACAGCGTGGTTCCTGTTTATGCCGAGGTTCATAAGGTAGAACCTTGTAGTGTGATAATAAAGAGAACCGATTACTATCGTTATGTAAGTCCGCTCGACAACTCTATAACCCGTGTTTCTTCTGATACTGTTATTGAGGAACGCATTCCTGATGCGGTTACGATTAAACTGAAAGATGGCTCTACCTATTCTTGCGACAGCTTGGTAGTCACTCAGGTTCACATCCGGCCTGCAGAATGGCGCGATACGGTCATTACCGGGTGTGACTCGGTCTATGCGATTGCAATGAGTGTCGCAGACGATTCTATACGTGGTGAATTTGACAAACAACCAAAGCAGTGGTATTATTCCGATGCTGTTTTCGATGTGCCTAATTCGACAAACATTGAACCTTACTATCATGTGAAGATTGCTTTGAATAAGTCTGACCATCGCTCGGTTGTTGTTGAAAATTGTGGCGAGGTGACTTATAAGGGTAAGGTCTATAAGAAGAATACCAAGCTTATTGAACGCTTTACCAACATCAATGGTTGTGATAGCATTGATACGGTTAAGATTGTAGTTCATCCGGTTATTTATAGAGATTCTACTATCTCTGGCTGTGGCTATTTGATGTACGGTCCGAAAACTTATATGTCTGCCGATGTCGTTTACGATACCATCCGTTATAAGAGTGGGTGCGATTGTGACAGTATTATTACGGCAATTAACTTAGATGTTATTGAGCCTGTTGTGGTTGACAGAGAACTCGACAGCTGTATGTTCTTCTCTTATCCGAAACTTAAGCCGGTTGAGTTTAACAATTATCTGAATGCCAATCTTTACGATGTCGTTTCTGGCAACGATACCGTCTATACCACCAACCAGTCGTTCTACCAGCGTTTGGGACTTGATGATAATGGTTGCGATTCTATTGCGAGGGTCCGCTTGTTTGTTAATCCTTGTTATCCTTATCCGGTTATTATTAATAAATACAACTGGATTCTGGCTCTTAACAAAGACTTGTTGACGAAAGACGTCAATGCTTCACACATAACAGGCTACCAGTGGTATAAAGTGGAAGATGGCGACGACCATCTGTTGTTGGGCGCTAACCAGTCGTACTATACAGAAGACCAGTCATTAAATGGTTGCTACAAGGTGCATGTCTTGTTTGGAAAGCGCGAAATTGAGTCGGAAGTCATTTGTGTGGATCCGGCCAAGACAATTACTTTCACTTACGATGTGTATCCAGACCCTGTTCACGTTGGCGGAAAAGTCTCTGTAAAGTGTAATTTCAAAGTGAATGATGCTACATTAGAGATATACAATATGCTGGGTGTTAAGGTTTACCAAGGGTTGTTCGATGCTAAATCAGGATCCGACGTTCAAATTCCATATGTGTTTAAAAATGCCGGTAATTATTATTTGAAACTGACTGTTGCAGAGGGTACTGTACTTGGTAAGAAGTTGATTGTTAAATAATATTCTAGTTACGTCTACATGCTTTTAAGCAATCGTCATAGGTCTTTTTCTAGGTTCGGTGCGGTGGGGCTCTTTATTGTTGCTTTGTCGCTACTGTTCTTGTCTGCCCCTATGGCGTCTGCACAATCGGCCAGCAGGGCCCTGAAAATGAATCCGAAGGCTTATACGGGTAAGCGTGCATGGTGGCTGAATTACCAGTATTTCCCTGAACTGACTATTTTTGGTCAGAGTGACGATACTATACCCGACATCAAGCATCGTTATTCCTTCTTCTTGAACGGGGGCTATGCCGGTTTCAATTTTAGAAGGTCTGATGCTGTGTCTGAACCCAAATTTGGAATAGGTGCCGGTTTCCGTTACAGCCATTTCGTCTCTCCAAATTGGGGATTCCGTACGGGGTTTGGGTTTAATTATTCGTCGTCTTCTGCCAGTATGGGATCTTTCAGGGATAAGTTCGTGAAAATTGACCAGGAGTTCGATGTCGTCCGCTATAAGTTCAATTTCGAATCGGTAAAGGAAAATTACGATGCCTATTTGCTCGATATCCCTGTCCAGCTACTTTATCAGTGGAAACGTTTTGTTGCGGGGGCTGGCCTAAAAATATCCATGCCTATTGTGGTAAGCTACGACCAGTTGATGAATAGTGTTAACACGTCGGCCTACTTCCCTCAGTACGATACATACATCGATGACTCGTGGGTTATGGGATGCGGAAATTATGGTAACATAGAGTCCGACAATAAGTTTGTGGTGGCTCCTGTTATTTGTCTCCTGAGTGCCGATTTGGAGTACCTCATTCCACTGAAAAGAAAGTACGCCATTGGTGTCGGAGCCTATGTCGACTATTCTATTTCGTCTGTCATTTTCAGAAAAAGCCGGTTGACAAATAATGTTGGCGACCAAGAGTCGATGGTTAGTACTACTAACGAAGTGCCTATTGAGGTCGTCACTAATAGTCTGATGTCTGCTTTGAAGAATAATGAGGCCGATAAGGTAGTGCCGAACATTAAGTATTTGAATGTTGGTATTAAAGTCTCATTTAATATAAATTCTTACGGACCTCCAAAACCGAAAACTAAGCCTTATTAGTTGCGGTTCTATTATCAATTCTTATGAGGAAGATTTTATTTATTACCGTCTTTGCTTTTTTTTCTGCACTGCTTCCGGTTAGTGCACAGCACAATATGGTTTTCCGTTATAAAGGCGAGGGCTTTTACGGAAACGAGGTGAATGCTACCGATTCGAAGTTTATGGTCGGTGGCGAGTATGCCTTTGAACTGCCGCAGTTTGGTAAGAAAAATTGGCACTATACCTACAAGTTCCCTACTATTGGCTTTGCGGTGGGTTATATGAAACTTATGGGGACCGATTCGGTTTCCAATATTGCTTATACTTATCCTTATTTCTTATATCCTTTTGTACATACTCCGCGTCTGGCCATTAATCTTCGATTGGCTACAGGATGTGGTATGTATGTCGATTATAAGGATAATGGCCGTCACCAAAGTTACTTCCCTTATGTGGGCGTTTATTCCGCGGGTCTTACCGGCGATATTTTCCTGGCTACCCGTTATGGTAATCCGTTGTCGCAGTGGCAGATTACCTTCGGTGGCAACTGCACATGGCTGCACGATGGTTTCATCGACCGCAATACAATGGTAATGTTTATTCCTTACGCCAATTTGGGCTTAAAGTATACCCCTAATGTTTATCCGTTGCCTATTAAGCATCCGGCTCGTCCTGTCAGGCATATCTTATGTCTGGAGGCTGGGTTGCAAGGCGGCATAAACCAGCTGGGCGCTGAAGACGATACTTATTATCCGAATGCTTCGGTTAACGTGGGATTGTATTATCCGTTCTCGAATGCCTACCGTATGGGTTTTGGTCTTGAAGGATTTTTCAATTCCGCATACGATGGCAAGCAAAGAATTTACAGCCGTCGATATAACTTTATTAAGGAGAATAAGTTCAAAAACAAGATAAGGGGTGGCATATTCTGGGCCAACGATATGACTATTGAACGCTTTACGGCTGGTATACATATAGGATTTTATCCGTACAATCCTATTAAAGTGCCTGCTGTAGACGAACTGGGGTATCCTTGGCCGAACCGTTGTGAAGATTTTATGTACTGGAAGTTTGTTACCAAGTATAAGTTTACCAAACATTTGTATGCCACTACATCTTTAAAGTCACACCTCGATGCTGTTGAGGATTTTGAGGTCGGACTGGGCTACTATATGGGTGACTTTGGCAACCGTGTGAAGAATCCGTTCTCACGAATTTCTTTCAAGAAGGAGGACCCGAACGAACTTAAAGTGGAAGGTGAAACTTATTCGAAAAAGCCGTTCAGACATCGTGAACTGTTTGACGAGTAGTTTTTGTCCTGTTTTATTGTCTTTTCTATATGGAGAAACTTTATTATTCTATTGGCGAGGTGGCTGACGAATTAGAGGTGCCACAAAGTACACTGCGGTTCTGGGAAACGCAGTTTGCCGATATGCCCAGTTTCCTTTCTAGAAAGAACGATAAAGGAACCAGACGTTATTCGAAACAGAATGTTGAAAACTGCAAGGCTTTACTTTACCTCTTGAAGGTGAAGGGTATGACTATAGAGGGCGCAAAAAAAACGCTTAAGGCCCGTGGCGCGCGAAATAACGGGGCTAATGGCGATGAGCCTTCCGACAATGTTTCGGTGGTTGAGCGTCTTATTGCTATTCGTAATGAACTGCAGGGGATGGTCGATGTTTATGATGATATAATTAAAGGTAAAGACGCCGATGGTGGCGACGTGTTATGATACTAGGTCTTGTTGAATTTTTTTCTGATATTCCATTCGTTGATATTATTGAGTGGATTGGAACTTTTGCTTTCGCTATTTCTGGTATAAGATTGGCGGCAAAAAAGGAATTTGACTTGTTTGGCGCTTATGTGGTTGGGTTGCTGACGGCTATTGGCGGTGGTACCATCCGCGATGTGTTGTTACAGACGACTCCTTTCTGGATGTCTAGTTCCCGCTATATGGTGTGCACTGGTATTGCCTTGTTGTTTGTGATTGTATTCCGTAAATACATAGTCAGACTGAATATAACGTTTTTTATTTTCGATGCTATCGGTTTGGCTTTGTTCACGGTTGTCGGATTGGAAAAAACGCTGGCTTTCCAACGTCCTTTCTGGGTCGCAGCCATTATGGGCATTATGACTGGTGTGGCCGGTGGTGTGCTACGCGACATTTCCATTGCTGAAATACCTCTGATTTTCCGTAACGAGATTTATGCCTCGGCTTGTCTTGCTGGCTGTTTGTGTTACTACGTCGGGCTGCGGCTCGGAATGGACCAAACGGTTAACCAGTTGCTTTCTGCTTCGCTTATAGTAATAACCCGTGTGCTTTCGGTTCGTTTTGGTATTGGCTTGCCAAAAATTAGACCTGAAGACGGATAGTTTTCCGAATATGAAACGTCTGTTTTTAATTCTGTTTTTAACTCTAGTCTGTGCTGTCCCTATTGTACAGCTGCCAGAAACCAGTTTTTTTGCAGATACCGACTCTGTTGAAGAGGCGTTAAACCAGTCTGCCGCAACAGATACTCTGCCGGAATGTGTGGCTAAAAAAGATACGGTTAGCATTGTTGCGGTTGGCGATGTTCAGTTGGGAACCTTTTATCCCGATTTCAAGTATCTGCCTTCTTATGAGGCCGTATGCTGTTTTTTTAATGATGTAAAGCCTGCCTTAGCCGGTGGCGATGTTACGTTCTGTAATTTGGAAGGTTGCTTTGCCGATACCTCGATGGGGGTGAGGAAAATACGGAATACGAAAATCAGTCATCGTTTTGGCGTACCCGCAGGTTATGTCGATGCTTTGTGTGATGCTGGTTTTTCTCTTATAAGTACTGCAAATAACCATTCGGGCGATTTCGCCGAGCCGGGGCGGAAACTGACCTCTGCTGTGCTTGACTCGGTTGGCTTTAACTGGGCGGGATATTTGTCGCGACCGTATGCTGTCTTTGAGAAAGACAGTGTGAAATACGGCTTTTGTGCTTTCTCCCCGAATTCGGGTGTGTGCCACATCGCTTTGAAGAAACGGGCGGTGGAAATGGTAAAGCACTTAAAGAGAGATTTGGAATGTGATGTCGTTATTGTCTCGTTCCATGCCGGTGGAGAGGGGGTGGATTTCCAACATGTTTCCCGTCAGAAAGAGTTTTATGTGGGGACTTACAGGGGTAACTGCTACGAGTTTGCCCACATGCTGGTTGATGCTGGCGCTGACTTGTTGTTGGGGCATGGACCGCATGTGCTGCGTGGTGCGGAATTGTATAAAGGTAAACTTATCTTGTACAGTATGGGAAATTTCGCTACTTACAGCGACATCAGTGTGTCGGGCTTGTGTGGAGTATCGGCTGTTTTCCGAATCCGTTACTATGTGCCGGAGGGACGTTTCCTTTCGGCCGATATTGTCTCTACTTATCAGCAGAAACCCCATAAACCAGGGCCGCATCCCGATGCAAAGCACCGTGCCTTCTACTGTTTGCGGAATTTGTCTCAAGAAGATTTTCCAGAATCATCGTTGCGATTCGTGTCTCCCGACTTGGTGGAAGCCAAGTGACCGCTTTATTCACTTAGTATTTTTATGGTGCGCCACACGGCATCTTTCATTGTATAGTGTGGAGTAAAGCCAATACTTTTAATACGGGTGTTGTCGAGGATGGCCGTGGTTGCTATGCTGAATCCCTTGCTTTCTGTTTCGTTTGGCAAGTCAAACACCACATTCTTCCCATTGTATTCCGAACAGAGTTGGGCAAATTCCCTCAAATGGACATTCGTTTTCTCGCTGCTGACATTGTAAGCGGTTCCTACCTCTCCGTTCAGCAGTACTTGTAACAAACCGGCTACAGCATCTGCCACATAAGTGTACGAGAAAAATTGGTCGCCTTTACTTTTCAAGACAATTTCTTCGTTTGCCAATGCGTTCTTGATGAACTGCGACGATGCCTTACTGTCTTCCTCTAACATAGTCGGGCCAAAAATGCGGCATAGTCTGGCAATTTTCACTTTAACTCCTCTTTCCGCTATATACGACTGGCACATAGCCTCACTCACACGTTTCGATTCGTTGTAGCACGAACGGGCATTAGTCAGGTTCAAGCGTCCATTGTAGTCCTCTGTGAACCACTCGTCTTTCAATGCGTTCCCGTAAACTTCGTTAGTAGAGGTGTATATGACCGTCGCTCCGCATTTTTCTGCCAGGTTCAAAGCGTTTTCCGCACCCTTTATGTTTATCATAATGGTTTCGATGGGGTATTTTGAATAAGCCATAGGGTGGGTATTGCTTGCGGCTGGTATTATGTAGTCTACCTTCAAATCGTTACTGAATGGCAGACATACGTCTTGTTGGATGAATTCGAAATTCTCATTTCCAAAGTATTCTCCGAGTCGTGTGGATGCTTTTTCCTTGTTGCGCCCAACAGCATATACTTTAACGTTTTTCAACTTCATAAGGGCGTCAATCAGCATAACGCCCACCATTCCTGTAGCTCCTGTTATCAGGAAACTTTTCCCGTGTAGTTGCTCTATCCCTTTCAGACTGGTGATGTGGTTGATGTCTTCCTGGTAGAGGGGGTGTCTTTTGTTCAGTTTCATGGTTGGTCTAATTCCCGTTATTTTAGCCAGTTGTTTTTGTCGCGCGAAAGGTAACCTTTGAACATTTCAAGGTCATCTTTTGTGGTCAGTTTTATATTCTTGTCGCTGCCTGCTGCAAAGTGCAGGCGAACGCCCAGTTCCACCATCATGGTGTTGGCATAGTGAGACCCGTAGATGCCAATCTCTTTTTCGAAAGCCTCGTGATATTTTTCGTCGAGTAGGCTGAAGCGGTAGGCCTGCGGCGTGGACACACGGCGGAGGGTCTCGCGGGGGATGAATTGGGTTGTGGTTGTCTCATCTTCCTCGCTTACTACGAATATCTGTTCGTTGTAGGGCATTGAGGTGACGGCGTTGCCATATTCGTTGGCTTTCTGTATGACGTCGGTCAACACTGCGGGCTCGATAAGCGGCCTTATGCCATCGTGAATAATGACGATATCGTCAGCTCCGGCTTTGTCTTCCAAATTGTATACACCGTTCCTGATTGACTCTTGCCCTGTTTTCCCTCCTTTTACGATCCATTTCAATTTGTCTATGCTGAATTGTTTCGCATAGGCCCAAACAACGTTTTCCCAACCCTCAATGCATACAACCTCTATTGCGTCAATCATCGGGTGGCGTTGGAAACTGTCAAGGGTATATATAAGTATGGGCTTGTCGTACACGTTAATGAACTGCTTGGGGATGTCTTGTCCCATGCGCTGGCCTGAACCGCCAGCTATTATTACGGCTATATTCATATAAGTGTTTTTGATTCTTCTGTATGCAAAATTAGAAATAATTATTGTGTTTTGGCGCTTTATCTGGCTTTATCTTCTTTGCTGTCGTCGGTCGTACCATTTTCCATAAGGTTCACGTACTGCATTACCTCTTTCTTTACCTCATACAGTTTCATATCGTCGACGTTGTGTGCCAGATAGTAGACCACGGTGTTGTTGTCTCGTTTCAGTACCCGCCTTATTGCGCTTATGGGTATGTTTAGTGCGAACGAGACTTTGACTATTATGGTACGGGCATCTGTTATATCTTGTGTTATGCGCATGTGTTGTTCGGTCAGCAAATCCCTCGTTACCCCAATATGTTTTAGGGTGACGTTTACTACTATGTTTAGTAGGTTCTCGGTGTTTAATGCTGGTGCCTCCATAATTAAATATATATATACAAATATAACTTATTTTTTGAAACTATCCTTTTGTTCCTATACTTTTGGTTGCTATCTCTGTCATCTTGTCTGTTCCCTAAAAAAAAACGATGTTGGTTGAATTTAAAACCAGAACTCATCCGAACGGAGTATTTTTATTCCCGAAAAAAGAATTATAACTACTAGCTACTATGAACACAACACTAACTAAATGCGTTTTGCTGTTTACCGCATTGCCTTTAGGTGTTGCTGCCGCTCAGGCGCAGCTTTTAACGAAGGTGACGGTTTTGCAAAACGGTGCATCGCAGAGTTTTACGATGTACGATTCTGGGAAAATGTACTTTTCTGGTAACACTTCCCTTGTTATCGATACAATAGGCAATGGAAATACCGTGGTTGCCGATTTGAAAAAAGTCGATAAGATCCTCTTCTCTACTTTCGAGTCCTCTTCTTCGGGCTGCGTCTCCGTCTTGAATGACGCGTCGGCTATGGCTGTCATTCCAGCTGTTGCAACAGAACAGATTTCTGTAGTCGGGGTATCTGGCAGTTTTACCTACCAGATTGTTGATTTTTCGGGGCGTATTTTGCTTCAGGGAATAGCTGTTGCAGACGAGGCCATCGGCATCTCCTCTCTACCGAAAGGTGTGTTCTTGATTAGAATTAATGGTTCAATCTTAAAATTCAGTAAATTATGAAAAAGTACTTAATGCTTCTGGCGGCGGGCTCTTTTGCTGCGTTGCTTTTCGCTGAATCCAAGATGGATTTCCATCTGTTGGGCGGATTGACCGAGTCTTTTGGTATTAGTGTAATCGATACTATTCGATTCCACGACGGGGTAATGTCTGTTGAAGGACCAGACAAGCAGTATGCCGTTGCCGATGTCGACAGTGCCACTTTCTCTTTCGACCAGACTGCCGTGGCGGGCGATACGGTCTTCATAACATATAACGGGAACAGTGTGGTTGTCGATAATCCGTATTCTTCTGTCGTTGCCAATGTTTCGGATGCCGATGTCGTAATCTCGTCACAAGAAGGGGAAAAAGGCATTGTTTATTATTTGACTGGCTCTTCTTCCAATGGCTCGTTCACATTGACACCCGACCACGGTTTCACTCTCTGCCTTGATAATTTGGATTTAACAAGTGCGTCTTCTGCTCCTGTTTGTCTGAACAAGGGCGCAGATGGTGAATCTTATGCTGCTACCATACACCTTAGGGGTAATTCGCATTTGGCCGATGCGGCTGGCAGTCCGTTAAAAGGCGCTGTCTATTCAAAGTCGAAACTGAAAATTAGTGCCGACTCTCTTTATACGGGTGCGTCAATCTCGGTAAAGGGAAATGCCAAACATGCCGTGAATTGTGCTAAACGTGTGGAACTCTATAGTGGAAAACTGAACATTGACGGTGCTGCTGGTGACGGTATCAATGCCGATGGGGTAGAAGTTTATGGCGGAGAGTTGTTCGTTTCCGGTACTGTTGGCGACGGAGTTGACTGTTCTGAAGTCGTTCGAATTGCGGGTGGAACTGTCAATGTTGATTCGGATGCTGACGACACCAAGGCAATTAAATGCGATAGCCTTGTGGCAGTTTCTGGGGGAAACGTCAGTGTATCTGTCTCAGGTGCGGGTTCGAAGGGCCTAAAAGCGGGACAATTGGTCGCTATTAGCGGTGGCACGTTTACAGCCTCTCTTTCGGCTGTTGCTCCTTATGTCAATACGGACGATGATACTGACTATGGTTACAACACGGCTGTGACCTCAAATGGAGACATTGTTGTTTCCGATAGCGCGATTGTTGTTGTAAAGGGTAATGGTGTTGCCGCAAAGGCATTGAGTGCCGATGGCAGTATTGAGGTCACTGGTGGATCGGTCGAGGCCGAACTCACCGGTTACTACTATAAGGAAACGGCTAATGCCGATACAGCTTCTGTTTGTGGATTCAAGGCCGATGCAGATGTCCGCATTTCAAATGGCGTTGTCAGCATCTCCACTGGCGACAGCTCGAATGTGTCGAAGGGTATAAAGGGAGATTATGTCTATATAGCTGGTGGTGACATAACCATCAATAATAAGGGCGGTTACTGGTACACTACCTCTACTTCTTCTAACCAGGGTGGTGGTAACTTTGGCGGTTTTGGCGGCGGCCCGGGTGGCCCTGGCGGTTTTGGCAACTCTTCTACTACAACAGTCAACTCTTCAACGCCTAAATGCATACGTGGTGACAAACTAGTCAGCATTACAGGAGGTGTGGCTAAACTTACTTGTGCGCACGGCAAGGGCATCACTTCCGACGAGGCTGTCGTTATCGGTAATGAAAAAGGCAACGACGATGATCTGTCTCTTGTGATAGTGGCTGGTACGTCTTCCGATGCTACCTACGTCAAGGGGGGTGAAAACTCTAGAACTAAGTATTGTGCCGGACCTAAGGCTATCAATTGCGATAAGACTATCGACATTTATAGTGGAACTATTGAGGCTAAAGTTTTTGATACGGGCATAAAAGGCCGCGACATTACCGTTAATGGAGGTAAAATTACAATCGATGCTCCTTACGACCAGGGCATTCATGGACGCAACACGCTGACTGTTAATGGTGGCGACATTTACGTCGGTAACTCTTACGAGGCATTTGAGGCAATAACCCTTACTATGAATGGCGGTATTACCTCTATTTATGCGTCTAACGACGGTTGGAACGCCTCTGTGTCGTCTTCGGGTTTGTCGGGAACCCCTTCTATAACCATTAATGGGGGATACCACTATCTTAATGTAGGAAGTGGCGATACCGATTGCCTTGACAGCAACGGCGGTATGACGTTTACTGGCGGTGTGTTGATTGTTGAGGGGGGTAGCACGCTAGACGGTGGAGATGGCGGTAGCTACAGTTTTACATACAAGGGAGGAAAACTTATGCTTTTTGGCTCGGGTGTTGAGAATTCGCCTTCGGGCGCAACTACAACGTCGGGTGCGGCTGGTTCTGCCAATACGCTTTATACGGCGGCCAACAATGGAGTGGTGTTATCTTCGTTCACTACTACCAAAGCGTCCAATAACCTATACTTCTTGTACGACTCGTCTGCTTCGCTGACTTCTGGCGGAACGCTGACAAATGTGACGAAAACGGTGAACTTCCGTTGGACGGGTAATTCGACACTTACTTATAGCGAAGGCGGTTCCATTGCAAATGGAACGGCCCTGGGGGCTGCCAGATCTTCTTCTGGCCCTGGTGGATTTGGTGGAGGCCCTGGGGGCAATTGGTAACGAGACAGACTTGTAATCAGGAAGCCTTTGGCTTAAACCATATCCGAATAATATTAAAAGTCAAGGAGTTGTGCAAGCTGCGCAACTCCTTTTTTATGGGGGTATATGTAGTTGTGCACTTGAAGAGGATAAAATAGGGAATTTGATTTTAATTAGTTATATGGGACTTCTGTAAATTAAAGTTTTGATAATTAATATATTATGCGTATATTTATAGTGTAAAGTCAACAAAATATGCAGAAATATCATCAAAACACCCCAAAATCGTTTTTTGAAGAACAATACACCATAAATGAACTGTCAAAAATGTGCAATCCGTTGGAGATGTTGTCTTAATGTCTGGAATTCGAGATGTACAGGGAAAAACTGGAGTCGGTTCTTGCCAAAGAGGACAGACGTTCGAATGCAGGTCGCCGTCCCTTCGACCCAGTTTTGATGATAAAGGTCATGTTCATACAAAGGATGTACTGCCTAAGCGACGAACAGGCAGTGTACCAGATAAAGGACCGTACAAGTTTTCGCCAGTTCTTAGGCATAAGCTGTTATGAGGATGTTCCCGACGAAAAGACGATTTGGAAATACCGTGAACTGTTTGCCCAAAAAGGCACGTTTGATGAGCTCTTCAACATATTCCTCTTACATCTGCAGGAGTTGGGAATAAAAATGAACGAAGGCAAAATGATAGATGCCAGTTTTGTTGTTGCCCCCAGGCAACGCAACACAAAGATAAAAGAAGGCAAGGGTGCAGAACTTTGGAAGGACCAACCGCACAAGAAATGCCAAAAGGACATAGATGCACGTTGGGTAAAGAAACGGGGCGAACGCTTTTATGGGTACAAGGACCATGTGAAAGTGGACAAAAATAATTACGGGCTATGCAGTGACAAGTGCAAATGTGCATGACTCCAAAGAGGCAGCAGGACTCATTACAGAAGAAGACAAGGGTCAGGAAGTCTGGCTTGATGCCGGCTATACAGGTTTGGAAGGTGCTCTGACGGCCAAAGGAGTAAAGCCCATTATATGTGAAAAAGGCTTTAGGAATCATCCTCTAACAGACAGCCAAAAGCTGAGTAACAAACAAAAGTCAACAGTACGCAGCCGAGTGGAGCATGTGTTTGGCTTTATGGAGCAGTCAATGCGTGGCTTGATCTTTAGGTGTATTGGCATCGTCAGGGCAAAGGCAAACATCGCCTTTACAAACATGGTTTATAACATATGCAGATACTCGCAGATTCTGAGATACAACTCAGAATGGATAACTGCGTAAATGTACCCTCGTGGTTTATGTTGTACAATATAAAAAATGGGGGGGTAATTTGGACTAATTACTTTACTTTTGCATCATAGTAATTGTTTGGGCTGTAAAACGTGACCTCTACAGCCTAGACAATTCGATAAAGTGAATTTATAGAGGTCACCTTATATTTGTTCTGCTCTAAATTTATGAAAACGGCAGATTTTAAGTTTCCAGGTAAAAAGTTGTATATGTATATTGTAGGAATATCGATAATAGGCGTTCCTCTTCTCTTTTATAGCTTTTTTGTTGTTCTTCCCTCTCTTTATGTTAGGTATGGGTTGGAGTTGCCCTTCTTCATTTCTTTGCTTATGGTGTTTTTAATGAACGATCCTTATATTTCTGAGATGATTCAGTTTGGGGTTATTTTTTGGAAATTCAAGGGTAGTAGCCTTCTTTTAGAGGATAAGAAAGTGACTTTTAAGAAAGATGGCTTATGCAGGGAGTTTCTTTTAGACGATATTGAAAGAATAGAGATATATCAAAGCTATTTGAACCTTTCTTTTTTAGGAAGTCTGTTTAAAATCCATCTGAAAGATGCTGGGGATTGTGTCTATATTTATGAAGCGTATGACTCGGATTATGATTTGAGAACTGTACTATGTGACGGTGAGGGGGAATGGGTTTCCGTAGATCCGAGGTCCTACTCTTATTACGATTCGTCAAACGGTTCGTGTGGAGAAGAATTGGTGGTGGTGCATAAATTATCATTCTTGCCATTTGTAATCCCTTACCTGAATAAATAAACATCTCTTTCAAGAATATATATTGTGTTGGAATCTGTGCCAAAATAATCAAGGAAAGATGTTAAAACTGCAAATGAACAAATACATAAATCCGTTTATATTGTTTGGAGTATTAATTTGAATATATAAGAAATTGTTAAATATGAAAGATTTGGAGAATGTGTTGAAAAACAAGGACTTGTTGTTGAAAGTAGAACATTTGGTATGTGGACTGACTATCGATACCTCGCAGGAAGTCTTTAATGAATTAAACAGACTTACAGGAAACGACTGGTCAAGAGAACAATATGAAAACCAAATTTTTGATTACCCAGATTTTAAGGATTTGGAAGAGGTGGTCTATGCGTTGTTCCATAACGGTGATTATCCAAACCGTAAGAGCGAGGATTGCGAAGCGTGGAATATAGAAGAGTCTGTGGACGATGACAAAAACGCATGTTCTTTTTTTATACGTTTGAAATATAAGAAGGACTGGGAAAAATGCAGTAGATATGAAGAAATTGATGTAAATAGACTGTATCAGGATTTGTTGGTCGCTTTCCCAACATGGAAAGAGGATGCGGATTCATGGGAAAAACTTTTTTTGTGTAAAAACAAAGAAGTTTACGGGTTTGAAAAGGCCTTCTTTATTCGGAATGTATATGATCAAAAGTTCTTGTCGTGCACCCTTACGAACATGACAGAAGAGGAAAAAGATACGTTTGTAAGAATTCTCGGGAAATATTGCAATCATGTTCGGACAAGGGCAACGTACAAGTTGAAATTTATGTTTGATTGGGGAAGTGGTATTTGTGTATGGAGCGACAATGATGCGGCAAGGACAAAGTTTAATGATTATCCTATTGAAACAGATAAATTGCCTATATCCAACGGATTAAAAGAGACTTTGGACGATTTAATCAATTTATATGATACGTGCTTGAATCGAGAGGATCCAAATGGTGATTTAATGTGGAATAAAAATCAGATAGAGGAGTTTTTGAAAATGGCCCGAAATGCGTATGTTAAATTGTGCAAAGAATTAGGATCAAAGTATGAGATAGAACTAATTCTGGATGATTTTGATACTGATTTATAAATAAAATATCGCTCTTTTAAACTTAAACAATTCCTAAGTATGAGAAAAAAGATAATGTTAGTTGTTCTAATGGGTTTGGGGCTTTCATTTGAAGGATTTTCCCAAAATCAAAAACACGAGGCTGTAGATTTAGGACTTAGTGTGAAGTGGGCAAAATGTAACGTGGGTGCTAACACTCCAGAAGAATATGGTGATTATTTTGCTCGTGGAGAAACAACGACAAAGGATACTTATACGGATGACAACAATGTGTGGAAAAAGTTATCTGCTGATTATTTGTTAAAAGACTTTGATAAAGAAAAATTTCTTTCAAAGGGGGCTTTGGACAGCAATGGGAACCTTACCGCAAAATATGATGCTGCATGTGTGAATTGGGGCGGTTCTTGGCGTCTTCCTACTATTGATGAAATGATGGAACTTAGGGAAAAATGTACGTGGAAGTGGACTACATTGAACGGTGTGAATGGCTATGAAGTTACTGGCCCAAATAACAATTCAATTTTCATTCCGGCTGCCGGAATACGAGTAGGCTCTGAACTAAACTATTCTGGCACAATGGGCACATATTGGACTTCTTCAACTTTTGATGACTTCATCTTTGGCGTCTTTTTTTATATAGAACCAACATATTACTATTGGAGTAACACAGACAGATCCGATGGCTTTTCAGTCCGTGCTGTCACTGAGTAGAAGATTGAGAGTCTGGCACAAAATACAAAGTAGGAGTTGGCACAAAACTGGTATAGGAAGAACAACGCTCGTAAAATTGAGAAGGGTGACGGGGGCGCTATGGGACATTACTTCACATCGTATCAGGTTTTGTTTCTGACATCACCTTGGTTGTAAAGGACGACGAACTGGAAAGATAACTACATGCTGCTAAACTGGTGGTTAGGGAACATGCTCCGAAGAAATTATTTGTTAATCGCCCGCTATTGTCTAGGCAATCAGTGATAATGTTTCTCGTACCAAATCTTGAAACCGGGAATATCGACGATTCCGTTTTTCGAGTAGCTGTAGCTGTTAAACAGCAAAGCTTTCAACGATTCGGGAATGCCGTCGCCTTTGCTGTAGTCTGTCAGCCCGTTCGCCCTGTAAAAGTTCACATACTCGTCTATTATAGGTTGGTGCTGCATCTCAAACTCAAACCATGCGCGTTCGGCCGCCCAAAGGTCGTAGTAGTTTTCGTCGGCGTCTTCCGGAAATTCGTCCTCGCCTGCATAGTAACGGCATTTGTCCGACAGTTCGTCGTATAGTATTTCGTGTAACTGGTCGCTGCTTTGGCCTAACAGGAATTCTATGTCAACAGTTTCTCCGCGTTCAATCCTTTTCGATATCATAGTGACAGGGAAGAACAATATGGAGCTGTCTTTGTAGCGTAGGGCATAGTCGGTCCCTTTGTCGTCGGTCACTTTTACCCAATGTGTGCCGAGCAACTCGTTCAGCAGTTCACCAAGGCAGTAGCCTAGTGTTTGCAGTTCTGCTGTCTCATGCTTTTGGTAGTAGCCTTCCTTCAGAATGCCTTGAAGTAGGTAGAGCTTCCCTTCAAACGTATCGTATTGGTCTTGTACGTCATCTTTCAGGTGACCTTTTACCCATTCGTTTCTTTCCGCTATGACTTTTAGGTCTTGTGCGTCTAGTTCGTTTATTTGTTGCTCCATTAGGTTGTTTTTTACAAAAATATAAAAAAACGGGCATAGGGTGTGAATACCGAGCCGTATTGGAATTGTTTGAATGAATCCTACCTTATCAGAGTGAAATGACCATCTATCTGTAGATCGAGACTCTCTATATCTATAACATACCAGTAGTCGGAGGATGGACAGTCTTTGCCCTTATAAGTTCCGTCCCAGCTATTGCCTTCGTTGTCGTACCCTTTCTTTTGGAAGAGGAGTTTTCCTCTGCGGTCATAGATGTAAACAACAGCCCCGGGATACATCTCTATGTTGTCTATTCTCCAAACATCTTCAATCCCGTCGTTGTTAGGTGAGAAGTGAGTTCTCGGATTTATGTCCAGTAAAACCTCTAAATCGAGAATTGTCAGTGTGTCACAGCCTTTGTCTCTCTTCTGTGAGAACTCGTAAACGCCGCCTTCCGACAGTAATTGACCATTGTAAATAAAACCATTTGCTTTTGAAGCTATTGCCGATTTCTTTATAAAAACAGTGTCCGTCTCGCGTATGTCGACGTACACGGCCCTTTTTTGTTCTTTATGTATGCCATCGCGCATCACAACCACATATTCTCCTGCATCGTCTGTTGTTGAACAGAAGATTGTCGGGGCCTTGACTGACGATGTGAAGTTGTTCGGTCCTGTCCATTCAAAGGTCGCATCTTCTGGTGCGTGCGTCACCTTCAGCTCGATGTCTTCGCCTTTGCAGTAGGGCCCAGTCGAGTAGGCGTCGATTTGCACTTCTAAGTCAAGAATAATCAAGCTGTCGCACCCAGATTCTCTCTTGTGAGGGAACTCGTATATGCCATTTTGGCGGAGTTCCTTTCCTTCGAAAACAAATGCTTCATCGTCGGTTAGTTCGACCGACTTTTTGACTATGAAGGTGTCTTCTTGTGATACGACAACGTCGACGTTTTTTTCTTGGTCGTCGAAACCATCGTAATGCATGACCAGTTTGTATAGACCCGCTTCTTCATGTGTGGCGTCCGGTACGATAGGGTTCCTTTCTGAGGAGGTGAAGCCGTTCGGCCCAGTCCAAAGAAATTGGGCGTCTTCTGGAACGTGGTCAGCTATCAGACGAATGGTGTCGCCTTTACAGTAGGGCCCTGTGGAATGGACATCCATTTGTACTTCCAACATCAACTTATACATGTCCCAGCAACCTTCATCGTTCAAGGTCGGACTTTCGAAAATCTTGCTATGCCGCGTAATGTGTTTTCCGTCGTCGTAAAATCCGTATTCATTTAACGTAACTGATCTTTTTTCAATGAACGTGTCCCTATCTGTTACTTTGACGTCAATGGTTTTTTCTGGTGTTTCCAAACCGTTGCTGAACATCACGAGTGTGTATTGACCCGCATCGTCGGGTTGGGCGTTAGGAATAATCGGACAGCGTTCGGTTGAAGTGAAACCATTTGGCCCTGTCCATAGAAAAGTCGCGTTTTTGGGTGGGTTCTGTACTATTAATCTGATGGTGTCTCCTTCGCAATATGGCCCCGTAGAATAGGCGTCTATAATGACGTCGCATTGGGTGGTAGCTGTTCCTCCTATCTTTTGGAAAATCATCGTTCCTTCACGTCCATTCCCTTTACAAACTCCATCTTCTTCAATTACCCCTAGATTGTTGATGAATATGAAATACCATTCGCCTTTTTTTGCGTTAGGTATATAGCAGGCCTCTGTAGAAAAATGTGAGGAACTGCAGTCTACGTATTTATGGTCGGGGTAGATGTCGTACTTACCTCTGAAGCAAGGGTCGTTAATGTCGCTAACCACAGGGCTTTCTGTATAGTCGCTATCGTCAGTCTCGCAACCGAACTCATTCATTTTGTCTAACAGCGTGTTCGTAAGATCTGTTTCGGTGTACCATAAAGAACTTGCTTGGCTTTTATGATAGTTTTCTATTGCTTCTCCTTTGTTTTTCCCTTCAAATGGGCCTATACATGAAAAATCGAGGTCTGAATGATTTGAGTGGCTGATTTTAATGCCTAAATCTCCTGGCTCGTCAATTTGTAGAATATACCATCCTCCTGTTATGTTATCGAACCTTTTGTAACATGGTATGATGTTGACTTTATATGATAATTCTTGTGCTGGCGCAGGATAGGAAATGCCCCATTCGTTTTCTTCTGCACAAAAGGTGTTAACTTCTTCAGTGTTTAATTTTACAATTGCTTCTTGGGTATGTGCTTTTATGACGGTTAATAAAGTCAAGCAGACGTAAATAACATTAATTCTTAGAGACACCATAACTGTATATTTATTAGGTATGACAACAACTTCCACCCCTGTTGGCGGTATATATCAAATTTAACAAAAAAATTATAATTATATGTACCTATACTGCAATTTTTATAAAACCTATTATTTTGCCTACTTTTGTATTGATTCTTTTGTTACGCATATGGGAGGGTAACAAGAAAACGGCACTCCCTTTCCTGACTGGCTCATTCCTCTTTTTTTGATGAGTAATCTTTTTCTCCCGGGCCTTTTATAAATACAAAGGTTATAAAGCCGTTTTGAACATCTCGTCTTCCCTTAGTTGTTTTTGCTTTAAATAGGATTTTCAATGACATTTAAATTTGAAATAGTGGGTTTGTTATTTACTATTTTTTCCCGTCGTGTCGTTTTTTTTCTTTATTTTTTCTATTCTTTTTGAATATTTATTTGCATTTAATTCTATATTTCACTTTTTTTGCATTTGCTAGTTTGTGCTAGAATCTTAATCTGATACTTAATGACGTTTTATTTATGATAACTAAGTGTATTGTTTCAGCCTATACGCGTATGCGTAGGGTTGCGGTACTGTTTGAATCGAGTTTTTGTAATTGTCTTGCAAAAGGCCTGTTATTAGTTTCTATTCTTTTGCTCCCGTTCTCGTCTAAAGCCGAGTTGACAGGAAAGAACTGGTACGGAGCAGATGCTTTTGTTATAGAGTCGCAGAATTCCTGCAATTCTGTATACAGCATTACTGTAACACCTCAGAACGACGGTCAGCTACAATTGTTCAAAGATGGAAAGGATGTCAACAGTTCGAATACTGTTTTTGCCAGCGATATCCCTTCTACTATCTCTTGGCAATCGGGTAGTGCCGGCGACAATGCTGTGAAATTCGGTAATGCGGGTGGTACTGAATATGTGCTCTATTTCATTGAAGGTGCAGATAAAGATACTATCGCATATTCTAAGCCTGGTTACGATTTGCTTGGCGTTGGCGGTGTTGGCTACGAGTTCATGAATTTAACTACTGAACCTACCTTCACCCCGACTTTCTGTAGCAATTCTGCCGCCTCGTTGCCTGAAAATGCAACTTTCCAGTGGCAGATGCTTAACAAAAAAACGGGTGCTTGGGAAGATATTGATGGTGCTGTAAACAAAGATTATAGCCCGGAGGCTGGGTCGTTGGACGACTCCACCAAAGTGCGTGTCGTTATGTATAATGGAACGAACAAGATGGTGTCTTCGCCTGCTTTGGCTTTCTATAATTCGCCTGGTATTGGCGTGCATCTGGTGGGTACCGATCTCTTTGAAACAAAGCAGAAACCTACATACGAACACGAAATTGACTATGGAAAACAGTTTGTTGTTGAAGTTATGGCTCTCGGAGCCTCTAAACTTAATGATATCACTTTAAAGGCTCGCTCTGATAACGACGAGGTCTTCAAAGACTTGATGTCTATCACTGCTCCTGAATCTTCTTTCACTCTTAATCCTTCTCAAAACTTGGAGTATCTGGTGGAAGGAAAGGCCGTTGATATGCGACCTGGACATGAGGGTGAGGAGTTCATCGTTAAAGATACTTTCTTTGTCCGCGTTCGTTTCTCTTGGGATGAAGGTGCCGAGGTCGATACTTTGTTCTTCGATAACTTCGGTGTCTTTACTGCCGATAACGAGTATACTACTTCAAATAATCTGAAGTTTACCAATGAAATGACCGATACGGTCGGGGTGAAGAACAAGATTGAGAATTATTGGGCTCCCGACTATTACAACTCTGTTAAGAACCACAAGTTCTCGTTGTTGAATCCGTTGGTAGGACCTTTCGACACGGACAACTGTGGTGCCGATGGCTATAAGCACTATGCTTGTTGGAGCGATAATGGTACTTGCGATGGATACCGTATTGAAGACGGTTTCTATGCCGTGGTGCCTAACCCTGATTATAGTAACTGTGGCCAAACGAAAAAAGACTACTGGAATGGTTACGACCACACCGAGGAGGCTACTGGCGTTCTTGGCGGTATGCTTTTCGTGAACTGTGCTGCCGATTCTAAGGAAACTATTCTTATTGAACGTGAAATCACCCTTTCGAATGAATGTGAGAATACGCGCTTGTTATTCTCGGCCTATGTGAATAATGCAACTGCTGTCGCATCTAACAAGCCGGTCAACGTTCGTCTGAAAGTACTTGACCAGAAGGATAACGTTATCTATGAAACCCCTTCTGGTAATATCTACCCTCGTTCTGTCAAAGGTGGTATGTGGGCGAACCTCTCGTTCATGTTTAGTGCCGTACAGGGTGGCCACTATAAGTTGCAGTTGGTTAACAACCAGCCTGGTGGTGCCGATAACTTCGGTAACGACCTGCTTTTCGACGATATCCTTATCATTGCAGCTTATCCGACTGTCAACGTCTATCGCGACCGCTTGAAGTCAAGCATGACGCCTATCGATACCTGTCGCGAGGTTGATGTCCCTCTCTTTGTCTTGAACAAGGACGATATTAAGAAGTACATTACCAACCCTAGTTACCTCTACCAATATAGTAAAGACTCGGTCAACTGGGTTAATATAGGTGAGATTACCGATGCTGACTCGTTTGTTGTGAGTCTCAGCAAAAAGACTCCTCTTTTCTGGGATACCACTTATTTCCGTGGTATTGTAGCATCGAATGAAGATGTCATTACCCGCATTCTCGATGGCAAGTCGCCAGCTCTTACTTGCGACAGTGTGTATGCGGTTTCTGAACCGTTCCGTGTAGTATTCGATTATGGAGGTCCTCTTGACCCTACTTACCGCGATACACTTTGTATTGGTGAAACGTTCAAGGTAACTGTTAGCGCGCATAACCGGCCTGTTTACCGTTGGGTTGACTCGCGCACGCTTGAAACTATCAATAACCAAGATTCGGTGTTCTCGTATGTGATTAGCGAGAATGACCCTGTCGATACGCTCTTCTATTTTGTAACGGAGACGCGTTTGGGTTGTACCGATACTATGGAGGTATACGTGCACCGCCGCTCGTTCGTTGAGTTTACTACTCCAGACAGCCTTGTGACATGTTTGTTCGATAATCCTGTAGAACTCACCAATGTGGTTCCAGCAGGTGCGACTTTTGAGTGGAAGTCGGGTGCTGATTTCACTGAAAATACAGCCGTGCCTTCTGTAAAGTTGCCAGAAACACTCCCTCACATGGGGGTTATAACTGTAACGGGTTCCGATAAGGACTATTGTAGTACCACTAAGACATTCCCTTACAGCATTCATACTCCGATTAAAGTGACACTTTCAGCCGATAGGACAGACAGTATGTTCTGCTTGTCTTCTCCTGAATCGTTGTTCCAACTTACGGCGAATACCGTACAAGGTGTCCCTGTCACTTATTATTGGACCAAGAACGATATTCAGGTTGGCTTTACAAAGGCGCCTGTCAATACCTACTCGTTTGGTTCGCTTGTCGAGGGTAAAACGACCTTTGGTGTGCATGTAGTCGATGAGGTTTGTAACAAGACTTCTGAGTCTGAGTTCGCTACCGGTATACCTACCGAGTTGCGTGAGCCTATTACTATCTCGATGTCTACTTTAGACAGAATATGTGAAAACGAGACAATTCCGGCTGAAGTCCAGCTTAACCATTTGTTGGATCCTAAAACGGCCGACATCTTCTGGGCTGTTTCTTCTGGTAACGGAAGTCTTGCTAACGAAAATACAAAGGTCGACGATCAGATGCATACTTCAAATGTGGTTACTCCGGTGCCTTTGACGAATACGACCGAACAGATTGTTTTGGCTGCTTCTACCGTCGACAAGGTTTGTCCTGACAACGTTCCTGCGGTCTCTTCTGTAATAGATCTGTACAAGACGCTTGATATTACTGTTACAACCGACCGCTCTGACAGCTTGTTCTGTATGTCGAATACGGGTATTACTTTCACTGCTACCACTAACAGGGGTTATGCTAAGGACTTCTTCTGGTATGCCGATGGTGTAATGGTTGAGAAAACAGGACACGATGTGTTTACTTATACGTTCCCTGTTGAAACGGAGGGCAAACATGTGTATGGTGTGAATGCAATTGACGGTGTCTGCAATGTGCGCGACTCAAATGAATTCGCATTCTCTGTCCCTGTTGAAACTCGTCTGCCAATAAGCATCAGTCTGACGGCTGATGAGAAGATATGTGAAAACGCTGTTGCCAATGCCGAGGTTGTGTTTGAACACCTGTTGGAACCTGAAAATACTTCTGTGTTCTGGGCCGTTTCTTCTGGCAACGGTACTTTGGCTAGTGAAACTACAACAACCGCTGCCTCTAAAACTTCAAATATTGTTACCCCTTCTCCGTTGACTAATACAACTGAGGATATATATCTGGCGGCTTCGGTTGTCGATAAGGTTTGTACCGAGAATAAGCCTGTTGCCAATACTACTATCGGCCTCTATAAACAACTCGATGTTACCGTAAAGACCGATCGTGACGACCATATGTTCTGTATGGGGAACGATGCCGGCATTACGTTCACTGCTACTACGAACCGTGGTTATGTAGAAAGGTTCGACTGGTATGCCGATGGCGAACTGGTGAATTCTACTGCCAACGATGCTCCTTCTTACACATTCCCTGTTACTGTCGAGGGTAAACATACCTATGGTGTGAAGATGGTTGATGGTGTTTGTAGTACCGATGCTTCACAGTTTGAATTCGCTTATGATGCCGAGACCCGCCTGCCAATCACTTTCTCTTTGAAGGCTGATCCAAGCTTCTGCGAAAATGAAAGTCTGGTGTTGGTGGCCAACTTTAACCATTTGTTGGCGAACCCAACCGAAGTGCTTTGGGAAGTGTCTGAAAATGGTAAGCTTTATGCTGATAAAACATTTACCGATGGCGACTCTACTGTCAACTCTTTAGTTGCTGTTCCTCTGACAGACTTTAAAGAAAATGTGGCTGTTTTCGCTGCGGTTGCCGATAATGTGTGCCCAGAAAACTCTCCGGTTACACAGTCCTTTATCTCAACATTGCATAAAAATGTTGTGATTTCTTTGGCTGCCGATAACGATATTCACCAAAAATGTCTGTACAATGCCGACGATGAGGTCGTTGCTCTTAATGTGACAGTTCATAGAGGTGACCCTGCTTATTATGTCTGGTCTGATGGTGTGAAGGACGATACCATACGTCGTACTTATAATTTGGCTCTCGGACAGAATATAATTGTTGTTGAGGCTTACGATTCGGTATGTGTTGAAGACAAGCCTGCGGCTATTGCCAACACGGTTATCAATACGCGTGTTCCGCTTAATGTGACTTTGGCACAGACGAAGGGTTCGAATCCGATATGCGTGGGTAATGAGATTGAAATTACCTCTTATGTGGAAAATAACTTCCCTGGTGATTCTATCATTTACACTTGGAATCCATCGGTAGGATCTGGCAGCGCAATTACCTACCGACCAGTTTCTGGCTTGAATGTGATCCAGATGGGAGCTATTGCGGCTAATGCTATATGTCCTGTACAGTTAAAAGAGTATTCTTTAACAGTACAAGATTCTGTTAAGATTGGTATTGATGCAACTCCTTTCTTGTGTCAGACGCAGGATAGCGCTAATTCGGTTCAAATGACTGTGATTGTATACGCAGGTAACCCTCAAATGTTTGTATGGTCTACCGGCGATACCACAATTGAGAATGTGAATTACCATAATCCTACTAAAAACACTGTTTATGGGGTTTATGCGATCGATAAGGTTTGTGCAAACTCTTTCGAAGTGTTCACTCCTGAGGTCCAGGTTTCTAACCTTTATACGATTGACGTGGTTCCTGAAACTGAGAAAGTTCAGATGGGAGACGAGGTTAAACTTAATGTTACCATTCCTGAGGGTTATAAGAACATCGATTTAACCTGGTATATGATTAACAAGCAGTTTAACGATACCTTGTATGTCGGTAATTCTAAGGAAGACGGATTCTCATATCCTATGCCTCAGAACGGTGAGTACATTTTCTTCGCTACTGCTAACGATGGCTTCTGTGGTACGCTTAGCTCTACTGACATCGATATTGATGTTGCCGACTATTATCAAGTACCTAACGCTTTCACTCCATATAATGGTAATCCTAAGAACGATGTGTTCATGAAGGGATATCCGGTTAAGATCTTCAACCGTTACCAGCAAATGGTTTATGAGGGAACCGACGGTTGGGATGGTCAGTATAACGGTCAGCTGGCTGAACCTGGCACTTACTTCTACGTGCTGGTCAAGAAAGACGGACGTACTCTGAAGGGTACTATTGAATTGGTTAAGTTCTAAATAACGAGTTCTATTAATACGAATATAGATCATTATGAAAAAAATAATTGTCGCATCTCTCGCTCTTATGTGCGGTTCTCAAGCTTTTGCGCTGGAAGGCAGATATGGAGGTGGTTTCTATGAGTTTGCGTCTTCTGAAAAGAATACAAAGTCTCAGGAAATGCCAATGTCTATTTACAAGAAAGGGTCTTTGGTCTTTTTCCGAAACGACACTGCTTATATGTTCTACCCCCAGAAAAACCGCGACCTCGATGAACTTATTGTTTGTCCTGAGCTTATGTCGCTTAACATTGAGGGAACTTTCGCTTATGACGAGGCTAACAAAAAGATTTACTTCGTGAAAAAGACAAGCGATGGCGCTGCCGGCACACAGATGTATGAGGCTAACGAAGATGGTGACAAGTTCACAGGGGTTAAACTGATGAAGATTCAGGGTGTTATGGCTGAGAAGAACCAGATTAAGGGCTCTACTTTGGCTATGGGGCGCTACAATTTCTCTCACCCTGGCGCGAAGGGTTTCCATAACCCGTCTCTGGCTGAACGGGGAAAGAAAATCCTCTTTTCTGGTGAATTTAAAGCTGGTAAGGGTGGCCGCGATTTGTACTTTATTGAAAAGATTAAGGATGAGAATGGCGAGGAAATGTGGTCTAGACCTGCTCCTATTTCCGATACCCTGAATACTGAATTTGTTGAAGACTATCCTTTGGTCGTGGGTGACACGGCGCTCATCTTTACCTCTAACCGTCCGGGTGGTAAAGGGGGAATGGACCTGTATGCGGCTCATAAACGGCGCAACGAGTCTATTTGGAACCCTGCCGTAAATATGGGCGATGTTTTCAACTCTAGCGCTAACGATTATAATGTGGTCTATAACCGACGCTCTATGTACTTCCTTTCTGACCGTGCGGGTGGAAAGAAGGCTGGCGATATTTATTATCCCGAACATTATAATTTTATTTTCGATAGGGAATTGGCAATGGACCACACTATCGAGGAACCTAAAGGGTTCAACTGGGTCCTCTTCTTCTTCGACTATAACAAGTCTGATATGAAACCGGAATATGAGGTACAGATGGACGAACTCTTTTCTGCTATGCAGGAATATCCCGGATTCTCATTCCAAGTTACGGGTTATACCGATAGCCGTGGTTCTGAAGATTACAATAAGAAACTTTCACAAAAACGTGCAGACTACATTCGTGAAATGTTGATTAACAAGGGACTTAACCCTAAGAAGATTAAGTCGGTGGGTAAAGGTATGGCCGATCCTGTTGTTCCTAATGCGGAAACGGAGGAAGAGCATGAGCAGAACCGCCGTGTTGAAATTAAATTGTTGAACGATTAATAAAGGCTGTTGCTTTAGTCTTAATTTGATAATTACTCATTCGTTATGAAAAAAATACTGATATTGATTTCGTCGCTCTTTCTGGTTCTATGTGCTAGTGCCCAGCAAGACTTGATGTTGTCGCAACAGTTCTTTTCTCGTATTAACAAGAACCCTGCCGGTATTGGTAATATCGCCGACATCGATATTTTTATGTTGGGACGTTACCAGTGGTGCAATATGAAGGACTCGCCTAAGTCGGGTGTCCTTAATGCCCAGACTTTTAAAGACGACCTGCATTCGGGTTTTGGCGTATCAATGTCCTACGATAACCTTGGTGTGGCTAAATCGATGTTCAACCCTAAATTGGTCTACGCCTATCAGTTGAACCTTTCTGACGAGATGGTCGTTTCTCTTGGTCTCTCTGCCGGTGTTCAATATGGCTATTTCAATGGCGCTGAATATATTCTCGAAGATCCGACTGAGGCCTATGTCGATGGCGACTTCCCGCTCGATAAACAGACTAAAATCAGTCCAGACTTCGATTTCGGTTTCGAGTTCATTACGCCACGTATTCTTGCCGGTGCGTCTGTTACCCATTTGCAGGAGGGCGAGGCTACAACGCTGAAAAGTTCCAGACATTTCTATGTATATGGCCGTTACATCTTCACCATTAACGACAAATGGGACTTGGCTCCGATGGTTACATGGATGAACAAGGAGAAAGTTAATGTTGCCGAATTGAATGTTACCGGTTTCTTCAACCGTATGTTCTGGGGTGGACTTACCTATCATCCGGACTTGATTGACGGACTTGGCACTAATCCTGTGGCTCTTTCTGCGGGTCTTGAGTTCCAGAATTTCCGTATTGGTTATACTTTCGACTATAACTTTGGTAAGGTTGCAAAGTACTCTGGTCAGGCGCACGAAATCTACTTGTCCTACTCTTTGAGGAACAAGAATACGGCTCCTACTTATGAAAGGTTTGAGTAATTTCTGGCATTATGTTTAAACGGTCTATATTCCTTTTTTCGCTTTTCGCCTTTTCGGTTAGTTGTAGTTCTTCTACAAAGATGCGTGCGGCTGATGAAACTGGTAATGTAAAAGAGGAGGGGGTGCCTGCCGTTAATCGTCTGAAATCGAAAACTCCAATGACTGCCGAAGATGAAAACCTGAATACTTTTGAGGTCCGCCTCAAGTCGAATCCCTCTACGGGTTTCCAGTGGGTTTGGGTGAATCGGGATAACGCTGCTGCCGATTCTGTCGGATTCAGTTTCCAAACCGAAAAGAAAGCGTCGCCGATGTGTGGTGCGGGTGGAACTGAAGTGTGGACTTTCAAACCGAAAGCAACGGGCGAACCCTTCTTGAAATTTATCTATGTCAGGCCTTGGGAAAAAGATAATGTTGCCG
Organism: Bacteroidales bacterium UBA4345; assembly: GCA_002396385.1. Taxonomy (GTDB): domain Bacteria; phylum Bacteroidota; class Bacteroidia; order Bacteroidales; family Paludibacteraceae; genus Physcocola. The sequence goes on from DGTD01000040.1 coordinate 86,806, forward strand.
ATTCCATGGTCGTCGATATTAAAAACAAATGATTTTTTCCAGATAGTAAAAGATAGGTGTTATGCCTATCTTTTCCTTTTTTATAAACCTTGGTTTCTTTTGTTGTATTCTTTTGCTAACTTTGTGACGTTATAATTCTTAAACGTATTATGCCAGATTTAGTAAAGAAAGTAACTTCGAAAGATTTTATTTCTATGAAGGCCAGGGGTGAGAAAATAGCAATGCTTACTGCTTACGACTATCTCACCGCCTCTATTTTTGATAAGGCTGGTCTTGATTGCATCCTTGTGGGTGACTCGGCGTCAAATGTGATGCAGGGTAACACAAACACCATTCCAATCTCTGTTGACGATATGATTGTATATGCCCGCAGCGTTGCCCGTGCGTGCCAGCATTCGTTCGTCTTTTGCGATATGCCTTTTGGCAGTTACCAGATTTCAAAAGCCGATGCTGTAGCAAATGCGGTTCTCATGATGAAGGAAACCGGTGTCGACGGTTTGAAGATTGAAGGTGGCGAAGAATATGTCGATACTATCGAGTGTATTATCCGTGCCGGTATACCTGTTTGTGGTCACCTTGGGCTCACTCCGCAGTCGGTTAAGGCATTTGGCGGTTTTGGCGTTCGTGCCAAAGATGATGCCGAGGCCGAAAAACTGCTGCGTGATGTGAAGTTGCTCGAGAATGCGGGTTGTATTGCAATTGTTTTGGAAAAAATACCTTCGGCTTTGGCTGCCCGTGCTGCAGCTACGGTTAAAGTGCCTATTATCGGTATCGGTGCTGGCGTTGATGTTGATGGCCAGGTTCTTGTAGGTCAGGATATGCTAGGGATGGACCCTACCTTCCACCCTAAGTTTGTAAGAACTTATGCCAATCTTCACAATGTTATTACCGAAGCGGTTAAGTCTTATTCGGCCGATGTGAAGGGTAAGACTTTCCCTAACGAAAGCGAGTCTTATTAATAAGAGTCTGATTTGACTTTAATAGTAAAGGATGTACTTTGCGTGCATCCTTTTTTTATTCTGTAAACGTTTGTCCTTGTTTGCCTACTCTCCCTGTATAGGTGTCTGAGTGCTAATAAAAAATCAATGATAATGTGTTTGATAATGTCAAAATAGTAAATTAAGAATTATAATTTGCTTTTTTTGTTTACTTCGTATATCTTTCGGAACTACATTTTTACAAACAGTATTTCCCTAAATTTTATTGAGCTTATGAAGAGAGGATTAATTCTATTAATTGCTATTTGTTCGTATCTTGGCTTGTTCTCACAAACAACAACTTTCTACGATAGAAACGGTGTCAGAACCGGTCGGTCTGAAACCGACAGCAATGGCAATACCACTTATTATGATAAAAACGGGTTTAGAACCGGTAGGTCTGAAACTGACAGTTACGGTAACACCACCTATTATGATAAAAATGGGTTTAGAACCGGTAGGTCTGAAACTGACAGCTACGGTAACACCACCTATTATGATAGGAATGGTTTTAAAACAGGCAGTTCTGAAACTGACAGCTACGGTAACACCACTTCTTATGACCAACGTGGCTCAAGAACTGGCAGGTCTGAAACTGATAGTTATGGTAATACCACTTTTTATAATAGAAATGGGTCTAGAACAGGTCGGTCTGAAAAGTCTTCTAGGTGATGAAGGTATGTTTCAACCTATACAAATCTGAACAATAGTAAAGGATGTACTTTGCGTGCATCCTTTTTTATTTCAACATACCCTCTAGTTTTTCAACTGCATCCTTTATGTCGTCTCCAAATGACGCATGGCTTCGCAAATAGTCTTCTCTCCCTTCCGAAAGCTTTGCATAAAGTTCAGCGTCCATAGTGTCGACATACGAACCAATGGCATATTCTATATCTTCTTTCTGCCACTCCATAGTGGAGTATTGGTAAACTCTTTGTTTTTGGTGAAGGAAACAGTAGGCGGTTTCTATATTCTCTTTCCTTATCATTGCTGTACGTCTATTTTTATCGCATCATACCCCTCAGGACGCATCTGTTTTTGTTCCTCACTGTAAACAAACCCGTATTTTTTCAAATAAGTCTTAATCTCTTCGGGTTCGCGGTTGAAGTTGTAGCAAAGAGATTCCAGATTGTCAAATTCTTCATCGCGTAACAGCATATTGATGCTGGAAACCAAAATGTTAGGATCGTTTGGCAGGTATTCCATTCTTCTTTTTTCTTTGATTCTGTCACAAAAATACGAATTTGTCACCCAAAAATGTCGCTTTTGATTATTCATTTTGTCACGTTGACAAATCTTTGGTTTTTGGGGCTTTTTTTGAGTATTTGTCACAAAATGATGGGTGTTTAGAAAATAGATTTTAAGTTTTTTTTTTGTTAATCTTTGTTCGCTATTTTTGCAAGTGTTAAAAAACTTTAGAATTCACCTTAAATTTTGTTTGATCCATGTCTTATGCAATTACTCACGAGGAAGTAGCTAACACAGCTACCCATTTTTTAGGGGTTCTATTGGCTCCTATTATGTTGTTTTTCTTACTTTATCTTATTCCTTCTCATTCTTGGGAGAGCCAGTTCTCTGTCATAGTATTTTGTTTGGGCGTACTTATTCTTTATGCCTCTTCTTCTATCTATCATTTTATCTTACCGAGCCATGCTAAGAAGGTAATGCGTTATTTCGACCATATTAATATATATGTGCTCATTGCTGCCTCTTATACACCCATCTTTGTATGTGGTTTGGGTGGTACTCTGGGTTGGATAATGTTTGCGGTGGAGTGGCTGCTGGTTGTCGCCGGGGGTATTTTCAAGGTTTTGTGTCTGGGTAAACATCCCAAACTTTCGTTGGCGCTGTATATGCTGATGGGGTGGAGCTTCATTATTGTTGTCGTACCTTTCTACAATTCTCTGAGTTCTGTTACCCTTGGTATCTTTCTCGCCGAAGGTCTGCTCTATATGTTGGGTTCTTTCTTCTTCGTTAAAGATTCTGTACACCGTTATTTTCATGCCATCTGGCATGTGT